>JALOOI010000218.1 GCA_025454495.1 Anaerolineae bacterium
ACCCAGATGCTGCCATCCTCCCCGGCGGCGGCCAGCGCGTGCTGATCCGGGCTGAGGGCGATGTCCCACACGGGGCCGCCGTAATGCTCCAGCCGCAGGGCCACGGCATCGGCCGGCACAGCATAAAAGAGGATGGCGGCATCGCGCCCGGCGCTGACGAGCAGATTTTGTGCCGGCAGCCAGGCCAGCCCGGTCACTTCATCGCCATGCAGCGGCAGCACCTTCAGCCGGCGCTGGTCGGCCAGCGCCCACAGCATCACCGTTCCCGTGCGATCCCCGGAGGCCAGCAGCGTGCCATCCGGGCTGAAGGCCAGGCTGGTGATCCGCGCGGTGTGCCCCGGCAGGTGCCAGGTGGCGGCTCCGCTGGTGGCATCCCACAGGCGAATCACGTGGTCACGCCCGCCGGTGGCCAGCAGGGTGCCATCCGGGCTGAAAGCGACCGCATCCAGCGCCCCGGCCCCGGTCTCCAGCAGGCGCGGGGCCGGCAGTGCCTGCGCGGCCGCCGGCAGCAGCAGGCACATGAACCAGGCCAGGGCGAAAAGGCAGCGCATCATCAACCGTGGTGTACATGAATAATTGCTTATGATCTTAAAGCCATCGTCATAGACTTGCAATCGGCTATGGTATGATTCACACGAATTTAATCAGGATAAGGCTGAGCAGAGGCGCATGTTACGACTGGGAATTATGGGCGACGGGCCCGCGGCGGCCATGCTGGCCCGGGCCGCGCAAACGCTGGCCATGGATGTGGTGTTCTTCGCGCCCGGCGCGGCGGCAGCCGATGCAGCGCTGGCCGCAGGCTGGCAGGATGAGGCGCAACTGCGCGAGTTTGCCGGGCGCTGCGATGTGGTGACGCTGGCCGCGGAACAGGTGCCGCTGGCCGCGCTCCAGGTGATCGAAAGTGCCGGCACGCCGGTTTACCCGGCCGTGAACACACTGGCGCAAATTCAGGATAAGGTGCGCCAGTTCCGCACCATGCAGGCCGCCGGGCTGGAGGTGCCGCGGTTTCGCCCGGTGCAAACAGCGACCGATGTCATGGCGGCGATTGAAGAATATGGTTTCCCGCTGCTGCTGAAGGCGCGGCATTTTAGCCGGGGCGGGGCAGGCAACGTCACCCTGCGGCGCTCGGCCGAAGTGGCCGACGCGCTGGAAAAATTGCGTGGTTATGACCTGCTGGCCCAGGAATACGTGTCCTTTGTGCGCGAACTGGTGGTGATCGTCGTGCGCGGGCGCGAGGGGGCGCTGCAATTTTACCCGGTGCTGGAAACGGAGCAGGAGCAGGGAGCCTGCCAGACGGTGCGCTGCCCGGCCGGCATCGAAGAAAGCACGGCCTATCAGGCGGTGGAGCTGGCGAAGCGGGCGGTGGAAGCCATCGCAGGCGTGGGTGTGTTCGCGGTGGAATTGTTTGAACTGGAAAACGGCACCCTGCGCTACAACGAAATATCCCCGTGCCCGCACGATGCCGCCCATGTAACGCTGGAAGCCACCATCACCTCCCACCTGCATAATCAAATTCGCGTGGTGGCCGGGCTGGTGCCGGGCGATGTTGACCAGATCGCCCCGGCTGCGGCGCTGCTGTATTTGAACCCGGATCGCCCCTCGCGCCTGTCGCTGGACACCCTGCGCGATGCCATTGCGGTAGGGGGCACGCATTTTCACCTGTACGGGCCGCGCCAGGTGCGCCCCGGTGATCGCCCCGGCCATGTGACCGTCCTGGGCTATACCACCGATGGCGCAGAAAAAGTCGCGCTGCTGGCGCTCAGCCGCCTGCACTGGTGAGCTTCAGCCAGAATATTTGTTGGCCAGGTGGCACACAATTTGCACTTCAGATTGCTCAAGCTGGACGACGAATAAGCGAATGTTGCGCTCTTTGAGCGTCTCTTCCTCCACGAATTCGTTCACCCGCCCGGCCCGGCGCAGCAGCTCCAGGCAGTCGCTGGCCGGGCGCTGGGCGAAACTGGCCCCGCGCCAGTGCATGGGGCCGGCGAAGTATTCCACCCCGCCAAAACGAATGTAATGCACTTCCGGGCTGTTCTCGCGGTTCAGTTTGACGGTCATGGTCGCCCGCCCCCAGTGATATTCGGCCACCATGCAGTTCATCATATCCGGCTTCAGGATGGCAAAGACATTGTGCACGCTGCTGCTCATAGGGGGTTGCCTCTCTGACAGATGGTGTATCCTGCTGCTCATTGTACTCAGGCTGGCGTTTCTGTGCGCTCCAATTCGACCAGATAATGATCGGCCAGCAGGGCCAGCCACGGCCAGCGGGCCCGCTCATCCAGCGCCGCCAGCCAGCGCAGCAGGCGCGGGCGTGTTTCCAGCGCGGCGTACAGGTCTGACGGCGGGATGAATAACCCCACCGGCAGCACGGCGCGGCGGCGAAAGTGCGGCGCAAAATCGCCCGTTAAACGGCGCAGGGTGGGGTAGGTGATGGTGATGGGGGCTGCGGCCCCCGGCGGCTGAAACGTGCTGCCGCGCAGCCGGCGCAGCGCCACCCGGCCGTCCCCGTGCAGGCCGTGCCACAGCATTTCCCACAGGCAAAAGGGCGACATCACCACCAGCAGCACCCGGCCGCCGGGGACGATGTGCCCCGCCAGCCAGCCAGACAGCGGCCGCCAGTCGGTCAGGCAGTTCAAAGCGCCAAAGTTGGACAAGGCCACCTGATACGGCGTATAAGGCAGGCTGGCGGCGTGCGGCTGCTGCAAATCCAGCGCCAGCACCGTCACGCGGCCGGTCGCCTGCGTCTTCGCCTGCGTTTGCGCCAGCATCGCCTCGCTGACATCGGTCGCGGTGACGTGGCAGCCCTGCTGCGCCAGCCACAGCGCATCCTCGCCGGTGCCGCAGCCCAGTTCCAGCACCCGGTCGCCGGGGCGCAGCCGCCGGAGCAGATGCTGCTGCACCTGCTGCCGCACATACCGCCCCGCTGCCATCTGCGTAAAATGGGCATCATAGGTCGGGGCCAGCGAGTCAAAGGTGGCTGTCATCACGGGGTCTCCGGTTTCGTCAAGATGACAAATGACTGTAACAAAGTGTGATAATCATTAACGTTTTTTGAGAGATTTTTACTGCTACAATAGGCGTATAAGTACCGGATGAGTATTTTTAATTCAATTAGTTCAAGATGAGGTGCAGCTATGTTTAATCATGCCATTAAACCTGGAACATCCACCTGGCTTTTTCCACAAACCCTCACCGGTATCAACGCTGCCCTTAGCCTCTACCGCCATACGCTGGTGATCCGCCGTAAGGGAACCATCTCCGGTTTGCGGCTGGCACACCTGCCAGATTATGAAACCCGCGAAATTCAAATGCATCAGGTGGTGCGTGCCGATATTACGCCGGGGCGCGTGCTGCGTATTGCCCTGCGCGACCAGGACCCGGTGTTCGTGGTGTACGCGCACCAGGATGATGCGCTGGCCCGCCAGATGGTACGCTTCATCCGCCGGGCCATCGCCGAAAAGAACCGGATGCCGGTGCGCCTGCCTCAATGAGATAATCCGGCGGCCGCATTTTCGGGGGCAGCCAGGCGCTGCCCTTTGCGTTCCCGTTCGTGCTGCGTCAGGCGCATTCCCAGGCGGCCCAGGCGGGCATTCAGCCACCATTTTAGCTGCCGCTTCAGCGGCACACCACCGCTGCGCCGGGCCCGGTTCAGCGCGACTTCGCTCACCATCCAGCGCGTGGCAAAGCTGTAAAAGCGTTTGCTGTAGCGCCCGGCCACGGTTAAATCGCGGTCGGCATTTTCCAGCCAGGTGCCCTCACGCAGAATATCGACCTCCACTTCGGCATAGTAGGGCGTGCCTTTGATGGGGTAGGCGACCGTTGTCAGGAAAATATCAGGATTGCAGATTTTGAGGTGCTCCACCGTGTCCAGCAAATCCTGGATGGTTTCGCCTTTGTAGCCGAGCATGATGAACATGCCGGTTTCAATGCCGTGCTGCTGCAACAGATGGGTTTTCTTTTGCACATCCGCCACGGTCACTTTGCGCTGCATGGCCTCCAGAACGCGCTGGCTGCCGCTTTCGGAGCCGTTCCACAGCCGGTAACAGCCCATCTCCGCCAGCACCCGCACGACTTCTTCATTCAGCCGGTCTGCCCGCGAGATGCATTCAAAGGGAATGCGTACCCCGCGCTTTTTGAGCGCCTCAGCATAGGCGAATAACCAGCGATGCTGAATGCCGAAGACATCATCGGCGTACCAGATGCGATCAGGATTGTAGCGCTCTTTAATCCACAGCAGCTCATCGGCGGCCTCTTCCGGTGTGCGGCGGCGGTGGGTGTTGCCAAAGACGCTGTGGCTGCACCAGGTGCAGGTGTAGGGGCAGCCCCGCGCATGAATGACGCTGATCGAACTGTGGCCGTGATGCTGCTGCCACACCTGCATATACTGCGGCAGGTCGATGGCTTCCCGGTCGGGGCGGGGGTGCTGGCTTAAATCGGCGATCATGGGGCGGGGGTCGGTTTCGGTCACGCGGTCATCCTCACCGATGAAGACGATGCCGGCGATGCGCTCCAGCCCGCGCCGGCCGTGCTGGCGCAGATGCGGAATCAAGGCTGCCAGCGTCAGTTCACCTTCGCCCTTCACGATCACATCCGCCCCGTGCCGCAGATACTGCTCTGCGTAAAATGGCGGCTCCGGCCCGCCCAGGATGACGGTGACATGCAGCGCTTTGAGGAAGGTAATCATCTTCAGCACGGCGCGTTTGGTCATCATGTTGGTATAGATGCCGGCGATGAGGGGCCGGGTGCGCCGCACGTGGTCTTCAAAAGCGGCCAGGCTGCTAAACGTCGTATCAAACACGTCCACGCCGAAGCCCTGCGCTTTAAGATAGGACGAAATATACAGCATCCCCAGCGGCGGGTAGGGCTTCATCACTTTTAGTTCATGCGGGTCGTCGTACAGAAAGTAACCATGAGTGAGCAAAATATCGGTCATGCCGGGCATCCCGTCTTAACGGCCGGTGGGCGGATGAGGACGTGCAAAGATGGCAGTAATGAGCAAATCATACGGGTGGCGTTCATCGTGGGGATGGTTGATGAGCGTCACCAGGTCAAAGCCTTTTTCAGCGAAGCCGTTCAATTCACGCTCCAGCGTCTGATCGGCCAGCTCGGCCCGTTTCATGGCGGCCACCAGCGCTTTAGGATCGCGGGTGGCCTGCCGGCGCTGCTCGGCCAGGTCGGCGGCTGGCTCAAAAAAATTAGCCAGAAAGAGGGTGCGGACGGCAAACGTTGAGTCGGGCACGGGCGCATCCTTTACGCTGCGGCTGGAACACGGGCAGTGGCGTTATTGTAACACGACATTGGGCAGCCGGGTGGGTTCATGCGGCAGGTGCGCCAGCCGATCCAGTTCGCGCAGGGCCGCGGGCAGCGTCAGCCGGTGGTACAGCATGGCGGCCGTCTCACGGATGAGGGCGCTGTTCAGCGCGGCCGGCCGGCGCAGCAGCCCGCGCACTTTGTGCCAGGTGCGCCGCGAGCGATAATCCTTGTGGACGACGGTATGCAGATGGCGGTAAAAAGCGGTGGTAAAGGGCCCCTGGTACAGCATGGCCAGGTCTTCGCTGTCGTACCAGTTTGCGCGCTGGCTCAGTTCGTGGCGCACGTTCTCATAAAAAGGCGTGCCCGGCAGCGGATAACTGACGCTGATGCCGATGTCATCCGGCAGCAGGTCGCGCACCATGTTCAACGTCAGTTCGATGTCGGCGCGGGTTTCACCGGGATAGCCAAATTGCAGGAAGAAGGCGACGCGAATGCCATGTTCGTGCATTTTGCGGGTGGCTTCGTAAATTTGCGCCACCTGGGTGCCTTTGTCCATCGCATCCAGAATTTTCTGGCTGCCACTCTCCGCGCCGATCCAGACGATTTGTGCCCCCGCCCGCGCCAGCGCCGGGATGGTGCGGCCGCGCAGCAGCAGATCAGCCCGGTTGAGGCTCTTGAACGGAATATGCGCCTGCTGTGCATCCAGATGATCGGCAAATTCTTCGATCCAGCGATCCCGAATGCCCATGATGTCGTCCATAAACCACACCTGATCGGGGGCAAAATGCTGCTTCAGCCAGCGCATTTCCTGCACCACATTTTCCGGGCTGCGGGAATTGTATTTTTGCCCCCAGATGGGCTTGGCACACCAGTTGCAATGGAAGGGGCAGCCGCGCGTGGTGACCATGTTCACGCTGGTGTAGCCGTGCGTTTGCCGCCAGAGCGCCGCATACTTCTTATAGTCAACCAGTGACCAGGCCGGGAACGGCAGCGCATCCAGATCACGCAGCACAGGGCGCGGTGGCGTTTTGACGATCTGCCCGTGCTGCCGGTACGCCAGTGATTGAATGGCATAGAGGTCTTTTTCGGCCGAGGCGCGGGTGGTGTCCAGGCAGGCGATCAATTCGGCCAGGGTTTCTTCGCCTTCGCCCAGCAGCACATAATCCACCCCGCGCTCCAGGTACACATCGGCATGATCGGTCATGTCGGCCCCGGCAGCGATGATGATGCAGCCGGCCTGCTGCGCCATGACGATCATCTCAAAGGCGGCTTCGCGCATTCGCAGCAGCGACATTTTGCTGAGGTAATTAAAATTATCCTCGAAGATGACCGCATAGCGGGGCCGGTGCTGCGCCAGCGCCGCGGCCCAATCGGCCGTGGAAGTGGCCAGCATGGCATCGAACAGCGCCACATCATAGCCGCGCTGCTGCATATAGGCCGCCGCGTACAGCGTCCCCAGGGGCGGGTAGGCCTGCATCGCACGCCACAATTTGGCATCAAAACGCAGGTAATACGATTGTCCGAAAAGAATGTCGCTCATAAACGCCATTTCCGCAGGTGGTGGACGGATGACAACACATTTTTAAGCTAACGCCAGAAATGCCAGCGGCGCTCTGACGACAGAGCTGCCACGGTGAAACCGGCTTCCTGAAGCATACACCGATGATACTGCCGCGCCAGCCCCCGGTGCAGACGTTTGGCCACGCCATCCAGCACGGCGGGCACGGCCGGCACCTGCGGGAACAGGGACATGATCTCCGGCGCACCCAGGCGCGGCACGCCAGCCCGCATGACCAGGCGTATGGCGCTGCGCGGGCCATCGGGCGCGGCGGCCAGCACCAGATCGGCCGGTTGGCCGGGAGCCAGGGCACCGGGCGCGAACAGCGCCATCCCCGCCAGCAGGGCCGGCAGCGGCAGCAGGGCCTGCGCCGCCCGCAGTTCGTCGCCCAGGTCGCCGGCGGCCGTCAGCCGTGAATCGCTGCCCAGGCTGTGCCGCCCGCCGTGCTGCTGCCAGGCCAGCACCGGCGGCAGCCGCCCCAGCAGATACTGATTGGTGGTGGGGCACCACACCAGCCCGCGCACACGCGGCGCAGCATCGGCTATATCATCTTCGC
>JALOOI010000033.1 GCA_025454495.1 Anaerolineae bacterium
GCGACACCGACAATGACGGTATCGACAATCTGACGGACCCGACCCCGAATGGCGACGCGGATAACGATGGCGTGGACAACGCTGTGGATATCTGCCCGGCGGGTGACGATAAGCTGGATACCGACCTGGACGGCACGCCGAACGCCTGCGACAGCACGCCCAACGGCGACACCGACAATGACGGTATCGACAATCTGACGGACCCGACCCCGAATGGCGACGCGGATAACGATGGCGTGGACAACGCTGCCGACATCTGCCCGGCGGGGCCGGACAATGTGGACACTGACCTGGACAGCGCGATCCGCAGACCGCGCCGCCGCCCACCGGTGACACGGGTACGACGACTGCTGTCGAAGGTACCTCCACCGGCAGCAGCGACGGCACCACGGAAGGCAGCTCTGAGGGCACCGGCTCCAGCGGCGGCTAAGCATCCGGTGGTTCCGGCGGGTGCCAGCCCGCCGGGGCCGCCCCCGGCAGGTGTGTAAAAGCAAAAGAGGCAGGGCTAACCATGACCTGCCTCTTTTGGCGTTCAGGGGGTGGCGACCGTTATTCCAGACCGTGCTGGCGCAGGCGGGCGGCATACTGCTGCATGATCGGCAGCCCGTGATCCTGAAAATGGCCTTTCACGCTGCTGCCGTCGATGCGGGCATCGGCATCCGGGCGCTGTGCCTGCTGCCGAAACCGCGCCTGCTTGCGCCGGTATTCCCACGCCTCCAGCCAGGCACCGGGGCGGCCGGCCAGCAGCGCTTCCAGCCCGCGCTGAAGCCGCGGCGGGGCGGCATCGTCACACGGGGGAGCCGGGCGGGCGTTGGGCAGGTAAGCCTGCACCCAGTCATTCATCTGCCACAGCGCTAAATACAGCCGGTAGCCATGCAGCGGGATCATCTGGCTCATTTCGTGGGCGATGTATAAATCCTGGCGCTGCTGCTGCAAATGATCTTCCGCCAGCACATAATTGGGGCACAGCCGAATGCCGCGCAGCCGCGCCAGCCGCACCAGCACAATGGCACAGGCCCGCGTCAGCCACACCCGCCCCGGCTGCGTCACCAGCATGTAATCAAAATCGTCATGAGCATGGGCCGGGTTGCGTACTGCCAGCGCCCCGGTGAGCGCCACCATCCGCACGAAAGGAATCCGCGCCAGCCAGCGCCCGTAATACAGCGCCACGGGCAGCATTTGCCGGGTGCAGGCTTCGCGCTGCTGGCGCTGTGCAATGTAATGCCCGTTCTCCAGCAGGGTGATGTAACCATCGCTGATGCATACCCGGGCCTGCAACACCGCGGACTGGTGCAGCGTCGCGCGAAGCTGTGCCAGGCTCACCGGCCCCGTGTGGATGAGATAGGTGTGGAGTTCGTCAAAGGTGATGGCAAACTGAAAAATATCGGCATACAGCAGCGTGCGTAGAATAGCGGCTTCGATGTCGTTCATGACATGCCAGTCGTCATTTCAAGCGATGATAAGTCCCCCGCTGTTATTGTAATCGAAATGATGAAAGGGGGCTACTGTCCGCTTGCAGCGGCTTCATCCATGCTCCACAGCCAGAAGCCCTGAAAATCGCACACAGTCCGCACCGGGTCAAAATTGACCACCGCCCGGCTGATGGCACCGGGCGCGGGCAGGGCGGTATTCAGTGTCTCATAATTGCCTGGCACCAGCCGGCCATCAACGTAATAATACAGCCGGTCGGCGCTGGCCACGATGACAAAACTGCGGGCATTGCCGCGGAAATCCGGCGCTTCGATGAAAAGGCCGGGCGCGAAACGGTCGCCGGTGCGGCGGGCCAGCCCGTAAGCCCCGGTGGTATCGAAGAAGGCCAGCAGGTAATCCAGGGGTTCGGTCTGTTCGCGGAAGGTGAGGCCGCAGCCACCGATGCCCTCGTTGCCGGCAGACCAGTATACCGTGCCGCCGAGCGCAAACTGACGATAGCGGCCGGGCACCATCTCGATGCGCGTAATGCCGGCGCTGGTATCCTGAACGTTGCTGCGTTGATCGTCTTCGATGAGCGTGCCGGTGCCCGTCAGCAGCCGCCGCCGCTGTAATTCGCGCAGGGTATCTGTGCCAGCCGCCACCACGATTTGCGCCGGGAACAGCGGTTGACCGTCCAGCAGCAGCGGCTGTGTCACGATCCAGTCATCAAAGCGGGCGATCACCTGGGCGGTGCTGCGGTTAGCGGTGCCCACGAAGAAGCCGGTGCGTCCGGCGGCCAGCAGGGTATCATCCACCACCCGGCCGATCAATTCATCCTGATAAAACACCTCGATCTGGTTGCCATTGAGCAGCGCCGCCAGGGTGAACTGCGGGCGCACGGTGAGCGCCGGGTGCGGCTGCCAGTCCTGCAACAGCCGTTCTTCCCCGTTTTGCACCAGCACCATGCGCCAGCGGGCCGCGCTGTTCACTTCAAACAGATAGTAATTCTGCTCATCCTGGTGCCGCAGCACCAGCCCCACCTGCCAGTCATTGCGCCAGGTGAGGTTGACGTTGATACGCACGTACACATCCTGGTACACGGCATCGCGGTCGCCCACGGAGACAATGCCGGTCTGGTCTGCGCCCTCCAGCGTCAGCCGCAGGTTGCCTTCGCCGGTGTCCACATCCATCAACGTCTCGCCCGTGTTCAGCAGCAGCGTTTGCCACAGCGAAGTCGTGCTGAAGCTATCGGCCGTTCGCAGGCTGGCGTAACCGGGCAGCAGCAGCAGGCGGTAGCTCCCGGCGCTCTCCCCGAAGCCTGTCACGATCAGGCGATAGGTGCCGTTGCGCGGCACCGAGAAGCCTTCCACGATGGCATCGCGCGTGGCGGGGGAGGCATCGTTGTTTTGCAGCAGGGGCACGCCTTCCAGCGTTTCAATCGTCAGCACCGGGTCAAAGGCGCTGTCGGTGGGCTGCACAACGAAAGACAGCATCGCGCCGGTGCGGCTGACAAATTCGTAAACAGTACGGCCACCCGCTGCCAGGCTGCCTTCGACCGGCACATTCAGCGCCAGGCGCGGGGCCTGGGCCAGGCTGACCTGGACGGCCAGCAGCAGCAGGCCCAGAGCGGCCAGCAGGTGTCTCATCAGTCGGGCATCCATGCCGGGAAGCGCTCCTGAAGCACGCGCAGCACCTGCTCAAACGCTTCCAGTGGCAGTTCTGCGCCATCCATATGGCGATATTTTTCCGCTTCGTACAGGCGGCGCTGCTGCCCGGCCAGCTTCATCTCGCGGGCGGAGCCGCTGCCTTTTTCGGCTTTGCCGGGGCGCTGGAGGGGTTCAAAATGGTTGGCCAGCGGCATATCTTTAAAGCGATCCGGGGCGACAAACGTATACAGCGGCAGGTAAAAATCATCCTGTTCCAGCGCCAGCGCCACCACATACCAGCCTTTTTTCACCCGGCCGTTACGCGGCACTTCAAAACGCCAGGCCAGCACATTCACCTGCTGCTGCGGCTTAAGCGTCACTTCCGCGCGGCTGCCCCGGTTGATCTGAAGACTGTCGGCGCTGATGAGCAGGCTGCGCCCGCTGTTCAGCCGCTGCTTAAGGCGATTTTCCAGCAGCCAGGACGTGGCCGCCCCGGCCAGCAAACTGGCCAGCACCACCGGGATCGCCGCGCCGGGCAGCAGCGCGTTCAACACCACCCCGGTCACAACGCTGGTGATGCCGAAGACCAGGCAGCCCGCCCGCAGGCTGGCGTGGTCGCTATCTACCGGGAATTCCAGCCGATTGTCGGCCGGCACTGCTGCCTGCAACTGTACACCCTCGACCGCTGCCATACCGTATCACCCCTGCACTGTACCGAACACAGGGGTATTTTAGCGTTTTTGCGCCATGATGATAACCCTGGTTGTGCCAGTTTTGCCGGTTTCGTAGCGCGTCATATCCGGGTTGAGGACGTACAGCACCTGAAAGCCGCTGCGCTGGAGCAGGGCAGTGACGGCCTGCACCGGGTAGCTGCGCAGCACACGGGGGATTTCCTGGCGCTGCCAGCCGGCTGCTGCACGCCGGAAGGTGAGGTAAGAGCGGGTGAGCATCTGCCGTTCAAAATCGTATTGATTGTGGGTGAAGATGGTGAGGTCGGCTGTGTTCACCTCCAGCCGATCCGGGGTGTTCAGGGCCACCAGCCCTTCGATGGTGTACATATCGCAGATGAACCACTTCTCCGGCTTGAGCATGGTGTGCACGCTTTTGAACACCGCTTCATAATCACGGGTGCTCTCCAGTTCCGGCAGCACATCAATCGCCAGCACCAGGTCGGCGGTGGCGGGGCGGTTTAGCTCTCGAATATCCTGCTCCAGCCAGGTGCCGCCAAGATTTTCGCCGGCAAAGACCTGCTGTGCCAGCGCCAGCATCTCCGGGGAACTGTCGATGCCGGTGGTAATGTAATGATGCCGGGCCACCCACAGCAGCGCCGCGCCGGTGCCGCAGCCCACTTCGGTAATCTGGCGGCCCAGCCAGCCATTACGCAGCGCGAAATCCACCGCCCGCTGCCCCATCATGCGCCCAAAATCGCCCATTCCGAGCGCATCGTAAATCCCTGCCAGAAGGCGATAATCTGCGGGCATGAGTTTGTCCTGACCTGATGCTGCGGCCTGTCAAGAATAAGATGGTCTGGCCCGCCGGGCCGGCCGGTGCTCAGCGCTGGGTGGGCATCCAGTAGCCCTGGCCGGGCGCAGTGACGATGTAGGCCGGCCGGCGCGGGTTTTCTTCCAGTTTTTGCCGCAGGCGCGAGACATTCACCCGCAGTACCGAAAAATCGCCCTGGTATTCATCACCCCACACCGAGCGCAGCAGTTCGTCATGACCCACCACCTGGCCGGCGCTTTTCATCAACATCACCAGAATGCCGTATTCGATGGGCGTGAGGTGCAGCGGCTTGCCCCGGATGCGGGCATGGCGGCGGGCCACATCCAGCTCAAGCTGGCGCACCTGGAGATGCGTCTCCGGGCGGGGAGTCCATTCCACCCGGCGCAGCAGGGCCTTCACTCTGGCGACCAGTTCTTCTGGCGAGAAGGGTTTGGACATGTAATCGTCCGCGCCGGCTTCCAGCGCATTCACCCGATCCCGGTCTTTGCCATACCCGCTGAGGACGATCATCGGCAAAAATGAGTGATTGCGTACATGACGCAGCACATCAATGCCGTTGATGTCCGGCAGATTGATGTCGAGCAGCACCAGGTCAGGCAGTGAGGCGTTAATTTCGCTCAATGCGGCCTGCCCCCGGCTGACGGCGGTGGTGCGAAAACCCGCGCTCTCCAGCAGGGACGAGACGACCTCGGCTGTATCGACATCATCTTCGACGATCAGTATGCTCATGTCCTGGTCAGCGAAAGTTACCATAACGAAACGTCCACATAACTAAGCTGTAACATCTTCATTCTAATATAAAGTGTCCATTTGCACCAATGCCAGGCGGGATTTTTACAGGATTTTTGTTAAGATATGCTTGAGGTTTGATAAAGCAACCGTTTGAATACTGTGATTATACCGCATAATGTCCGTTTTGGGGCAAAAAGCAAGCCTTCTTGAGTCAAGAAGGCCTGCGGGGTGTGGGCGGTAAGGGACTCGAACCCCTAACCCTTTCGGTGTAAGCGAAATGCTCTGCCAGTTGAGCTAACCGCCCGAATGCCGCTCATTATAGGATTGAGGATGAGCCGTCGTCAAGCATGATATTGTGCGGGCGCAGCCGGGCGGCATCGCAGCGCCCGCAAATGTGTGCTATGATGCCGCTGCAAAGGAGCAGGGAGGCAGGAGCAGGCATGGCAGCCTATCGATTTGAGGATAAACTGCGCGGTAAAGGGCAGCAGTTCGCGGCGGCGCTGGCAGCGGCCGGCATTGCGGCGGCCGTGCGTGAAGATACCTTTCGGGATTATACGGTGAAGCTCTCGGCGCGGCGGGCTGGCGCAGCCTGTGGCGACATTAACCTGTACTACAGCCCCACGCGCGATGTCTTTACCTGCAAAACCCACCAGATTACGCAGCCGGAAGCCGTGACGCTCATTGAGGCCTGCTGGGCCCGGGTGAATGGTCTGCCGGCCGCGGCGGCCAGCGCCGCGCCCATCGCAGCGCAGGGCTACCAGGTGTATGTGGATGGCTCTTATGTGGATGGGCGGGTGGGTTATGGCGCGGTGCTGCTGAAAGATGGCGTGGAACTGCACCGTTTTTCTGGCCGCGTGCTGGAAGACGTGGAAACGCGCCAGGTCGCCGGGGAACTGGTGGCGACCATGACGGCGCTGGATTACTGCCGGGCGAATAACATCGCCGGGGTGGAAATTCTGTACGATTACGCCGGCATTGAAAAATGGGCCCGGCGGCAGTGGAAAGCCAACAAACCCCTCACACAGCGCTATCAGGCCTATATGGCCGCGTGCCCGGTGCAAATCCGCTGGCACAAGGTTCGCAGCCACACCGGCATCGCCTGGAATGAGATGGCCGACGCACTGGCGCGGCAGGGGGCGGCCCAGCATTAAAGGGTCTTCCGCACTTTATGTAGAATCCAATGCCGTGTGGAGATGAACTGGCTGAAAACTCCTCTTTTCATCGCTCATTTCAATTTTATCAATGATATGAATAGTTGCCTGCGTGCCAGTGGGCTGTTTCTACATGTTCCCTTGAAAACAACTGCAACAAAAACTGCATAACCTGACTACCCGCGCCACGTATCTTCAGTAAAATACAGGGGATATACGCAAGGAGTCCGGGTATGCGGCATCAGCAGGATTTGGCAGACGTATTCGATTTTACTGCCAGGGATTTGCAGGCGAATAAAGGCGGCACATTTTCAAATCGCCAGATGGAAAAATTTGTCCAGCAGGATCGCGGTTGTGCGCTGGTGGCAGGCGGGGCATTTGTGCTGGTAATTCTGGCAACGGTGTTTACTTATATCGCCGATCAGGGCAGCTTCCCCCAACTCTTACCCATGTTCGTCATTATGTTGGTGTTGAGTGGTATAGGGTTTGTCGCCGCGCGCACCAGCCTCAATGTGGATCATCACCTGTTCCATGTGGAAGGGCAGGCGAACTTATACATGGAGGAGCGCAAGCGCTACCGCCTGAATGTGCGCGGGTATACCTTCAATGTGGCGCAAGCGGAGTATGAAATACTGGAAGACGGCACGCATTATCGCGTGTATTATGCCACCCCAGAACAGGACGAGGAAAAGCAGAAAACCGCCCTCAAATACATTCAAACCATTGAAATCATCGAATAAGATGACCTTACCTCGATGGGTCTTCCGCACTTTATGTAGAATCCAATGCCGTGTGGAGATGAACTGGCTGAAAACTCCTCTTTTCATCGCTCATTTCAATTTTATCAATGATATGACCGCATTAAATACGCGGCGGCGTAACCCCGGTTTGCCCCTGATATTTGCCTTTTTTATCCGCATAGGACACTTCGCACTCCTCATCCGCCTCCAGGAACAGCACCTGGGCGATGCCTTCATGGGCATAGATGCGGGCGGGCAGGGGAGTCGTATTGCTAATTTCCAGGGTTACATAGCCTTCCCAGCCGGGTTCGAAAGGTGTAATATTTGTAATAACACCCGCGCGCGCATACGTCGATTTGCCTACCGTGACGCACAACACCTTACGCGGAATGCGAAAATATTCCACCGAATGCGCCAGCGCGAAGGAGTTCGGCGGCACAATGCACACATCGCCCACGAAATCGACGAAGGAGGCCGGGTCAAAATTTTTGGGGTCAACGATGGCCGAATGCACATTGGTAAAAATTTTGAACTGGTTGGACACGCGCATATCGTAGCCATAGGAAGAGACACCATAACTGATGACCCCCTCGCGCACCTGCTTCTCCACAAATGGCTCGATCATGCCATGTTCCAGCGCCATCCGGCGAATCCAGTGATCTGGTTTAAGTCCCATGCTGCATTTCTCCTGTAGCGTCACATGCGTTCCGGGGTGGACATGCCCATCAGCAGCAGCACGCGCCGGAAAGCCACCCGTGCCGCCCGATAAAAGCGCAGCCGGGCCTTCGCCACGTCTGCGGGAACTTCGGTGTGCAGGACGCGCACCTGATCGTAAATGGGGTGGAAGACCCCGGCCAGCTCCTGGGCATAAAAAGCGATGCGGTGCGGCTCAAAGTGGGTGACGGCCGTTTCGATCACTTCGCCCATTTCCAGCACTTTGCGGATGAAAGCGATTTCGGTATCGCTCAGCAGCGATAAATCCGCGCCGTCATCGGTCAGCCCGCGGGCCTCCGCCTCGCGGAAGATGCCGCAGCAGCGCACATAGGCGTTCTGGATGTAGTAGACCGGGTTATCATTGCTCTGCTTCACCACCGCATCCATATCAAATTCCAGGTGTGTGCCCGGGCTGCGGGCCAGCAGGTGATAGCGAATGGCATCGGCCCCCACTTCATCCACCAGTTCATCCAGCGTATCGAACACGCCGCGCCGGGTGCTGCCTTTAAAGGGCCGGCCGTCGCGCACGAAGCTCACCATCTGGTTCAGGATGACGTGAATCTTCGCCGGATCCATCCCCAGGGCGCTGATGCCGTACTGCACAATTTTGTACTGGGTGCCATGATCGGCCCCCAGGACGTTAATCATCAGGTCAAAGCCGCGCTCGATCTTGTTTTTGTGGTAGGCAATATCCGGCAGGGTATAGGTGGGGGTGCCGTCGCTTTTCACCAGCACGCGATCTTTGTCATCACCAAAGGCCGTCGTGCGGAACCACTGTGCCGGCTGTTTGCCGGCCGCTTTCGCTTTTTCGGCTTCGGTGGCACCTTCCCATTCCGCCGCGCTGTAGATGTAGCCTTTTTCCTTCAGCGCGGCCAGCACCGCCCACAGGCTGCCTTCCTGATACAGCGAATCTTCATTGAAGAAGACATCGTGTACAATGCCAATGCGGGCCAGCGATTCTTTGATCCACTCGAACATTTTGACTTCGACATATTCTTTGAAGGGCTTCCAGTCTGCATCGACCAGCGCCTCACCGCGTTCATGGGCAAGCTGGCGGGCAAAATCAATGAGGTATTCACCCTGGTAAAAGGTGGCATCATCCTTATCCGGCACGGTGACGGGCCGGCCCAGCGCCTGAAGATAGCGTACTTTGAGGCTGTTGCCGAGCATCACCATCTGGTTGCCGGCGTTGTTGAAGTAGTATTCGCGCTCCACGCTGTAACCGGCGGCGCTCAGCAGCCGGGCCATGGTATCGCCGGCGATGCCGCCGCGGCTGCGCCCGATGGTGATGGGGCCGGTGGGGTTCGCGCTGACAAATTCCACCTGCGCCCGCCGGCCCTGGCCCAGGTCCAGCGTAAACAGGGTGTCATCTTCGGCGATGATGGCTTCGATCTGCTGCAACAAATAGGCGCGGGACAGCGTAAAGTTGATGAAGCCGGGGCCGGCAATCTCCACGCCGGCCACAAAATCGGCCGCGGGCAGGTGCTGCACGATGGCTTCGGCGATGGCGCGGGGTTTTTGGCCGGCCAGCTTTGCCAGTTGCAGCGCGATGGTGGCGGCATAATCGCCCTGGTCAGCCCGTTTGGACGGCTGAATGTCAACGGCGGGCACAGGGAAGGCGGGCAAAGCGCCGGCTGCCTGGGCGGCGCGAATGGCTTGCTGTATCAGCCGGGCGTGTTCGTGTGGGAGCAGTTTCACGGTGTCTCTGCTTTCAGCGGCATGAATGGGTGAGCACTGGCAGGGTATTGTAACAAAGAACCGCGGCGCTGCTAACGGTTTAAATGCAGCCTGCTTCTCATGTTGGCCGGCTATACTGGCACTGATGATCGATGACGCTGACACAACAAAGGTAAAATGAGCATGGGGTTTTTTCGCAGGGGACGGCGCGCGGCCGGCAGCAAGCCGGATGAGCGCGAAGTGCCGAATATGCCGCTGAACTGGCGGCGGATGATTGCGTATCTCGCGCCGTACAAAGCGCGGCTGGCGCTGGCCCTGCTGGCCGTGGTCGCCAGCGCCGGCCTGAGCCTGGTGTTCCCGGTGGTCATTCAGGGGGTGCTGGATTCTGTGCTGGAGCAGGGGGATTTGCCGCTGCTGGATTCAATCACTTTTTTCCTGCTGGTGGTCTTTCTGGCGCGTTCGCTCACATCGCTGGTGGAAACCTACCACCTCAATTACATCGGTGAGCGGATCGTGGTGGACATTCGCCAGCAGCTTTACGCCCATCTGCAAACGCTGTCGCTGCAATTCTTCATTGATCGGCGCGTGGGCGAACTCATCAGCCGCCTTTCCAGCGATGTCACGGTGATGCGAACCGTCCTCACCGGCAATGTGGGCACCTTCATCCAGCAAAGCCTGACGTTGATCGGCTCGATTGCGGTGATGGTCATCCTCAACTGGCAGTTGACGCTGTTCATCATCCTGCTGATCCCGGTGGTGATTGCCATTGGCTTCATCTTCGGCATGTATTTGCAGCGCGTCAGCACGCAGGTGCAGGATGAAATCGCCGGTTCAACGGTCGTCAGCGAGGAGGCGCTGCAAAACATCCGCGAGGTCAAAAGCTTTGTGCGGGAAGATTACGAAGTGCGGCGCTACAACCATGCCATTGATCGCGCTTTTGCGGCGGCGCTGCGCCTGCTGCGGATTCGCTCGGTCTTTGGGCCCACGATGGCGTTTCTGGGCTTCGGCGGGCTGACGTTGATCCTGTGGTTTGGCGGCCGCGAAGTGCTGGCCGGGCGGCTGACGGGCGGGCAACTGGTGGCCTTCCTCGTCTACGGGCTGACGGTGGCCGGCAGCTTTGCGGCGCTGGTGGGGCTGTACACCCAGTTTCAGGAGGCCCTGGGGGCCATCAAGCGGGTGTTCCAGATTATGGATACGGTGCCCGGCATTCAGGATGCGCCGACGGCGGGCACGCTGGCGCGGGTGGCGGGCCGCATTACTCTGGAAGATGTGAGCTTTAGCTACGACAGCCGCCGTGAGGTGCTGCACCGGCTGAACCTGGATATTGCCCCCGGCGAGATCATTGCCCTGGTGGGGCCCAGCGGCGCGGGCAAAAGCACCACCTTTAACCTGCTGCCGCGTTTTTACGAACCCACCGCCGGCCGTATTCTGGTGGATGGGGTGGATATTCGCAGCGTGACGCAGACCAGCCTGCGCGGGCAAATTGGCATTGTGCCGCAGGAAACGCTGCTGTTCGGCGGCACCATCCGCGAGAATATTCTGTACGGGCGGCTGGAAGCCAGCGAAGAGGAGCTTATCGCAGCGGCCCGGGCGGCCAACGCGCATGAGTTCATCGTGCAACTGCCTGATGGCTACGAAAGCCTGGTGGGCGAGCGCGGCGTAAAGCTCAGCGGCGGCCAGCGGCAGCGCATCGCCATCGCCCGCGCCATCCTCAAAGACCCGCGCATTTTGCTGCTGGATGAAGCGACCAGCAGCCTGGATAATGAGAGCGAAATGCTGGTGCAGGAGGCGCTGGCCCGCCTGATGCAAAACCGTACCACCATCATCATCGCCCACCGCCTCAGCACCATTCGCGTGGCCCACCGTATCGCGGTGCTGGATCAGGGGCGTATGGTGGAACTGGGGTCGCACGAGGCGCTGATGGCACAGAATGGCCTGTATGCCCGCCTTTATGAGATGCAGTTCCGGGAAGATTTGCTCCCGGCTGCCCGCTGAACGACAGGAGAAGATCATGCAGGTCGATGTCTGGTCAGATTTTATGTGTCCCTGGTGCTTCCTGGCCTCCATCAGCCTGGAACGGCTGGCGGAAAGCCACGGGGTCGCCATCACCTGGCATTCGTATGAACTGCGCCCGAAAGGCTCGCCGCCCATTTCACCGGATTACCTGAAGCGCATTGATACCGTGCGCCCGCAGATGGAAAAACTGGCGCAGGAGCAGTATGGTGTCGTCATCCATTCGGGCAAATTCGGCATTGAGTCGCGGCTGGCGCTCATCGGCGCGAAAGTAGCCGAACAGCAGGGCCGCGGGGCGGCGTATCACCGGGCTATGTTCCGCGCTTACTGGACAGAAGCCCGCGACATCAGCGACCTGGATGTGGTGGTGGCTGTCGCCGCGGCAGTGGGGCTGGAGCCGGCCGCGTTTTCGGCCGCGCTGCGCGATCCTGAGATGGAAGCGCTGGTCGATGCTGATATTGACCGGGCGCGGATGCTTCAGATCAGCGGGGTGCCGGCCATCATCTTCCAGGAAAAATATTTCATCTCCGGGGCGCAGCCCTATGAAGAACTGGTGAACATCGTGGGGTATGTGCGCCAGAAAGAAGCCCGCGACTGAAGCGGCCGCGCGGGCTGCATGGGCCTTGCCGGTGCAGCCCGCCAGGGCCGTGCTCATAGATTGCGATTGATTTCGATCAAATTGCCGTCCGGGTCGCGGAAGTGGGCCACCCGCAGCGACCAGGGGGCAATATCCAGCGGCGGATTGACCAGTGTTATCCCGGCGGCGGCCACGCGGGCCGCGTAAGCATCCACGTCGGGCACCTCGAAGCACAGCACCAGGCTGTCCTGCGCGGCAGCACAGGCTGGCTGCTGTGTGGTATGGACGACCTGCGCCAGCATACCGCGGTCAAACAGCGCCAGGATGATGCTCTCCCCGGCGACAAATTCCACGTAAGGGCCGCTGTCATCCCTGCCCTGCGGCGTGAAACCGAGCACATCCTTGTAAAAATCGTAGCACGCTTTAAACTGTGTGACAGCCAGGCGCAGGTGTGTAAGCTGGAACGACATCATCTTTTCTCCTGTGAAAAGAACGAATGTTCTTATTATAAATCAACCTGAGCGTGATTGTCAAACCGGGGGCAGGGGATGCAGGGGCTGGCGGGGCAAACGGTGCTGGTGACGGGCGCGACCGGGTTTGTGGGCGGGGCGCTGGCGCGGCGGCTGGCGGCGGCGGGCGTGCAGGTGCGGGCGCTGGCGCGGCGGCCGGAGCGTGAGCGTTTTTTGCGCGGGGTGCCTGGCATTGAAATCGTCCCCGGCGACATTACCGACGCGGAACGAATGCGCCAGGTGGTGGCCGGCTGTACGGTGGTCTTTCATGTGGCGGCGGCCCTGGGCGGGCCGCTGGCCGTACAGCAGGCGGTGAATGTGGGCGGCACGCAGCAGGTGGCGCGGGCCGCAGCGGCGGCCGGGGTGCAGCGCCTGGTCCACGTCAGCAGCATTGCCATCTATGGCTTTCCGGCCGGGGGTACGGTGACGGAAGCGTTTACCCCGCTGCCCACCCGCGTTCCCTACAACCTCAGCAAGCGCGAAGCCGAAGCTGCCCTCATCGACGCAGCGCAGGACATGCCGTGGAGCATTCTGCGGCCGGGGATGATCTACGGGCCCGGCAGCGCCATGTGGACAGGGACGCTGTTCAGGCTGGCGCAGCGCCGCCCGACTCCGTTCATCGGCGCGGGCGACGGCCGTGCTCCCTGCATCCATATTGATGATGTGGTGGAGATGCTGGGCGTGCTGGCCACGCACCCGGCCGCCGTGGGCGCGGCTTTCAACTGTGTGAATGACCCGGCCCCCGCCTGGCGCGATTTCCTGGGGGCCTATGCCCGCCTGGCCGGGCACGAACGCTGGTGGGCGCTGCCGGTTACGCCGGTGAAACTGCTCGCGCCGCTGGCCGAAGCGCTGCTGTGGCTGCGCGGTGAGCCGCAGGATGTACCCCGCCTGGTCGATTTTGTGACCGGGCAGGTACACTATGCCATGGACAGCGCCCGCGACCGCCTGGGCTGGCAGCCACAGGTGAGCCTGGCGGAGGGTATTCAGCGCTGCGTGCCGTACCTGCGGGCAAAAGGGTTGCTGGCATAAGCGGGGCCGGCGAGAGGAGCATTCACCGTGATGATTTTACTGCTGCTGGTGCCCGGTATCGGCGGGCTGGCTTTTTTGATCTGGTGGCTGGTGTTTGAAACGGAAGGCGTGTACCTGGGGCGGCGGGTGGTGGTCTGGCTGTACGATGTGTATGCCCGCCGCTACGATGGCATTAAAGAAAATGCCGATGAGGATGAACGGGTGTACCTGGCCAAACCGCTGATGCAGCGCCTGCGTCCCCACGTTGATCCGCTGGTGCTGGATGTCGCCGCCGGCACCGGGCGCATGGCGCTGGCGCTGTGCCGCCATGCCCGGTTTGAGGGCTATGTGTATGGCCTTGATCCCAGTCGCCGGATGCTGGCCGTGGCGGCGGAAAAAATCGCGGCGGCGGAGTATGCCGATTCGGTGACGCTGCTCCAGGGCAGCGCGGAGCAGCTACCGTTTGAGCGCGATCTGTTCGATGTGGTGACGTGCATGGAAGCGCTGGAATTTATGCCGCAGCCGGCCGACCAGCTTACTGAATTGATCCGGGTGCTGCGCCCCGGTGGCCTGCTGCTGACCACCTTACGGATCAATACGCGCTGGATGCCCGGCCGGGTGTGGGACGAAACCACCTTCCGCGCTCTGCTGGCTGCGCGGGGCATGATCCAGATTGAGCTGGAAATGTGGCAGTACGATTATATGCTGGTATGGGCGGTCAAAAGCGGCACTGCGCCTTTTACCGGCGTGCGCCTGCCGGAAGAATTGCTCAGCCCGGCGCTGCTGCGCCAGTGCCTGCCGTATCCTGCGTCGGCATGACATTCGGCCCGGCTACCCCTGATCTTCTTCCTGCGCCTGCAACGTTGTGAAGATTTTCACGTAGCAGCAGCACAGCATATGATGCCTGTTATGGAGGCCTTCAATGACGCAATTATCCACGCAGGATGAAAACCTGCGCCAGATTTTTAAAGCGGGCAACCGGCTGGTGGTGAGCATGTGGCAGGCGGGGTTATTCGTGAACCCGTATCCCCCCGCCATGGGGCAGATTATGGTGCTGGTGCATACCGGGCGCAAAAGCGGCCTCAAACGCCATACCCCGGTCAATTACGCCATCGTGGACGATGCCATTTACTGCACGGCCGGCTTTGGCAAGGCCAGCGACTGGTATCAGAATGTGCTGGCGCAGCCGGAGGTGGAAGTGTGGCTGCCGGGAGAACGCTGGCAGTGCCGCGCCGAAGACATCACCGACAGCCCGTATTACACCTGGTTTATGCGCGAAGTGTTGAAGTGCAGCGGCTTTGCCGCGCAGCTTTTTGGCGGCCTGCGGCCGGATGCCATCACCGAAGGCGAACTGCGCGAAAAGACGCAGGGCTACCGGCTGATCCGGCTGCAAAAAGTGGCGCAAATCCCCGGCCGCTTTGAGGTGGTGAAATATCTGCCGGTGGCGGCCGGCCTGCTGGCTCTGGGGATTGCCATCCGGGTGGTGGAAAGCCGCCGCAAAGGGGACGACAAGCGCAATTAGTCGTCCAGCGCGTCTAAAAAGGTCAGCAGGCGGCGCTCATAATCGCCGGCGGCCAGGGCATACAGATCGTTGTGTGCGCCGCCGGGCACCAGCCACAGGTCTTTGGGGCTGCCGGCCGCGGCATACAGCGCCTGGCTGTGGGCCACCGGGATGGTCGCATCCTGCGTGCCATGGATGAGCAGCACCGGGCGCGGGGCGATGCTGCCGATCACGTCCACCGGGCGCACGGCGAAATAATCGCTGCCGGCGAGCACACTGCTCAGGCTGAGAATCACCTCACCGAAGATCAGCGGCGGCAGCCCGGTGCGGGTGGTGATGCCGTCCCGCGTGACCGCCAGCACGCTGGTATAGGCGGTATCGGTGATGACGGCCCGCGCCTGGGGGAGTTCGGCCATGGCCTGCAGGGCTGTGGCCCCGCCCATGGAATGGCCCAGCAGCACAATCTGCGCCGGGTCGATGCCCGGCTGCGCCTGCAAAAAGGCGAAAGCCGCCCGCACATCGCGCACTTCGAGCAGCCCCATGGTCGTCACGGTGCCCTCACTCGCGCCATGATTCCGCAGGTCAAACAGCAGCACAGCATACCCCTGCCGGGCCAGAAAGGCCGCCTGCGGCAGGAAGAAATCGCGGTTGCCCCCGTGCCCGTGGATCGCCAGCAGCGCCCGGCCGTTCGCCGCCTGCTCCGGCAAAATCAGCCAGCCGGCCAGCGTCAGCCCGTCGGTGGTGGTAAAACGCACCTCCTGCCAGCGGCTTAAGCCATAGGCGGCCGGGTCGGCGGCGGGGAAGGTGCGCGGCGGATACACAAACAGCCGCGCCTGCGTCCACGATAGCCACAGGGCCACCACCAGAAAAGCCGCCAGCAGGCACACCAGGGCAAACAGCGCCAGATTCAGCATACGTCGTATCATCTCAGGGGTTTCCGGCTCCGGTAATGCGCTGCACGGCATCCACCGCCAGCTTGGGGAAATAGCTGGTATTCCAGATGCCGTAGCGATTGATGTCACGTTCTTCGCCGGGGCAGTCCGGCGGGATGCACGTTACCGTCCGTGGATAATCGAAGGCCATATAAATCAGCCAGCCGGCCAGCCGGTTGGAACTGACCTCCTCAAAGGATTGAAACAGCAGATTGCGCTGCGCGATTTCGTCCAGCAGGTGCGTGCTGTAACCGATGGACGTAAGCAGAATGGGCTTGTTCGGCACGGTATCGCGCAGGATGGCGATGTACTGGCGCAGCGGCTCATATTCGCCATAATGCTGAAAACTGACAAAATCCACCAGCGGCGCGGTGACTTCGGCATTTTGCCACCAGCCGGCCGTGATGGGGTGGTTGGGGTCGGTGGCGCGGATGAGGCGCACGGTTTGCGCCAGCCAGGTGAGGACTTCCACCGGGGTAAATGCGCCCTCGCGGTAATCCACATCGCCCCGGTCGCGCACATCCCAGGCCAGCACGGCCGGCTCCTGGCGATAGCGGGCCACGATGAAGCGCGTTTGTTCGGCGATATGGTCAGGCTGGCGGTAGAGCGGGTAAAGCGTCAGGTCGGGGTCATGGTGGAGGACGACGATCACGCGCAGGCCGCGGGCCGCCGCCGCCTGAAGGATGCCATCCAGCCGCTGAAAATGGGCTGCGATGGGTACCGCGCCGTTGCCGGGGCAGATGAATAAATCCTGGTAGCGCAGGAAAATACGCAGCGTGTTGATGCCGCTGCGCTGGATAATATCGAACTCGGCTTCGATGACCGGCAGCGGTGTCCTGGTGAGGAACAGCCCGAAGGGATATTCGCGCGGGTAATAATTGACCCCGTAAACGGGATAGCGGGCATTGTTCAGCACGAAGCTGCTCTCCTGAAGCCGGACGAAACTGCCGGCGGTGGGCCGGTAGGCCGGCAGCGCCTGGAGCGCCGCTGTCACCACGGCCGGCTCGCAGCCGGGGGGCGGGGCCGGCGTGGCCACCTGCAGGCGCTCCAGCCGGGACGCGGCTTCGGTGCCCAGGGGGTTCACCTGCAAGGCCTGCTGATAGGCCGTCAGCGCTGCGCTCAGGTTGCCGGCCTGTTCCAGCGCCGTGCCATAGCCCAGGTAGGCCACATACAGGCGGCTTTCGATGGTTGCGCCGTCGTCGCACAGCGTCTCCAGCGCCCGCAGCGCTTCCAGCGCTTCGATCACCGGCAGCCAGTCGCGCCCGGATTGATCCTCCGCCAGGCGGCACAGCGCGGCCGGGCTGCTGCGATCCGGCGTGGGGATGGCCGTCACAAAAGTAAGCGCCGCCGGATCGGGCAGTTGTGGCGCACAGGCGCACAGCAGCAGCAGGCACAGGCCGGGCAGCAGGCGTTTCATGAGGATTGCATCATGCTCAGCACCACGCCCTGCGTATCCAGCGGGACGACGCAGACGCGGGCGGGCAGGTTGAGGTTGTGGAAAGCATTTTCGATCACTTCCGCCAGACGATCGTGCCCTTTTTCGGCCAGGACGACCATGGTGGGGCCGCCGCCGCTGGTGGTGGTGGCCAGCGCCCCGCCCAGGCGGGCCACTTCGGCGACATGGGCATAACCGGGGATGCGGGCCCGGGTTTCCGCCCGCATCAGCGGGCTGTCGATCACCTGGGCCAGCAGCTTCAAATCGCCGGTACGCAGGGCTTCCAGCATCAGCGGCAGGCGGCGCAGCGTGTCGAACATGTCGGCGGTGGTCAGGCGCTCCGGTGAGGCGGGCGGCGTGTGCTCGGCCACCCGCGGCACTGCCAGGATCACCTTAAAGCTGACCAGCGGCAGGCTGCGATAGAGCAGCGTATCGCCTAGGGTGGCGCTGGTGGTCAACCCGCCCAGCAGCGCGGTGACGGCGTTATCCGCCTGGCCGGAAAAACGCGCCGCCATGTCGATCATCTCCGCCCGGCTGAAGCGGCTGCCCATCAGGTTATTGCCGGCGATGATGCCGGCGACCATGAAGGCGGCTTCGGCCCCCAGGCCGCTGGCCAGGGGAATATCGCCGCTGACTTTGATGTGAATGCCCGGCGGGGCACTCTCCACCTGCTGAAAAATGCGCATCAGCCCCAGGGCGACCGGGTGCCGCAGCCCGATAGCATACTGGCCCGCCCCTTCGCCGCCCGTCTCCACGATCAACTGATCGTCGCTGCGCGGGCTAATCTCCACATGGGCGTATAAGCCCACCGCCAGCCCCACCGATTGCAGCCCCGGCCCCAGATCGGTCAGGGTCGCCGGCAGGCGAATTTTGACCTTTTGCATGGCAGCACCTCACCGTCGCACGGCCGGCAGCACAAAAGTAAAGGTGCTGCCTTCATCGGCCGTGCTGGATACCCACAGATCACCCCCGTGGCGCTTGATAACCGTGCGGGCGACGGTCAGCCCCAGGCCGCCGCCGGGCAGCGCCAGCACCCGTTCATCGCGGGAACGGTACATGCGGTCAAACACCAGATCCAGCTCATTTTCAGCAATGCCGATGCCCTGATCGGCCACGCTGCAATACAGCTCGCGTTCATCGCCCCAGGCATGGATGGCGACATTGTGTTCCTCATAAGAATAGAGGATGGCATTATGCAGCAGGTGATGCATGGCCAGTTGCAGCCGTTCGGGGTCGCCCATGACGGTGGGCAGCGGCTTTTGTACGGAGGTGGCGATGCCGATGCGGGCTTTCTGGGCCATCTGGGCCAGCCCATCCAGGGTCTGGTCGATGAGTTCATCCAGGCGCACGGGCACATGGCGCAGCGGCATCCCGGCTTCAATCCACGCCAGGTCTACCAGCGACACGATCATATCGTGCAGTTTGGCGCTGGTTTGCCGGGCCCGCTGAAGATATTTGCGCTGCTGATCGTTCAGTGCGCCAAAGCGCGATACCAGGTCGGCAAAGCCGGTAATGGCCGAAATGGGGTTACGCAGATCGTGGGCGATGGCCTTGGCCAGCATCTCGCGGCGGTTTTCCACCTCGCGGCGCTCGGTCACATCCTGAAGCAGCACAATGCGCCCGCCATTGGGCAAATCGCTGCCAATGCCCTGGGCCAGCCGCTTGCGGGCCAGGCGCACATCCTGGCGCTGCTCGCCCGGGCGCGTCAGCAGGTGGATGAGGGCCGGATTGCGGGCGAAGCATTCCTGCGGCGGCCGCCCCAGGACTTCATCCAGCGTCACCCCCAGCATGGCCGCCGCGGCCGGGTTTAACTGCTGAATCTCCTGGTCAGAATCGGTAATAATCACCCCGTTGTCTGTTGTCAGAAACAGAAAATCATAAATGCGGGATCTGGTGGTGATGCGATCAGGCATAGCCGCTCATCAGGGGTAATCGTAATTTATTCGCGCTCCACCTTAATGATAACCCGTTCCGCCGGTTTAGGGGCAGACTGAGATGGCCAATCGTCCTGGTTGGGCGGGGCGGGCAGCGGTGGCGCTGCGACCGCGCTATAACCGGGATCCAGCACCATCTGCCACGGAGCATCGCCGGGTAACTCCACTTTGTGCCCGGAAGCAAATTTGAGGCTGATTTTTCGGGTGGTGCGCTTCACCGTGACCCCGTGCTGCGTCACGCTGATGCTGCGCCCCCAGGCAAACGCGCCGCCCGTCCACACCCGGCCCGGCGACACAATGTAAATGCCGATGGCGCGATAGAACAGGGGCAGCGGGAACAGGCCGCCCAGGTGCTGCTTCTCGCCCGATCCGCGGGGACTGTCGGCATGGTAGAACTGGTAAAAGGCGCGCTCCTGACGCAGCACCTGCACCTGCATCGCCAGCACGGCCCGCAGCAGTTCCGCGACCTTTTTCTCCTCGCCGGCCCGCAGCAGCCCTTCGCCAATCAACGTGAGCCAGGGCATCCAGATGCCGCCGGCACCTTTCGCGCTGGAGGGGTCATAGCTGGCATCGGTCGCCGAAACCGGGGTGAGGCCATTCGTCTGCCAGAAATGTGCGCGATCAGTCGCCAGGCGCACCAGTGCCCGCGTCTGCTCGTCCGGCAGACCACCGGCCCACAGCGGCAGCAGGGCATTCACATCCAGCCGGGTAAAATCGGGCGTGCTGAGGCTGATGCGATACACCCGGCTGAGGCCCTCGCAGCGCAGTTTATCCACCGTGGCGAAGACGCGCTGTGTGGTATACACCCCCTGGCGGCTGTGCCAGATGAAGGCTCTGGCATCGGCCGTTTCGCTGATTTTGGTGCCACTTTCGGAGACACCTTCCACAGTCAGCGTCAGGCGGGGTACATGGTTCAGCCCGCCCACCACCCGCACGATCAAGCGTGAGGGCTGCGCCAGCGGCTCTGCCAGGCGATAGTCTTCATCGCCGGGGACATCGTGCAGCAGGGTGAGCGCCGGCGTGTGGGCATGGGTATCGCGGTCGCGGTAGCCATAGGCCGCCCCCTGCCACAGGGTGGCCAGCCCGGCCCGCAGGCGTTCCTGCTGCGCGGCCAGCGTTTTGAGGGCGCTTTTTTGCCCGATGCGCGTGGCGATGTGATGCAGCGCGTCCGCTTCGGAGATGAGCCAGGCCAGCAGATCGGGCGCTTCCACGGTGTTGATGTTGAGTCCCTGCCCCCACAGGTGCCCGGCGGCGAAGGTGGGGAAGGCCATATAGCCGGTCTGGCGTTCATCCTGCCATTCGGGCACCTGGTCGCCATCCCGGTCATAATCGGCAGCCAGCCAGCGCTCAAAGAAGCGCAGCAGGCCGGGGAAAACAGCCTTCAGGAAGGCTTCATCGTCGGTAAGCTGCCCGATGTGCCAGGCGATGCGGGCCAAAATCGGCAGGCACAACTGCTGCTGCCGCTGGCCGGCGGGCCCCGGTTTGCCATCAATGAAGCCATCGGCGGCCTGCACGGCCAGGTAATTGGCCACCAGCCCCCGCGCCAGATCAGCATCGACGGTGGCCGCTGCGCCGGCGACCAGATAAGCCAGCAGCGGCTCCTGGCCGTTCCAGCTTCGGGGATGATCGCTGCCATCGCCGGCGCGGCTGTAGCCCTCGGCCGGGGTGCGGCTGGCGACGAAAGTGCCGCGCGGGAACTGCCCGGCCGGGCGCAGAAATGCCTGCATCAGCCGGACGCTGGCCGTGGCAATGACGGCATCGTGGTCATCATCGCCGGTAGCAATCGCTGGCAGCGCTGCCGCCGCGCGGACGCTGGCCGCCAGGAAGGGCTGCCAGTCCAGCTTCAGCCAGCGCTGCGCCAGCCCGATGGATTTTTCCAGCGCGGGCAGCCCGGCATGGACGAAGCGCACCGTGGTTTTGCCGCCTGGCTTCACCGCGATGACAGTTCCCAGGCGGCTGGCGCTGCCAGATTGCGTATCGCCGTGTTCCACCAGCAGCGCCGGGTGCAGGTTGCCGATGCTGCCCGGCGACAGCGCCGCACCCCCGCCGGGCAATTCGAGGAGGCGGGCCGGCTGGTCTTTACCGTCCATGCCGGCATGGGCGAAAAGATCGAAGCGCAGGCGCTGCGGTTCCTGGCTGCTGTTGCTGAGCGTCACCAGCCCGCCGAGAACCTGCGATTCCATCGCCCGCACAATGATTTCGGCGCTGATGTGCGGTAAAAGCTGAAGCTGAATGACGACAAAATCGGTGCTGAAGCGGGTAATGACCGGCGGGGCGGCACAGGTCAGCGCCTGGTAGAAAAAGTGCCCGTCGTGCGTCCACATGGGCACCAGGCTCACCAGCCCGGCCCGGCCACCGTAGCGGGTATGCAGGGCCAGCGCGGCCTGGTCGCCGCTGCCTAATTCTACTTCCCACACCTGGTCATCAACGTAAGACGTGCGGCTGAGGCGAGCATCGGCGGCGAGCTGCATGATGCCGGGCTGCGAAGGTGTTAAAGACCACTGACGAAGTGTTTTCATGCCAGGTTCAACCTTTCTGCGGGCCGTCTGCGCTGTGCTGCCGCCATCAGCGACCGGTTCAGGAACCTGCGCCGGTCTCCAGAATTTGCCAGGTGCGGTCTTCTTCATTGAATTCGATAATGCGGCCATCCAGCATCGTGACCAGATGCTTACCCTTGCCGGGGATATACTGGTTGTTCTCCACCCGGCCGCCGGCGCGATATTCATAGCGGGTGACGTAGCCAAATTCTGGCTCCAGCGCCCAGCCCAGTTCGGCCTGAACCGCGGCTGTCTCGCGCCACAGCTTGCCAAAACCGCGCTCCGGCTGGATTAACCCGGCCGGCGGGGTGAGGGTGGCGCTGGTTTCGGGCTGGCCATCGACAAAGGTATCCTCGTACACCGACCAGGTATTGTTGCCTTCATCGTCGGTGGTGGCCACCCAGATTTGCTGTACCGGCTGTAACCAGAACATGCGGCCGCGCTGGAAGGCCTGCTCGGCGACGTAAATTTGTCCAATCACGGGCGTGGGGAACAGGTCTGGCGTGGGGGAGAGCACGGGCGACGGGGTGATGGCCGGGGTGGTGGTGGTGGCGGGGGTCGCTCTGGCAGTGACGGCCGCCGGCGGGGTTCCATCCGGGGTAACAACCACCGTGACCACTTTGGTGACTTCCATCACATACACCGTCTGGGGGGAACTGCTCTGGCAGGCGCTGAGGAACATCATCAGCAGGCACCAGCCAGCCATCCAACGATAAGCCATAACGGGCTTCTCCCGTACTGTTTGTCACTACAGCGCGTTATTGTATCAGAGCCACCAGGAGATGCAAGGAAACACCCGCCAGCGTGGGGCACCCGTAGCCTGCCGGCCGCGCACCGTGGCCAAAGCCTGTCCAGGCGGGCGAACTTTGAGTACAATAGGTGGCGATGACTGGCCCCCTGCTGAATAATGAAAGGATGTGTCATGGATGACGAAATGGAAGATGGCGGCGGATGCAGCGGTGTCCTGGCGGGCATCCTGGCTTTCGGTGGTGTGTTGATGGTGGTGATTGTGATCGTGGTGGTGACGGCGATGGTGATGCTGTCGCTGGCCCTGGCCGGCTGAGGCCGTGCCCGCTGCTGGATAAATCGTTGTTTTCTGTGCAGAGGTGAAGACAGCATGACCGCCATACGCCCGCAGGGCATCACCCTGAATCGGACGGAACATTACCTGGAAATTCGCTGGAGTGATGGCTGCCTCTGCCGTTACCCGCTGTCGCACCTGCGCGAGGCCTGCCCGTGTGTGGAATGCCGCGGCGGGCACGCCCGCATGGGCATGGAATTCGCCCCGGATAATTTGCTCACGCTGACCCCCGCCCGGTCTTATGCCATGGTGCAGCTTAACCCGGTGGGCAATTATGCCCTTCAGCCGGTGTGGGATGATGGCCACAGCACCGGCCTCTATACCTGGGAGTATCTGCGGCACCTGTGCCCGCCGGCGGATGCGCCCGCCCCCGGATGATTTCGTGCAATTTGCACGATGTGCAACATATCCTCCTCTTTTGACTCACGCGGCATTAGCGCTATAATTTAACCGTCACTTATCCTGTGGCGTTTCGATTAATGTCACTTAAGAGAGGTTAGTCAATGCTGCGTAAGAAGTTCCTCTTTACGGTGCTGGTCATTGCGCTGGCACTGGGAACCATGGGTCGCCTGCTGGCGCAGGATGACCAGTCGCTGCTCATCTGGGCGGATGCTGAACGTGCTGTACTGCTCACCGATCTGGCTCCGCAGGTCGAAGCAGACCTGGGGATTACCCTGGAAATTCAGGAAATTGGCCTGGGCGATGCCCGCGATCAGCTTCTGGTGGCCGGCCCCGTGGGTGAAGGCCCCGATCTGGTCATCGTGGCGCACGATACCCTGGGGCTGCTGGTGTCCAACAGCGCCATCGTCCCGCTGGATTTCGCCGGCATGGAAGACATGCTCTTCCCGTCCGCGTTGAACCTGTTCACCTACCAGAACCAGGTGTGGGGCCTGCCCTATGCCACGGAAAATGTGGCGCTGATCCGCAATGTGGACCTCGTGCCGGAAGCCCCCACCACCTGGCAGCAGGTGCGGACCATTTCGGAAGAACTCCAGGCGGCCGGTAATCAGTATGGCTTCATCGTCCACACCGGCAATACCTACCACAACTTCCCCATCACCTCGGCCTTCGGTGGTTACATCTTTGGCCGCAGCGAAGATGGTGGCTTCAATGTGGCGGATATTGGTCTGGCGAGCGAAGGCGGCCTGGCCGCGGCGGAATGGCTGTCTGGCATGTACCGCGATGGCCTGATGCCCACCAACGTCAATGACGATGTGGTCTTTGAACTGTTCACCAGCGGCGATGCGGCGATGTTCATCACCGGCCCCTGGTATTCGCAGCGCATCATCGACACCGGCATCAACTACGCCATTGACCCGATCCCCGGTGCCGAAGGTGGCCTGGAAGTGGGTGCCCCCTTCTCCGGCGGGCAGGGCTTCGTCATCAGCGCCTTCAGCGAAAAACAACTGCTGGCCGAAACCTTCCTGTATGACTTCCTGGCGACCACGGAATTTATGCAGGCGATCTTCGACCAGGGTGGCCGTCCGCCCGCGTTTGTCGATGTGGACACCAGCGCCAACCCGAACATTGCCGGCTTCTCGGCGGCCGGTGCCACTGCCATCCCCATGCCGGCTATCCCGGAAATGGGCGCGGTGTGGGCCGCCAGCGACTCCGCGCTGACGCTCATCAGCCAGGGTGAAGATGCCACCGGTTCGATGGAAATCGCGGTCGCCCAGATCGCCGAAGCCATCAACATCCTCCAGACCGGTGCCGTGGTCAGCGCGACCGTGGCCGGCAGCCTGCAGGAAGAACTGGGCTGCCCCGGTGACTGGCAGCCGGAATGCGAAGCGACCTTCATGACCGACAGCGGCGACGGCATCTGGACGGCCACCTTCACGGTGCCGGCCGGTGACTATGAATACAAAGTCGCGCTGAACGGCGGCTGGGCCGAAAACTATGGTGCCGAAGGCGCGCGCGATGGCGCGAACATTGTGCTCTCGCTGGCTGCGGATACCGAAGTGACCTTCACCTTCGACTACAACACCAAGCTGATTACCGACAGCGTGAATAACCCCTAATCCCCCGACGGGAGTCTGACCTATGAGTGCTGCTGGTTCTGCCAGCAGCCCCCCTTCGGGGGGGGCTGGCCTGCCTTCTGATCCGTTCAACCTGTTGTTCACCATTTTGAGATACGCCGGGCTGATGCTGCTGAATGCGCTGGGCCTGGTGATTATTTACGGGTTTATCAGTGACGATAATTTATCACTGGCTATCGTCTTCGCCGTCATTACCGTTGGGGCCAATATCATCACCTTTGTTCCGGCGCTGTACCCCCTGCGCTGGATGACACCCGGCTTAATGCTGGTCACGCTGCTGGTGATTTATCCCATCATCATCACGGTGGTGACTTCCACCACCAATTACAATAACTTCCATCTTTTTACCAAAGCCCAGGCCGTGCGGCTGCTGGAACGCCAGCGTTATGTGCCGGAGGGGGCTGCTACCTACGCTTACCAGATTTTTCAGAATGAGGCCGGTGAATTTGCGCTGTGGCTGAGCCGTGAGGGCGAGGGCGGGGCGCTGGAAGTGGCCTTTGCGCCGGCCGGCGCGCCGATTGTGGCGGTGGCAAATCCCCCGGCGGAACCCCCGGAAACCTACGAAGGCTATCGCCTGCTGGCCGGGGCAGATCGCACGGCAGCGCTGACGGCGGCCGGGCAAACGGTCTTTGGCATCGGCGACGATACCGCCCAGATCAGCAGCCGGCGCGAAGCCGCCCGCCCGCTGGTGCAGCGCTATGTGTATGACCCGGCGACCGACCGGCTGACCGATAACCAGACCGGCACCGTCTATGTGGCGGATAATAAAACCGGCTTCTTCACGCGCGAAAACAGTGCTGAAACGCTCAGCCCGGGCTTTCGCGTGAGCATTGGGCTGGATAATTTCAGCCGCCTCGTCTCCGACCCTGGTTTGCGTGGCCCGCTGGTGGATATTTTTGTGTGGACGGTGGTCTTCGCTTTCCTGTCGGTGGTGACGACCTTCGCGGTGGGGCTGGCCATGGCGCTGGTACTGAATGATCCCATTGTGCGCGGGCGCAAGATCATTCGCTCCCTGCTCATCATCCCCTATGCCATGCCCGGTGTCATCAGCATTCTGGTGTGGCGCGGGATGCTGGATCAAAATCTGGGCATCATCACCCGCACCATTGCCGATACTTTCGGGGTGCAGCTTCAGTGGTTTTCTGATCCGGCGCTGGCGAAAGTCGCCATCATCATCGTGAACCTGTGGCTGGGCTACCCGTATATGATGCTCGTGACCAGCGGCGCATTGCAGGCGATTCCGTCCGATGTGTACGAAGCGGCCGCCGTAGACGGTGCGAATCCGTCGCAGCGCTTCTGGCAGATCACCATGCCGCTGCTGCTGGTGACGGTGGGCCCGCTGTTGATCGCCTCATTCGTGTACAACTTCAACAATTACATGATGATCGAACTGCTCACGCGCGGCGATCCACCCATTCCAGGGTCGCCCACGCCGGCGGGTTACACCGACATCCTCATCAGTTACACCTACAGCCTGGCCTTTGGCTCTAACCAGGGCGCAGACTATGGCTATGCCTCGGCCATCACCATCGTGATCTTCATCCTGGTGGCGATTGTGACGTTGATGCAGTATCGCTTTACCCGGAGCTGGGAGGAGGTCAGCGAAAATGTCTGAAAAAGCCAAAAAGGTGGCGCACGTCGAATCGCGCATGGTGGTTTCCACCCGCGACAAACTGGTGGGCGGCACCATCCGCTACATCGTCATTGCGCTGGCGGTCATCTTCGCGCTGTTCCCGGTGGTGTTCATTGTGTCGTCGGCCTTTAACCCGGCCGGCACGCTGTCCACCCAGTCGCTCATCCCGCGCGGGGTGGAGAACTTTGAGGAGCTGTTCACCAACTTCCGCGCCTTGATGGTGGATGAACTGGAGACCTATCCCTTCTGGAACTGGATTCTCAATTCCTTTGTGGTGGCTTCCATCACCACTGTCCTGGTGGTGCTCATTACCGCCATGAGCGCCTATTCGTTCTCGCGCTTTCGCTTTTACGGGCGGCGCACCATGCTGCTGGGCATCCTGCTCATTCAGGTGTTCCCCAACCTGCTGGCGATGGTGGCGCTGTTTCTCATCCTCAACGACATCGGCCGCCTGGCGGATACCATCCCGGAAGCGCTGCCGTTCCTGTCGTTCATCGACTGGTCATGGATTAAGCGCTTCTCGCTGGACAGCATCGGCGGGTTGATCCTGGTGTACATGGGCGGGGCGATGGGCATCAACACCTGGCTGATGAAAGGCTTCTTCGACTCGATCCCGCGTGAGATTGATGAAAGCGCCACGGTGGACGGTGCCACGCACTGGCAGACCTTCTGGCAGTTGATCTTCCCGCTGGTGCGGCCGATCCTGGCGGTGGTGGGGGTGCTGTCTTTCGTCGGCACGTTCAATGAATTTGTGCTGGCGCGGCTGGTGCTGCGCGATACCGATAGCTGGACGCTGATGGTGGGGTTGTTCAACTTCATCAATTCGGACTTTAACCGCGACTGGGGCAAATTTGCCGCCGGGGCGCTCATCTCCGGGTTGCCGGTGGTGGCGCTGTACCTGGCGCTTCAGGACCAGATCGTGGGCGGGCTGACGCAGGGCGCGGTGAAGGGCTAAACACGGCCGGGTCGGCCTCAGATTAAAATAAAAACGCGGGGGTGCTGTGAACCGGCACCTCCGTCGTTTTTTTTATTGATCCCACACCGCCTGCCGCAGGTCAGCGATTAAGGGCGTGCCGGCGAAATTGCAGGTTGGCGCTTCCGGGATGAAGCCTTCGCGGATAGCCGGCATGGGCGCAGCCGGGTTGTAGAAGTTGTACACTGTGCGCGAAATTTCGGCCATCACCGGCAGCGATTCCTGAAAATTCAACCAGTCCGGCTGGAACATCATGGCGACGATGATGTAATTGCCGCCGGGGGTGAAGAAGACGGCGGCGTTGCTGTGTGTATCGGCAATCCAGCCGTGTTTGTGGGCCACGCGCGTTTCGGCCGGTACCCCCGCCCGCAGCAGACCATCCACGTTGTTGTTGCTCATCACATGCAGCATCTGGCGGCATTCCCGCGGCTCATAGGCCCCGCCGAAATCAGCCAGCAGCGGCCCGCTGTCCTCATAGGCACATTCGTAAATGTCTTCCAGCAGGTAGCCGGTTTCATCGACCGTTAGCTGGTTGGACAGATCGGGGTTGGCCTTGCTCTGGTTTACCCCGGTGATGGGCACAGCGATGGGGTAGGGCGGCACCAGGGGCCTGGTGGGGTCTTCCAGAAAGGGCGAGGTGAGGAAGCTGTGGGTTAGCCCCAGTTGATTTAAAAAGCGGCTTACTTCCTGCGAGCCGCGCCATTCATCGCCCTGGCCAATCACGTTAAGCAGGTCATTGGTGGAGGTGTTGTTGCTGCAAATCATGGTGTTGGCGATACTGGTCGCTATCTGTGCATCCGGCGGGGCGACCAGCGTGCCATACAGCCGGGCCAGGATGGCCACCTTGTTCACGCTGGTGCCGCTGAAGGCAATATCGCTGCCAAAGGAGAAGGCCTCTTTGGTCTGCAAATCCATCACGAACAGCGCTCCGAAGCGATTGGTCTCCAGGTCAAAGCCGGCCCGCAGCATCAACAGCCATAATTGGTTGCCCAGGTCGGCGAAAGCCGGGCTGAGGGGGCTGTTTTCTGCGCCGGGGCGCGTGCCGGCGTTGATGACCGACGGCGTGGGGGTGAGGGTGGGCAGCCCCAGATTGGTGAGGCTGATGGGCGTGAGGCTAAAAATATCCCCCGTAATGTCCAGCAGGTTCAGGGCAATCCAGCCGACTGCGCCCGGCCCGTCCGGGTAGCGCACCTGCACCCAGGGAAACTGAGTATGGTAGCCTACCACCTCAAACGCTTGCCCGGCCGTGGCCACCCCCAGGCGCGGGTAATCGGAACCCGGGCCATACCGGATGTTGATCTCACCTTTGGCGGTGCCCACCACGCCGGATGCGGGCTGGATGGGGGCGGGCAGGGTGGCGGTGGGGCCGGGGCTGCCGGCCACCGGCGGCGCAGCCGTGCCCGCAGCGGGGGCCACCGCCGCGGCGCTGACGACGACGGTGGACAGCGGCACGCTGTTCAGATCGCCCCGCAGCGTGACCAGTTCCTGAAACACCCAGCCAATCGGCTGCTGCGTTTGCGGGCTGGCCAGCAGCACCCACGGGAAAAATTCGCTGCGCCCGATGACCGGGTACAGCGTGCCACGATTGATCTCGCCGACCTGTTCGGCATCCGTGCCGGGGCTGGCCCGTAAATTGGCTCGTTGAATGGCTTCGGCGGTGATGGCGGACTGTGCGCTGGCCATGTGGAGCAGCAGCCAGCCCATCAGCGCCAGCAGAATAAAGAATGCCTTCCGTTGCATACGCCTGTCCCTGTTCTCCTGCCGGTTGCGTCGTTGATTATAGCACGGGCGATTGACTGCTGAACCCGCTGATTTCCCTCTGACGGGTATTGACATCCGGGGCGAGTCTGCTAGAATTCAACACATCAAGCCGACGTGGCGGAATTGGCAGACGCGCTACGTTCAGGGCGTAGTCCTTAACGGGGTGTGGGTTCGACTCCCACCGTCGGCACACGAAAAAGCTCGCATTCGCGGGCTTTTTGCATTTGTGGCAGAATACAATTATGATGGGCCCATATGGCAGCCGGGACGATGAAACGATGACCATGACCGATAACCTGCCCACGCCCGAAGCCGCGGGGCGGCCCACGCGCAAACTGCGCCAGCTTTCCAGCACGCAGATTGTGTTTGCCGTCATCCTGGCGGTGGGGCTGATGCTGGCGATTAACTTCAGTTCGCGCATCGTGGCCGACCGAGAATTGCAGGCCATTCAGCAGCAGGTGCTGGATGAAATTGACCTGTTGAAGCGCGAACAGAGTGATCTGGTGGCGCAGCTTGAGTATGTGCAGGGCGATGCTTATGTGGAAGCCTGGGCCCGCAGCGAGGGTAAAATGGTGCGCGATGGCGAAGTGCTGGTGCTGCCCAAACCCTCCACCGCGCTGCTGCCCACGCCGGCCCCGGTGGCCATCACCGTGCCGGTGAATACCACGCTGCCAGAGCCGGAGAACTGGCATATGTGGTGGTCGCTGTTTTTTGATACACCGCCGCCCGGCACCGGGGATTAAGCCGGTCTAGGGCGCGGGCGGTTCCATCCGGGCGCTGCTGCTGTGCTTCGGGCGCGAGGCGGTGGAGATAATTTCGCCGTCGTCGGTGATGATGACCGACCCCGCCGGGATGGGCCCCACGTGCGGCGCACGCACCAGGAACGACACCGCCAGCAGCACAAAACCTGCCGCCCCGAACAACCCCGCCTGAAGCAGCATCAAACTGCTGGAGCCAGAAACCAGCGCCCGAATCAGCCCGGCGAACAAACGCTCTGCCAGGCGCTGTGCTTCGGAGCCGCTGCTGCCGCTTTCGGACAGCAGCCCCACCAGCAGCACCTGCATCAGCACCAGCAGGATAAAAATGGCGCTGCCGGTGAGGACGGCGGTGAGGCCCAGCCAGCGCCCGAACCCCTTCAGCGAGCGCACCGCACAGAAGACGATCAGCCCGGTGAGCGCCAGCGGGCACAGATACAGAAAGCCCACCAGTTGCATATCCAGCTCGGCGAAAATTTGCAGCGCCCGCGCTTCCTGCGTGCTGACATCGAAAAATTCGCCGGTGGTGATGCCATCCTGCGGCAGCATGGTGCTGACGGTGGCCATCCACTCTGTGAGGGTGCGGATGCCCACCGCCTGCAACGCTTCATCGGTGCTGTGGCAGATGGGCAGCGTCTGGCGCTCGCCCCGGCCCATGGCTTCCAGGAGGGCGATCTGGTCGGTGGTGCAGTCCGGCGCATTGTTCAGGATGTAGGCCGCCGCCGATTGTGCCGAATCGCCCACGAGCCGCGTTTTTAGTTCGCTCAAATCAATCGGCGCATCCAGCACGGTGAGGTCATTTTCAAAAATTTTCAGCACTGTGCGGATGAAACGCTCAAATTGTGCCTGCAACCAGGCCGGCGGAATGAGCCGGGTGGTCACTTCGCGCATGTCGTCGCGGCTGAGGGCCGTCACGATGGCACGTAAATCCACCGTGCTGTTGTCCACGGCGGCGGCAACGCTGCCGGGTGCCGCCGCCGCCACAATTGCCGGCAGCACTTCGGGCACGATGTCATCGAAAATGTTCTGATTTTCAAAAGTGCTGGTGTAGACAGCCGGGTCGCGCAGGGTGCGCTGGGTCGCCAGCCCGCAGGCAGATACGGTGAACAGCGGGATCACCACCAGCATGAGGAAAAGTGCGATCAGCCTGCCGAACAATGTCATGAACCGGAATCCTGCTCTGCCTCAAAAGTGAGATAGGGCGGCTGTGCCCCCGGCAGCCCGCTGACGACGGCGGCGCTGCCACCTTCGCCGACGGTGAGGGCAGTGCCGGGGCGGGCCGCGGCAATTTTTAACACCGCCAGCGCGAAGATAGCCCCATCCGGGGCCTGCACGCTGCTGGTGAGCGTGCCCACCGCGTTACCGGCCATAAAGACCGGCGCGGGCGCGGCTACAAAATCGGTCAGCGCCAGGTGTACCAGCGTGCGGGCGATGCGCTGGCGGCTTTCCATGCGGGCGATGATCTCCTGGCCGGTGTAGCAGCCTTTGTCAAAGCTCACCGCATCCCACAGCCCCACCTCCAGCGGCAAATAGTCCTGGCTTATTTCGCGGCCGGCGGGGTACCCGGCGCGAATCCGCAGCGTGTTGTAGGTGAGCGAGCCAGCCGGG
>JALOOI010000219.1 GCA_025454495.1 Anaerolineae bacterium
GGCGCATCTGACCGGCATGGCGCTCGGCGTGCTGGTGGCCCTCATCGTCTATGCCCCCTGGCTGGTCAATATTCCCTCCCAGTTGCAAAAGGTGAACGCTTACTACTGGGTGACGGAGCCAGGGCTGGATAAGCTCGTCACCACCTTTTACCTGTTTCTCACCGTCTATGCCGAAATTGCGCCCCCCTGGAGCCTGCTGGCGCTGATGGGAGCGCTGTTTTTGCTGCTCTTCGGGCTGATTCAGGCGGGGGTGGCCCTGCGCCGGCCGGGGCGGCACAGCGGGGCGCAGCGGCGCGGGGTGGGGCTGGCGCTGTGGCTGGCGCTGCTGCCGCCCCTGCTCATGTGGCTGGTGTCGCAGGTGCAGCCGGTGTTTCTGGAGCGCTCGCTCATCACGTCGGCCATCCTGCTGTATGTGTTCCTGGCGTGGGTGCTGGCGGCCAGCCGCCTGCCGCGCCCGCTGGTGGGGCTGCTGGCGCTCATCATCCTCATGCAGGTGGGCATTGGCCTGGGGGCGCAGTACCGCCTGAACAGCTTCCCCTATTCGCCGGTGCAGCCGCTGCTGGCCTGCGTTTACAGCCAGTGGCAGCCGGGGGATGTGATCGTGCATATGAATAAGCTCTCGGCGCTGCCGGGGGTGTATTATGGCCGCCAGTATGACCCGCCGCCGGCGCAGCGCTTTCTGGGCGATTTGCCCGGCGCGCCGGAAGATACGCTGGCCCGGCCCACGCAGGAGGCCCTGCAAATCCTGGCGGATGCCGACATCGCCACGGCCGCCGGCACCGCCGGCCGCGTCTGGTTCGTGGTGTATGCCCGGGCCGAAGCCCAGTATGCGGATTCCGGCCGGCCGGAACTGCGCGACGCACAGGACTGGCTGCGGGCCCGCTATCGCCCGGCGGGGCGGCTGACGTTTAATGACCTGTACGTATACCTGTACAGCGCGGCTGGCACCGCCCCGCGGCCCTGCTAACGCGCTCCCGGCTCAGGCGGATGCGCCGGTGTAATTGCGCACGCCGTACAGCCAGAACAGCCGCGACACCACCGCCAGCAGCAGCGCCAGCCCGCCGCCCAGGGCCAGCATCTCCGCGGATAACCGCCCGGTGAGCGCTTCCGCCGGGATGGTGACGGCAAAGGCCACCGGCACCAGAAACGTCAGCGTAAAGCGCAGCCAGCCGGGGTAAATGCCCACCGGGTAACGCCCGGCCTCATACATGCTCTCGAACACCACCAGGATGTTATCCACCTTGACGAACCAGAAAGAAATCGTCGCCAGCATCAGATAGAAGCTGTAGACGATGACCCCGCCGCACAGCAGCGCCAGCACGAAGAACAGCGCCCGCAGCGGGTCGGTTTGCATCTGCGGCTGCGCGAACACCACCGCCAGCACCCCCAGGCCCATCACAATATCGATCAATTTCCACATCTGCACCTGGTTCACGCTCACCAGCACCTGCGCGTCCACCGGCTTCAGCAGCTTAAAATCCAGCGTGCCTTCGCGTACATCCTGCATCAAACGCCACAGGCTCGGCTCGATCACCAGGCGAATGATGCCGCCAATGATGAAATACACCCCGGCCACCGCCAGCAGTTCGCTTTGCGTCCAGCCGTTCAGCGTGCCGGTGTGGCTGAAGATGACCGACAGCCCGCCCAGGGACAGCAGCAGCGACAGCACCGATTGAAAAAGCTGGACGAAAAAATTCGCCCGGTATTCCAGTTCATTCAGGATGCCCAGGCGCACATACAGCGCCACAATTTTCAGGTAACGGCTCATCGGGTTGCTCCACACACACCGGATACAGGGTACCGCCGGGGCCGCTTCAGCCGCCCATGGCGGTATAGCGCTTGATGCCGGCCCGCCAGGCCAGCAGCGTGAACACCGCGCTCAGGGCGATCCAGCCCGCCTGGGCCGCGAAGCCGGCCAGCGCCGCTTCCACCGTCAGCCGGCCCAGCAGCAGCTCGGTGGGGAAGGCCACCATCCAGCGGAAGGGCAGCAGCGTCGCCAGGGTTTGCAGCAGCGGCGGCATCAGCGCCAGCGGGGCCACCTGCCCGGAAAAAAAGAACATGGCGATAAAATACACCTGGTTAATGGCAAAGGTGCGCGTCGTCCAGAAGGCGGCCAGCGCCACGCACCAGCCCACCAGGAAAGCCAGCACCCCCGCCAGCAGCAGCGCCGGCACAAACGCCAGCGCCGACCACAGCGGCGGGTTCAGCACCGGCTGGAACAGCAGCACCAGCAGCACCACCGACGGCACCACCACCACCAGCATCAGCAGCTTGTACATGATATTTTCGGCGGCATCGTTATGGATGGGGTGGATGGGGCGCAGCAGCCGCCCGGACAAAATGCCCTGGCGAATCACCCAGTCAAACTCCCACATGTGCCAGATTTGCGTAAAATGCTGCACCACCAGCAGCACAATGTAGTAAGCGGCAAAATCGCTGACGGTGAAACCATTGACCACGCCACCGCTGCCGGCCGCCACGGCTGTCCACACCGACAGGTAAATGATCGGCTCCAGCACCAGCCCCAGCATCCAGATGGCCAGCGCCACCCGGTACTGCAACTGCACCGCCAGCGCCGTTTTAAAGCGGGCGCGGTAAAACCCCCACACCGATATCATGGCTGTGCCTCCGCCGGGCGGTCGGCCGGCGCGTTGAACACCTGCTCAATCACTTCTTCAATCGAGGGGTCTTCGATGGTCATATCCGTCACCGGCAGTTCGGCCAGCAGGCGGCCGGTGATGCGGGCCGTCTCCGCTTTGGGGATACGCAGCTTCACCGAGACCGCATCCCGCTCGATCACCTGGCCATACTGCGCCAGATCGTGATCGTGGCCGTTCAGCGGCTCGACATGCAGGGTGATGGTCTTGTGCGGCGAAAAACGCTCCACCAGGCTGGCCAGGCGGCCATCGAACAGCAGCCGCCCATGATGAATGACCACCACCCGCTGCGCCAGCGCTTCCACATCGGCCATGTAGTGGCTGGTGAGCAGCAGCGTGGCCCCGTGCCGGCGGTTGTAGGCGGCAATAAATTCACGGATGCGCCGCTGCGCCGTCACATCCAGCCCGATCGTCGGCTCATCCAGGAACAGCACCGACGGCCGATGCAGCAGCGCCCCGGCCACCTCGCATTTCATGCGCTCCCCCAGGGACAGGTTGCGCACCGGCTTCTTGATGAGGTCGCCAATTTCCAGCAATTCCGTCAATTCCGCCAGCGTGCGCTGATATTCGGCGGCGGGGATGCTGTAAATGGCCCGGTTTAGCTCAAACGAATCGCCGGCCGGTAAATCCCACACCAGTTGATTACGCTGGCCCATCACCAGGGTAATCTGGCGCAGGAAGGCGGCTTCGCGCCGGGAGGGGATGTAGCCGTGAATGCGGCATTCGCCGGCGGTGGGGTACAGCAGGCCGGACAGCATCTTGAGCGTGGTGGTTTTGCCGGCCCCGTTGGGGCCCAGAAAGCCCACAATTTCGCCCGGCTGCACCGTAAACGAAATATCATCGACGGCGACGACATCTTTCGTGCTGCGCCGGAAAAAGCTCCGCAGCGCCGCGCCGGTGCCGGCTTCGCGCTGGCTCACCTGGTACGTTTTGCGTAAGGACTGGATAGCAATGGCGGGTGGGGTCATCGGACGGGTCTCCCTGAACAGGGCCATTTTAGCACATATTTTCTGTTCACGCACCGGGCAATCTGGCGGCTTCAGGCGGGCGGGTCAAAACGCTGCCACAGCACATCGGCATGGGTGATGTGAATGTGGCCATCCGCGTCGATGCATTCCAGCGCGGCGGCCGGGAAACTGATGAGATCCACCGGGGCGCGGCGTTTGACCCCGTGCAGCACCTGGCGCAGCAGGTCGGCCGGGTGGTGCAGCGCAGTATCCCACTTGCCGATGGCGAAATGCGTTTCCGGGTAGCGCTTCACCAGCGCCGCCAGCTTGTCGCGGCCCACGCTGCCGGCCTCGCCCCAGAAGATGGGGGTGCCGGGGCGGCAGCGGCCATCGTCCGGGGCCAGCGCCACCACATCCGGCTTATAGCGGTCGCCGATGGCCACTTCCACCGTTGCGCCGGGGTACTGCGGCAAATACAGCGCCCACAGCAGCGCTTTCATCAGCGGGTGTTCCAGCTTTTCCCGCGTGCCCTGCACAATGACGATGGCCCGGCCCTGCGCCCGCAGTCGCCAGCGGCGGCGGGTGAGAATGGGTGATGGCATCTGGCCTCCCCGGCTGTTAGAATATCATAAGAGATATTAAAGGTTCAGGAGTGGATGATACCAGCTTGACAGCGCGGCATAAAGATGCTATTCTGGCAGCATCGTCTATTGAGCTGAAGGGAGGTGATCGTGAGTATGTCAGGTCATTTTAAGGGGGTTTCCCTCTAGCCCGACAATCACCTGTCCGGTGAGAGTTACCGGTGAACCGGGGAACTCCCACACACAACGGTTGCCAGTCAGCCGTCAATGACCGCGCCCGCAGGGTAAACTCCTGCGGGCGTTTCAATTTCCGGCCGGGGCGCGGGCACAGGCACGGGCACCCGCCCGCCACAATGAAAAAGACCGTTCCGGCGGGGGGGTGCCGGGAACGGTCTTCGGGAACAACACAGTGATAATCGGTTCAGGCAGTGGCTTCGTTCATCCGCTGCATGATGCTGTAGATGGTGCGCTGCGCTTCGGGCATGGTACCCGCGAAATGCACATCGCGGGCGGCGTTTTTGTCCACGCTTTTCACCGCATCGAACACCGTTTTAATCATCCCGCTCATCCCCAGGATCACCACCGGGCCCTTACCACCCTGGCCCATGTGCAGCATCTTCTGGAAATTGGTGAGCGCTTCCCGGTTGAAGATCGAACCGCCGGGAAGAGTCAGACCGTTTCGCACATCCACAATGGCCCCAAAAACCTGACGGCGCTCCTCGGACATACGCTTTACCGTGGCGAGCACGGTCTGAAGTTCTTCCCACGTCCACCGCCCGTTAAATTCACACAGCAGTACGGTCTGTTCGTCATTGTCCCAGTAAAGATCAATACTCATATGCGGGCGGCTCTCTACACGTGGTTGGACGTTTTACGATGCTATCAGCTTAACCGCAGCAGCTAATACCCGGCTCAATGATGGCTGAGTACCAGCTAAGCATTGTGCGGCGGTCAATCATGGATAAAAACCCTCAGCCATAGCTCAGGTTAGCGCAGATAGATTAATGCTGGCTAAAAATTTTTTCTCTTGAGAAGCGCGGCACTTGCGGGCATGATACAGGGCGGTTCCGCAAATGAGCAGGATATGCCTGATGAAACGCCTGATGCTGCTGTTCAGTCTGGGGCTGCTGGCGGTGATGCCGCTGGCAGCGCAGGAAGCCACGCCGGACGCGCCGCCGGTGGCCACCGCCGAAGCCGCCCTCACCGCCCCGGAGACGGGGGATGTTCCGCCGCCCATGCCCGTCGTGGATGAAGGCGGCTACGACATCATCAATATTCTGCTGCTGGGGGCCACCACCAACAGCACCAGCAATAACCCCGGCCTCACCGATTCCATCCTCATCGTGTCCATCAACCGCGATACCGGCGGCGTGTCGGTGGTCTCCATCCCGCGGGATTACTGGGTGTACGCGCCGGACGTGGGCATGAGCAAAATTAACCAGGTGTACTATTTTGGTGAACGGGCCGCGGCCGGCACCGGCATCGACCTGCTGAAGCGCACCATCCTGTACAACCTGGGGCTGACGATTGATTTTTACGCCCGCGTCAACTTCGACACCTTCGCCGAACTCATCAACACCTTTGGCGGCGTGGAACTGACGGTCGATTGCGCCATTCAGGACTGGGTGCTGCGCTCGCCGGAGCTGGATCGCAGCGACCCGGATAGCTGGGAGCTAACCACGCTGAACGCCGGGCGGCATACCGTGCGCGGCGACCAGGCGCTGTGGTACGTCCGCAGCCGCCGCACCAGCAGCGATCTGGATCGCGGCCGCCGCCAGCAGGATGTGATGCGAGCGCTGTATCGCAAAATTCAGCAGGAAGGGCTGCTGGAAAATTTCCCGCTGCTGTGGCAGCAGTTGAACCGCCTGGTGGTGACGGATGTGACCCTGCCAGACGCGCTGAACCTGCTGCCGGTGGCGCTCAATACCAGCACCGCGGACGTGCGCTATTTCGTGTTTCAGTTGCAGCGCGAGGTGAATAACGGCTACAGCGACGATGAAGGCCGCTTCATCCTCATCCCCGTGCGCGAGGTGGTGGCCGAATTGATGCAAAATGTGGTGCTGCCCCCCACCGCCAGCCAGATTCGCCGCATCATCCCCACCGTGGCCATCGTCAACGCCAGCGGCGTGCGCGGGATGGATTATGTGGCGGCCGACCGGCTGGAACTGGAAGGTTTTCGGACGGTGGTGCTGGACGAAGAAGCCCCGCGCCGCGGCGAAAGTGAAGTGATCGATTATACCGGGCTGGACAAGAGCAACCCGGTGACGGCCATCGTGGACGTGCTGAGCATCCCGGAGGACACCGTGCAAACACAGCCCGACCCGCAGCGCACCTACGATTACAAAGTATACCTGGGCAGCCAGTATCAGTTTCGTTCCTGCACCCGCCCGGTGATTCCGCCGCGGCCGGTGTCGCAGGACACCCCGACCCCCGCGGCCCCGGCCGATGCGCCGCCGGCCGCCACCGAAGCCCCGGCCGCCCCCGGCGGCTGAGGCGGGACTCAGTCCAGCGTCACCCGCGCCAGTTCCACAAAATCCGCGCCGGTGGCCGTCAGCAGCCGCGCCCCCGTCACCACATCATACAGGCCCAGCAGCAGCCGGTACTCGCCGGCCGCTGCCGGGGGCAGCGGTACCGTGAACGTCGTCCCGATCAGGGTTTCGGCCGGGTCATACCAGGTGCGCGTCAGCCGGTTATACGCCGGGATGCCATCCGCCTGGGCGATGAAATCGCGCCCGTCCGGCCGGGCCAGGTGCAGGTAAACGTTGTAATTGGCCGGCGGCAGCCGCAGCGCCTGCCAGTACGGCACGACGGTGAGCGCGTCCGGCGTGCGCGTCAGGTCATAGCCCGCCAGGCGGATGACCTCCCCCAGGGTGACATCCAGGCGCGTTTGCGGCGGGAACAGCCGGTAAAATTGCAGCGTTGGGCCGCGCCAGCGGCCGGTGTCGCCGGGGCGGGGGAACTGTTTCAGCAGCAATAACTGGTCGGCAAGCTGCGGCTGGCGGGCCCGGGCCGCCGCGAAATAAGCCGGCGTGCCGATGGCATATTGAAAGCCCTGCTGCCGCCAGAATTCCAGCGGCTGGCGGCTGAGATCATCATCGAAAAAGTGCTACAGCCCGCGATAGCCCCCGCGATCCCGCGAGAACACGCGCCCGATGGGCACCGTCTCCGCCAGGATGAGGTTGTATTCGGTGGTCAGCACATCCAGCGACCATTCGGCCAGAGCCGCGCGGGTATCCGGCAGGGTGCGCTCTGTGACCAGGGCCAGGCTGTGCCCCAGGGCCGGCAGCAGCCACACCACGCCGCCGGCCAGCGGCAGCGCCCGCGCCAGCCAGGGCCGCCCGGCCCGCCGCGCCAGCCAGTCCGCGCCGGCCGTCATCGTCAGGGCCAGCAGCAGCAGCACCAGGCCCATCACCGGGGCCGCATAGCGCCCCACAATGTCCCAGAACAGGATGTAGCCCACCACCAGCGCCAGATGCACCCCGGCTATCCCCAGGGTGAGGGCCCAGGCGGCCCCCTGCCAGCGCCGGGGGCGCAGCCACAGCAGGCTGCCCGCCACCACCAGCGCCATCATGAGCGCCGGGGCCAGCGCCAGCAGCCCGGCCAGCGCCTGCTGCACCCGCCACCAGCCCGCCGGGTCGAACAGGGCCAGCGAGCGCAGCCGCTCCATGAAAGTTTGCGCCTCACCGTGCCCGGAACCGGATAAGGTGAGCACATTGCTGGCAAAATACAGCCCGCCGGCCAGCAGCAGCGCCACCTGGGCCAGCAGCACCCGCCCCCAGGTGCGGCGCTCCCCCTGCCACAGCAGCCACAGCACCGCCCCCACGCCAAACCCCAGGGCCGGGGCCGCCGAATATTTGGCGGCCATCGCGCCGAAGCCGGCCAGCACGCTCAGCAGCGCCGCCCAGGGCCGCCGCTGTTCCAGCGCCAGCACCGCCAGCGCCATGGCCAGCGTATAAAAGAAAATCTGCCAGGCTTCCGTCAGCGCGACGATGGTGTGTTGCAGCACCCCCGGCAGCACCAGCCAGGCGGCCAGCGCCAGCAGCGCCGCCCGGTAGCCAGCCAGCCGCCAGGCCGTCCACGCCAGCAGGGCCCCGGTCGCGGCGTTCACCAGCACCATCAGCAGGCGCAAATAGCCAATCGTCACCCACATATCGCGCAGCACCAGCCGCCCGGTGCCGGCCTCCGCGATGGGCTGCACCAGTTGATTGAGCGTGATTATCAGCGGCGGATACCCCACCATATCCGTCCCCTGCTCCAGCGCTGCGCCCCGCGCCAGCAAAAAGGCGCTGGTAAAAATGCGGGCTTCATCGCCTTCTTCCACGAAGGGAAAGCCATAATTGTAGCCGGTGAGGTGCAGCAGCAGCCCGGCCAGCAGCAGCGCCGCCAGCCCGTGCCAGGGCCGCACCCGCCGCCCGCGGTGATGGTCGCCTGTCATCCTGCCCCCGTTCCATGCCCCAAACGCCGCCCCAAACGCGCTGATTGTACCAAAAAACCAATTCTATTTGACACACACTCAATCCTGTGTTATCGTAACAGGCAGGCTGGATAAATGTTTTCTTCATCCTGCCGGCCAGCACAACAACCAGCACATCCAACCCATAACCGAAAGCACTCCCCATCCGTACAAAAAACATCGGCGGGGCTTCAGCATACCCGTCCACCAGCAGCACCTAACCTTTACCAGCCGTAGCATGGCGCATGACTCGTACAGTCCCCCCGCGCCGCAGGAGACAGCAATCTGATGGAAATTGCCGAACTGGAAACAAAAACTTTACCTGAATTACGCTCCATGGCCCGCGATTACAATGTGCCGCGCTTCAGCCGCCTCAAAAAGTCCGATCTCATCATCGGGCTGCTGCGGACCGAAGCCGAGCGCCAGGGCTTTCAACTGCGCGGCGGGGTGCTGGAAATTGTGGATGATGGCATTGGCTTCCTGCGCTCGGAGAATTTTTTGCCCGGCGCGGATGATATTTACGTCAGCCAGTCGCAAATTAAGCGCTTCAACATGCGCACCGGCGATATGGTCATCGGCCAGGTGCGCCCGCCCAAAGACTCCGAAAAATACTTTGGGCTGCTGCGGGTGAACGCTATCAACGGCATTAACCCGGAAGAAATGAAATACCGCGAAAATTTTGAAAACCTCACCCCCATCTTCCCGCAAAAACGCTTCAATCTGGAAACCAGCCCGCAGGTGCTCAGCACCCGCCTGCTGAACCTGATTGCGCCGGTGGGCTTCGGTCAGCGCGGGCTGATCGTGTCGCCGCCCAAAGCGGGCAAGACGACGGTGCTGAAGGACATCGCCAACGCCATCAGCAAAAATTACCCGGATGTGCACCTGATGATTGCCCTCATCGGCGAGCGCCCGGAAGAAGTGACGGATATGGATCGCAGCGTGGATGCCGAAGTGATCGCCTCCACGTTTGATGACCCGGTGCAGCACCATGTGCGCGTGGCAGAAATGGCGCTGGAACGCGCCAAACGCCTGGTGGAAATTCGCCGCGATGTGGTCATCATGCTGGACAGCATCACCCGGCTGGCGCGGGCCTATAACCTGGTGGTGCCCACCAGCGGCCGCACCCTCTCCGGCGGTCTGGATCCGTCGGCCATTCATCCGCCCAAGCGGCTGTTCGGCGCGGCGCGTAACGTAGAAGAAGGCGGCAGCCTCACCATCGTCGCCACCTGCCTGGTGAACACCGGCAGCAAAATGGATGATGTGATCTACGAAGAATTTAAAGGCACCGGCAACATGGAGCTGCACCTCAGCCGCCGGTTGCAGGAACGCCGCATCTTCCCCGCCTTCGATGTCTCGCAGTCGTCCACCCGGCGCGAAGAACTGCTGCTGGGGCCGGATGTCATCCAGCGCGTGTTTACCATGCGGCGCATGTGGAATCACCTGGCGGAACGCGACGATTCGGGCGAAGTTTCGGCCACGGAACAACTGCTGAACGCTTTCCGGCTGTATTCCACCAACGAAGATTTCCTGAACACGCTGCCGGCCGGCAGCAATAACAACAACAGTGAAGCGGTCAATTCGCGCTTTGTGCGCTCATTTGAGGCGTAACCCGGCCGCAGGCAGGCCAGTATCGGCAGCGGGCGGCGCACAGGTCGCCCGTTTTGATTGTTATGCCAGGCGGGGGCGGCCGTGACGATGACCCGGGGAGCGCCGGAGGCGGCCCGCCCTGCGTGGACGCTGCTGCTGGCCGCGCTGGTGCTGCTGGCGGGGGCCGCGGTGTACGTGGACGGGCTGGCGGCCATGCGGGGTATGCTCCAGCACGACGAAGCCTATTATGCCGTGAATGCGCTGTCGCTGCTGGAGCAGCCGCGGCTGCAATTTTTCTTCCCGCAGAACACCGGCCGCGAAGCCCTGTGGATGTACCTGCTGGCCGGCGGGCTGGCGCTGTTCGGCGTGCAGCCGTGGACGCTGCGGGTGGTGGCGGCGCTGGTGGCCATCGTCACGCTGGCGGCGCTGCTGCGCCTGGGGCGGGTGCTGTTCGGCTGGCGCGGCGGCCTGCTGGCGGCGCTGGCGCTGGCGGGGCTGTATCTGGTGGTGCACAACAGCCATGTGGCTTTCCGGGTGCTGCTGTACCCGCTGTTCGGCTGCCTGGCGCTGGCGTTCCTGCTCCAGGCGCAGCGGCACAACCGGGCGGCGCTGTGGCGGGCCGGCGGCGTGTGCGCCGGGCTGCTGGCCCACACCTACACCGCCGCCCACGGCTGGCTGGCCCTGCTGGCCGCCCTGTGCCTGCTGTGGGCCTGGCGCGATGCCGGCCGGCGGCGCGGG
>JALOOI010000034.1 GCA_025454495.1 Anaerolineae bacterium
CGGTCGGCGCGGGCTTCGGCCACCGTCGCATTCATGATAATTTCCACCCCCAGGTCGGCGAGCTGGCGCGACGCAGCATCGCGCAGGTTCTGCGGGTAGGGGGTCAGCAGGTTATCGGTGGCTTCCAGCAGGATCACCCGCGCCCGCAGGCGGGGGTACAAATCCTGATATTCGTGCTTCAGCACGTCATTGTACAGCTCGTACAGCGCCCCGGCCGTCTCCAGCCCGGTGGGCCCGCCGCCCACGATCACCAGCGTGGTGAGGGCATCTTTCAGCGCGGCATCTTCTGACCACGCGGCCTTTTCAAACAGGTTGAGGATATGGTGCCGCAGCTTAATCGCTTCGTTCAAATCCTTCAGGCCGAAGGAATGCTGCGCGATGGAAGCCTGGCCAAAGTGATTGGTCACGCTGCCGGTGGCGATAATCAGATAATCGTAGGGCTTCTGGCGCACTTCATCAATCGTTTTCACCAGCACCGTTTTGTCGGCGTGGTTGATGGCCGTCACCTCCCCCAGCAGGAAGTGCACATTGTGCAAATCACGGAAGATGGTGCGTACCGGATAAGCAATGGCACTGGGATCAAGAGCACATGTGGCCACCTGATACAACAGCGGGGTGAAGGTGTGAAAGTTGTTGCGGTCGATCAGGGTGATGTCGAGATTTTTATCTCGCGCCAGTTCCTGCGCCGCGAACAGGCCGGCAAAACCGGCACCAATGACGACAATACGCTGTTTGTGGGACATGTCTCTACCCCTGCTATGTGATTATTTTCACAATCGGAAGTGTATCAGAAAAATAGATGGATGGCATAGCATGGCTTTATTCTTTAATACTTTTTTTAGAAACACATGATTATTAGCGCAGCATTGCATAATCAGCCGGTGGCCTGAGGCGGCTGTATCGCCCGCAGGAAAGCGTTATAATCGCGCTGTTGTTTTGGCGGCCACAGCATTGAGGATGATTATGCCACGCGCTCTTTTAAGCGTTTATGATAAAACGGGTTTGACGGGACTGGCGGCGGCGCTGGCCGACCTGGGCTGGGAGATCGTCGCCAGCGGCGGCACCGAAAAAAGCCTGGTGGAGGCCGGTATCCCGGTGACACCGGTGCAGCAGCTCACCGCACAGCCGGAGATGCTGGCCGGCCGCGTGAAAACGCTGCACCCGGCCATCCATGCCGGCATTCTGGCGCGGGATCGCCTGGATGATATGGATGAACTGGCGCGGCATGGTTACGCGCCCATCAACCTGGTGGTGTGCAACCTGTACCCCTTCCAGCAGACCATCGCCCAGCCGGGCATTGCGCTTCAGGATGCGCTGGAGCAAATTGATATTGGCGGGGTGACGCTGCTGCGGGCGGCGGCCAAAAATTTCTTCCGCGTGGTGACGCTGTGCGACCCGGCCGATTACAGCCGGGTGATCGCCGCGCTGAAGGCCACCGGCGCGGCGGACCTGGCCCTGCGGCGCGACCTGGCGGTGAAGGCCTTCGCCCACACGCGCGATTATGATACCGCCATCCACGCTTTTCTCTCGCAGAATGCCGCCCCCGCCGCCGATGATGCCGACAGCCTGCCGCCGCAGCTTTCCTTCGCCGTGCACGCGGTGGATGTGCTGCGCTATGGCGAAAACCCGCACCAGAGCGCCGGTTACTACAGCCGCCAGGCGGGCCAATCGCCCTTTGGGGCCCGGCAGTATGGCGGCAAGCAGCTTTCCTACAACAACATTCTCGATCTGGATGCCGCCTGGCGGGCCATCAGCAGCTTTCATGAGCCGACCGTCGTCATCGTCAAACACCTCACCCCCACCGGCATCGCCAGCGCCGCCACGCTCAGCGCCGCCTACCCCTACGCGCTGGATTCAGACCCGGTGTCGGCCTTCGGCGGGGTGATCGCCGTCAACCGCCCGGTGGATGATGCGTTCGTCACCGCCCTGGGGACGCTGTTCATCGAAGCCATCGCCGCGCCGGATTACACCCCGGCCGCCCTGGCCGCATTGATGGAAAAGCGGCAGAACTGCCGCATCATGCAAATTCCGCAGCCCTTCGAGGGCAGCGGGATGGATATTCGCAGCGTCCACGGCGGCCTGTTAATCCAGCGTTACGATACCGGCGACCCGGCCGGCACCCTGTTCCGCACGGTGACGGAACGCGCCCCCACGCCGGAGGAGATGACCGCGCTGCAATTTGCCTGGAAAGCCGTGCAGCATGTGAAATCCAACGCCATTGTGCTGGCCCACCCCGGTTATACCGTGGGGGTGGGGGGCGGGCTGCCCAGCCGGGTGGATGCCGTGGCGCTGGCGGTGAAGAAAGCCGGCAGCCGCGCCGGCGGGGCCGTGCTGGCTTCCGATGCCTTCTTCCCCTTCCCGGATGGCGTGGAACTGGCGATCCAGGCCGGAGTGACGGCCATCATCCAGCCGGGCGGTTCCATCCGCGATACCGGGGTGATCGAAGCCGCCAACCGGGCCGGGGTGGCCATGATCTTCACCGGCACGCGCCATTTTCGCCATTAGGAGCGCTTTCCCTGGTAACAGGTGAGAGGCTTTACACGCCCTGACGCAAAATGCCCGCCGCTTTTCGATCATTGTGACGGGCGGGCATTTTTTCGCGGCGGCGGCTTCTGTGATTTTTAGCACTTTTCCGTCACAGTGTACAAAGAATCAGGCCAAACTCTGCCAGCCCTGCGGGAACCAAAATCAGCGGCTTATCGGTATAGTGAAGGCATCAGATGAACCACCACCCGGCACAGGAGCCAGCTCACATGCGTGATCTACACAGCTTCAGGCACAAACACACCCCCCTGTTACCCGCCATCACCCGCTTTGCTGCCCCTGTAGTATGCCGGCCTTACGCTGTAGCCTCTTAGCTTCTATTTAACCAATCGCACCGCATTTCTCAATCGTTTCCGCCATAGTGATGAAATTATTCGCGCCTGTCCGGCCCTGCGCCGGTTTTCAGGAGGCTTTCTATGACTGCCGAACACCTTCGGACGATTGACGTACACGGTAACATTACGGCCGATTATGCCAGCATTCTTACGCCCGCAGCGCTGGATTTCGTGGCGGGGCTGGTGCGCACCTTTGCGGCCCGCCGCCTGGAACTGCTGGCGCTGCGCCAGGCCCGCCAGTCCCGGCTGGATGCCGGTGAAAGGCCGGATTTTCTGCCGGACACGCAGCACATCCGCGCCGGCGACTGGCAGGTGGCTCCCCTGCCGGATGATTTGCAGGATCGCCGGGTGGAGATCACCGGGCCCACCGAGCGTAAAATGGTCATCAATGCGCTGAACAGCGGCGCAACCACCTTCATGGCGGACTTTGAAGACTCCAACGCCCCCACCTGGGACAACATGCTCCAGGGGCAAATCAACCTGCGCGATGCCATTCGCCGCACCATTCATTACGTCAATGAGCAGGGTAAAACGTACACGCTGAACGAAAAAACCGCCGTGCTCATCGTGCGGCCGCGCGGCTGGCACCTGGTGGAAAAACACATCCTCATCGACGGGCAGCCGGCCCCGGCAGGCATTTTTGACTTTGGGCTGTACGTGTTCCACAACACGCAGGAACTGCTGCAACGCGGCAGCGCCCCCTATTTCTACCTGCCCAAGATGGAAAGCCACCTGGAAGCGCGGCTGTGGAACGACATCTTCAACCAGGCGCAGGACACCCTTGGCGTGCCGCGCGGCACCTTTAAAGCCACCGTGCTCATTGAAACCATCCTGGCCGCCTTCGAGATGGATGAAATCCTCTACGAACTGCGCCACCACAGCGCCGGGCTGAACTGCGGCCGGTGGGATTATCTGTTCAGCATCATCAAGAAGTTCAACCGCCACCCGGACTTCATCACGCCGGATCGCTCGCTGCTGACGATGACGCGCCCGTTCATGCGGGCCTATTCGCTGCTGGCCATCCAGACCTGCCACAAACGCGGGGTTCATGCCGTCGGCGGCATGGCGGCGCAAATTCCCATCAAGAACGACCCGCAGGCCAACGAGACCGCCTTTGCCCGCGTGCGGGCAGATAAAGAGCGCGAAGCCACCGACGGCCACGATGGTACCTGGGTGGCGCATCCGGGGCTGGTGCCGGTGGCGCTGGAGATTTTTAACCGGGTGATGCCCGCCCCCAACCAGATCGCCACCCAACCGCGCCACGAGGTGCAGGTGAGCGCCGCCGACCTGCTGACGATCCCGGTGGATTCCATCACCGAGCAGGGCCTGCGCTGGAATTTGCGCGTGGGCATTCAATATCTGGAAGCCTGGCTGGGCGGCAACGGCTGTGTGCCGCTGTACAACCTGATGGAAGATGCCGCCACCGCCGAAATCAGCCGGTCGCAGGTGTGGCAGTGGCTGCATCATGGCGCGGCCCTCAGCGATGGCCGCACCGTCACCCCCGATCTTTACCGGCAACTGCTGGATGAAGAGATGCTGGCGATCCGCGCCGAAGTGGGCGATACCCGCTTTGAGGGCGGGCACTTCGCCACCGCCGCCGAACTGTTCGACCGCATGATCCGCGCCGATCAGTTCACCGAATTTTTGACCTTACCGGCCTACGATCACCTGGATTAACTTTTTTACGACATCTGTGGAGGATACACCATGACGGAAGCACAACGCATCGCCCATGACTGGACTCATAACCTGCGCTGGCAGGGCATCACCCGCCCCTACACCCCGCAGGATGTGCTCAAGCTGCGTGGCAGCATCAAAATTGAGTACACCCTGGCGCGGATGGGCGCGGAACGCCTGTGGAAACTGCTGAATGAAGAACCCTATGTGCACGCCCTGGGGGCACTCACCGGCAACCAGGCGATCCAGATGGTGCAGGCCGGGCTGAAGGCGATTTACGTCAGCGGCTGGCAGACCGCCGCCGATGCCAACGTCACCGGGCAAATGTATCCTGACCAGAGCCTGTATGCCGTGAACAGCGTGCCGGAACTCATCCGCCGCATTAACAACGCCCTCATGCGGGCCGACCAGATTCAGCACCAGACCGGCAAACACCCGGTGTACTACTTCGCGCCGATGGTGGCCGATGCTGAAGCCGGTTTCGGCGGCAACCTGAACGCCTTTGAACTGACCAAAGCCATGATCGAGGCCGGGGTGGCCGGCATTCACTACGAAGATCAGCTTTCTTCGGCCAAGAAGTGCGGCCACCTGGGCGGCAAGGTGCTGGTGCCCACCCAGGAAGCCATCCAGAAACTGGTGGCGGCCCGCCTGGCGGCCGATGTCATGGATGCGCCGGTGTTGATCGTCGCCCGTACCGATGCCGATTCCGCCACGCTGCTCACCAGCGACATTGACGAGCGCGACCGCCGTTTCATCACCGGCGAGCGCACCGCCGAAGGCTTCTTTGAGGTGAACCACGGCATCGAAGCCTCCATTGATCGCGGGCTGTCCTACGCGCCCTATGCCGATATGCTGTGGATGGAAACCTCGCACCCGGACCTGGAGGAAGCCCGCCAGTTCGCCGAAGCCATTCACGCCCGCTTCCCCGGCAAAATGCTCATGTACAACTGCTCGCCCTCCTTCAACTGGACGGCCAAACTGGATCACGCGACCATCGCCAAATTCCAGCGCGAACTGGGGGCCATGGGCTACAAGTTCCAGTTCATCACCCTGGCGGGCTTCCACGCGCTCAACCTGAGCATGTTCGAGCTGGCGCTGGCCTACCGCGACCAGGGCATGACGGCCTATGCCGCGCTCCAGGACAAAGAATTTGAGCTGGAAAAGAGCGCCGGGTACAAAGCCGTCAAGCATCAGTCCTTCGTGGGCACCGGCTATTTCGATGCCGTGCAGAACATCATCACCGGCGGCACCGCCTCCACCACCGCGCTGGCCGGCTCCACCGAAACCGAACAATTCACCGGCACGCCCGTCAACGGCGCACACTAAAACACCCGCGTGGGGGCCGCAGGGCCCCCCGTTTCAGCCTTGATCGGCCGCCGCGCCTCTGCTATGATGAGGCTCTGCGCCACTGTAGCTCAATGGCAGAGCATTCGCTTCGTAAGCGACAGGTTAAGGGTTCAAGTCCCTTCAGTGGCTTCCACAGCCCGTCATGTTACGGGCTTTTCTTTTGCACACTGACCGGCAGGGAGTGCCATGGGCTTCAAAAAACCTGTCACCATCGGGGTCGCAGGGGGGACAGGTTCGGGCAAGACCACCGTCGCCCACCAGATTGTTGACCGGGTGGGCAGCCGGCACATCGCCTATTTGCCGCACGATGCCTATTATAAAGACCTCAGCCTGTTCAGCGCCGAAGCCCGCAGCAGCATCAATTTTGACCACCCGGACGCGCTGGAAACTTCGCTGCTGATCGAGCATGTGCGCCGCCTGCAACAGGGACTGGCGATCGAACTGCCCATCTACGATTTCACCAGCGACCGCCGCAAAACCGAAACCATCGCCATCGCCCCGCAGCCCATCATTATGGTGGAAGGCATTTTAATCTTCACCGAGCGCGACCTGCGCGACCTGCTGGACATCAAAATTTTTGTGGATACCGATGCCGATATTCGCTTCATCCGCCGCCTGCGCCGCGATGTCTCCGAGCGCGGCCGCAGCGTGGAATCCATCATTGAGCAGTATCTGTCCACCGTGCGCCCCATGCACCTGCGCTTTGTGGAACCCACCCGCCGCTATGCCGATGTCATCGTGCCGGAGGGTGGCTTTAACCTGGTGGCCATTGATATGATCGCCGACCGCATCCGCAGTATGCTGGCCCGCCAGACCGAAGAAACCAGCGATTAGGCCCGCCCGGCTGCGGATTGACGAACCGTTATGCGCCTCTTATACTAACACCACAAGACAGAGATGGGGATGAGTACGCTGTCTCCCCCGTGCCAGAGAATGCAGGCCAGCGGCTGGAAGCCTGCTCACGTACAGACAGCAGAACGTGACCCCGGAGTCGCCCGGAAGAAAGCGCTCCTGCGCCAGTAGAACCGGGACGGGTTCGCCCGTTACAGCGCGAATGAGAGCAGCCGTGCAGCGGCTGAATCAGGGTGGTACCGCGAAAGGCAACTTCGGCCCTTTCGTCCCTGAAGTTTGGGATGAATGGGCTTTTTCCATTCCCCCGAACAGCATCATCTCATTCACAGCCTTGAGGGAGGAAACACATGTACCAGACCGACATGCCCGCCAATTTTGATTTTAAAGAGGCGGAGATGCGGCTTTATCGCTGGTGGGAGGACAACGGCTGGTTTAAGCCCGAAGCCGCCCCGCCGGAGGCCGAAGCCTTCGTGATCAGTATGCCGCCGCCCAACGTCACCGGGGAACTGCACCTGGGCCATGCGCTGTTCTGTGCGCTGGAAGATTTGATGACGCGCTATGAACGGATGCGCGGCAAGGCGGCGCTGTGGGTGCCCGGTACCGATCACGCCGGCATCGCCACGCAGCTCCAGGTGGAAAAGCTGCTCCAGCAGGAAGGCACCAGCCGCCAGGCGGTGGGTTATGAAGAATTTTTGGCCCGCACCTGGCGCTGGAAAGAGGAAAAACACGGCACCATCACCTCGCAGTTGCGGCGCATGGGGGCCAGTTGTGACTGGTCACGCGAGCGCTTTACGCTGGATGAAGGCCTCTCGGCGGCGGTGCAGGAAGTGTTCATCCGCCTGTGGGAGCAGGGCCTCATCTACCGGGGGCCGCGCCTGGTGAACTGGTCGCCGGGGCTGCAAACGGCCGTCTCTGACCTGGAGGTGGAGCGCGAAGAAGAAGAAGGCAGCCTGTATTTCTTCCGCTACCCGGTCGCCGGCGGCGCATTCATCCCCGTGGCCACCACCCGCCCGGAGACCATCCTGGGCGATACAGCCGTGGCCGTCCACCCGGAGGATGAGCGCTATCGCCACTTCATCGGCCAGCAGGCGCTGGTGCCCGTGCTCAACCGCGCCATTCCCATCATCGCCGATGAGTATGTGGATCAAGAATTTGGCACCGGGGCACTCAAGATCACGCCCGCGCACGACTTTAACGATTACGCCCTGGGGCAAAAACACGGCCTGCCGCTGGTGAACATCCTCAACCGCGATGCCACCCTCAACCAGAATGCCGGCCCCTATGCCGGGCTGGATCGCTTTGCCGCGCGGGAAAAACTGTGGGCGGATATGACCGCCGCCGGGCTGACGCTGAAGGTGGAAAAACGCCTGATGGTCATCCCGCGCAGCCAGCGCGGTGGCGAAGTGGTGGAGCCGCTGCTCAGCGATCAATGGTTCGTCAAAATGGACGACATCGCCGCCAAAGCGCTGGCCGCCGTGCGCCATGGCGACATCAAAATCGTGCCGGAGCGCTACGAAAAAGTGTATTATCACTGGCTGGAGAATATCCAGGACTGGTGCATCAGCCGCCAGTTGTGGTGGGGGCATCGCATTCCGGCCTGGTACCGGGAAAAAGATGGCGACCCCTGCGGCGAAATTTACGTGGGCAAAGAAGCCCCGGCCGGCGCGGGCTGGCGGGCCGAAACCGACGTGCTGGACACCTGGTTCAGCAGCGGGCTGTGGCCCTTCAGCACCCTGGGCTGGCCGGCGCAAACGCCCGATCTGGCCCGGTTTTACCCCACCGCCATCATGGAAACCGGCCACGACATCCTGTTCTTCTGGGTGGCCCGCATGATTATGCTGGGGCTGTGGTTTACCGATCAACCCCCCTTCCATACGGTGTACCTGCATGGCATGGTGCGCGATAAAGAAGGGCGCAAGTTCAGCAAAACCGTGGGCAACGTCATCGACCCGCTGAACCTGGCGGATCGCTTTGGGGCGGATCCGCTGCGCTTCACGCTCATCACCAGCGGCACGCCCGGTAACGATGTCAACCTGGACGAATCGAAGGTGGAATATACCTTTAAATTCGTCAATAAAATCTGGAACATCACCCGGCTGGTGAATATGAACCTGGAGGGCGACCTGCCCCCCGGCATCCCGGCCCCGGCCGCGCTGGATTTACCCTCGCGCTGGATTTTGAGCCGCCTGAACCGGCTGGTGGGCCATGTGCAGCACCTGTTCAACATCTACCAGTATGGCGAAGCGGGCAACCGCATCCTGGCCTTTATGTGGGACGAATTCGCGCCCTGGTACCTGGAGATGTGCAAGCACCCGCTGTACAGCGGCAGCGCGGATGAAAAAACCACCGCCCGCCGCGTGATGGTGCACGTGCTGGATACGTGCCTGCGGCTGCTGCACCCCTACATGCCCTTCATGACGGAAGCCGCGTGGCGCTATATTCCGCATCCGGGCGAGGCGCTCATCATGGCGGCCTGGCCGCAGGTGGACGCGGCGTATGTGGACGATGCCGCCGAAGCGCAGATGGATATCCTGATCGAACTGGTGCGCGGGGTGCGTAACATCCGCACGGAATACAAAGTGGACCCGGCGAAGCGCGTGCGGGCCCTGGTCGCGCCCGGCAGCCACCGGGCGGACCTGGCGGCGTACAGCTATGTCTTCGGGCGGCTGTGCAACGTGCCGGAGGTGGTGCTGCTGGCGGATGACGCACCCGCGCCGGCCAATGCCGCCTCCGCCGTCGTCAGCGATGTGACGCTGTATTTGCCGCTGGAAGGTATGCTGGACGTGGCCGCCGAATGCGAGCGCCTGAAGAAAGAACAGGCCGGGCTGGTGGAGCGCATCAGCAAGACGGAGCAGAAGCTGGCCAATGAGAGCTTCACCGCCCGCGCCCCGGCGGCCGTCGTCCAGCGGGAACGGGACAGCCTGGCGGAAATGCAGGCCAGCCTGGGCAAAATGACGACGCTGCTGGCTTCTCTGTGCGGCAGTTAGCGGCAGCGCCGCGGGCACAGGCCGCGCGGCTGTGCCCGCAGTGGTTTACGAAGCGCCGGCGCGCCGGGCGCGGGCCTGGTTGAAGATGGCCCGCCCGGCCCGCTGTGCCGCTTTTCGCACTTCGGGGTCGGTATCGGCGGCATACACCTGCTGGAGCGCGTCCAGCGCTTCTTCGGCTTCCATCTGCTCCAGCAGCGTAATCGCCTCCAGGCGGGCCGCCGCCTCCGATGACCGCAGCCGATCCAGCGTGTGGGTGACGACGAACTGCCGGGCCGCCGCCCGCACCCGTTCATCCTCATCGCTGCCCAGCAGCGCCTGCGCCAGGTGCAGCGTTTCGCTGCCATCCATGGCGATGCACTGGCGCAGCGCCTCCAGCCGTACCGCCGCCTGGTCCGATTTTAGCGCTTCGGCATACACATTCAACAAACAGCGCCGCGCCACCGCCCGCACTTCGGCATCGGCATCGCCGTTGTACATGGATTGAAAAATCTCCGCAAACCCGGTCGGGTTCAGGATCGCAAGCTGCTGCATGGCATCCATCCGTACCGATCCGCGCTTATCTTTTAAACGGGCCAGGTGATAATCCATAATTCGCTGCTGTGACACGGCTGCACTCCCTGCCTGTGATACATCGACCGGTTATTAAACCTTATTTTAACCTGATTCCAGCCATTTCTCATCCTCACTTTCCGCGCATTTTTCGCCCGCGCCCGCCGCCTGCCCTGCGCTGCCGGACTCGCCCTCCCTGGGGCCGGCTCCTGTTCGTATAATGCGGGCTGGCAGGGCACATGATGGAGTGAAGCAGCTTGTCCGGGTCATTCAAAATTTGCCCCATATGCAGCACCCCCAACACCGCCGGCGCGGTGGTGTGCCGGACGTGCGGGGCCGCGCTGAAAGATGTGGAGATCGTCACCCGTGCGGCCCGCCCCGGCAGCGCGCCGGCCGTGGAGTACGATTTTCGCTACGGCGAAAATGACCTGCAAGAACGGCCGCTATCCCCGCGCAGCCAGACGGCCTTTACCATGATCGTGGTGGCGCTCCTCGCCTTTGCCCTGGGCGGCGCGGCCTTTGCCGTCTTCACGCGGCTGAACGAGGGCGCAGCCCCGGCCGCGCCGCAGCCCCTCAGCACACCTTCGCTCACACCGGCGCTGCTGCTGCCCACCGTCACGGCCGGGCCGCCCACCGGCACCGCCACGTTTACGCCCGCGCCCACCTTCACCCCCTCGCAGACCTTTACGCCCGAACCCTGCATTCAGGAAATTTTCCAGGGCGATTCGCTGCTGGGGGCCATTGCCCGCTGCGGCCATCGTGACCGCGAGGTGCTGGCGACCGTGGTGGCGCTGAACAACCTGCCGGATGCCAACAGCATCCAGATCGGCCAGCGCGTGGTGATCCCGTGGCCCACCCCCACGCCCGACCCGCTGGCCATCCCCACCGCCACCGCCGTCGCCGCAGTACCGGCCGATCAGGTGGTGTCGCTGGATTTGATGTCGCTGGATGAATCGATTGATCCGTTTGCGCCCACGGCCACGCCCACGCTGCCGCCGGGGGTGATGTGGCATCGCATCGCGCCGGATGAAAATATCGTCGTCATCGCCATTCAATACAATGCCAACGCCAAGGTACTATCAGAATTGAACCCGGAGATGGATTTTGCCCGCTGCGAATTCGGCGAGCGCTTTGGCGGGCCCGAATGCATTGTGCCGCTGTTCGTGGGGCAACTGATGCGCGTGCCCGCCCCCACGCCCACCCCCACGCTCTCGCCCACGCCCGACCCCAACGCCACCGCCACGCCCACCGCCACCCCCACCTATAACGAGCCGAACATCGTCAGCCCGCCGGATCGCCAGTTCTTCGGCCGGGATGAACTGGTGACGCTGCGCTGGGTGCCCACGGGGACGCTGCTGGCCGGCGAATTGTACCGGGTGGACGTGGAAGATGTGACCACCGGCATTGTCTACACCGCCCTCACCCGCGAGATTAGCCTGATTGTGCCGCCGGACTGGCAGGGCCGCGAACAGGCCCGCCATGAATTTCGCTGGACGGTGGGCGTGGTCAGTGATGCCCATCGTGAGGTCATCCGCTTCCAGACGCGGCCGTTCACCTTCGTCTGGCAGGGGCTGGTAGAAAGCGATACGCCATGAAGCAACTGCAAGGGCTGACCGGCTGGCTGCTGTGCCTGCTGCTGGCGGCCTGCAACATCAACACGCCCAACGAGGCCACGCCCACGGTGGAAGTGCTCATCACCGAAACGGCCACCGCCAGCGCCAGCCCCACCCTTACGCCCGGTGCATCGCCCACGCTCACGCCCACACCTTCGCTGACGCAGCCGGTGGTGATGCTCACCCCGGTGCAAATCGCGGTGGTGGCGACGGCCGTGCCGGAGAGCGTGCCGGCGCTGCCCGCGCCGCCGCCCACCGACGGCCCCTATGTGCATGTCATCCGCGAAAATGAAACCCTGGGGTATATTCTTCAGCTTCAGCCCTGGGGCTACCCGGCCTTCGATCCGGCCATCATTCAGGCGGTGCTGGCCATTAACCCGGATATGCGCAGCGCCGACCTGCTGCCGCCGCCGGGGACGGAACTGCTCATCCCGCGGCGCACGCCCACGCCCATCCCGGTGGGCATTGAACTGACGCAAACCGTGGTGGCCGGCATGGGCATGGAACTGGTGGGCGACAGCATCGCGCTGCCGCCAGGGACGACGTTTGGCTGCCACGATGTGGAAGAAGGCGATACCATCATCGGCATTGCCGATATTTACAGCACCAGCCTGGAAGTGATCAGCGCCCTCAACCAGAATTTGAACTGGTCGGGCTGCAATTTTACCGAATTCAGCGGCGGGCCCGGCTGCAACCCGTTAATTAGCATCAATCAGTGCATTAATGTGCCGCTACCCACGCCCACGCCCGTCCCCAGTCGCACGCCTTCCGGCAGCGAAACGGCCACCGCCACGCCCACCTTTGCCCCGGCCAGCCTGGTCTATCCGCCGGAAGGCGCGGTAGCCCCGCCGGGCATCTTCCCGCTGCAATGGGTGAGTGCCGGCATTCTTCAGGCGCAGCAGGTGTACCTGGTGGAAGTGCAGGATGTGACTCCCGGCATCATCGCGGAACCGTGGCGGCAGGTGACGCGGGGCACCTCGCTGCTGCTGCCGGCCGAATTGATCCCCACCGATGGCCAGACGCACCTGTTCCAGTGGCGCGTTTCGGTGGCTCAGCGCGATGCCAGCGGGGCCTACGGCTATGCCGGCGGCACGGGCGTATGGCGCACCTTCCGCTGGCAAAGCCGCTAACGCCGGCGCGGGCGGCTCATTCCGCGCCCAGGCGGCCAAATTCGCGGGCGAGCTGGTCGCCGCTGATGTGCAGCATGGTCGGGCGGCCATGCGGGCAGGTGTGCGGCGACTGGCAGCGCTCAAGCTGGCGGATGATGCCCTGCATCTCGCTGATGCTTAAAATTTGGCCTGCCTTCACGGCCGCCCGCTTGCACACCCGCAGGATAATCTTCGCCTCAATGCTCGCCTGGCCCGGCGTTTTATCCGCTTCCAGGTCGGGCAGCACGGCCAGCACCGCCTCCACCGGGTCATGGTCGGCCAGCATGGCCGGAATCGACCGGATCAAAAAGGTATTCGTGCCGAATGGCTCCAGCGTGAAGCCCACCGCCGCCAGCGCCGGCAGTTTTTCTTCCAGCAGGCGGGCTTCCGGCGGCGGCACAACCAGCGTTTGCGCTTCCAGCGCCTGCTGCGCGATGATCCCCTGCGCCTCATACCGGGCCATGAACTGCTCGTACAAAATGCGCTCATGCGCTGCGTGCTGGTCGATGAGGTACAGGCCGGCCGGGCCTTCGGCCACGACGTAGGCCGCGCCCACCTGCCCCACCACGCGCAGCAGCGGCAGCGTGCGCGGCTTCTGCGGGCGGCCCGGGCCTTCCGGGATGGCGGTGGGGTCAGGGTCATCCACCAGCCGCGCCGCCGGGTCTTCGCGGTCAGCTTCATGCGGGGTGCGCGGGGAAGACCGTTGCAGCGCATACTGACCGGGGTCATCCAGCGCCAGCGGCATTTCGCGCTGCGTCACATACTCATCCGGCGCGATGCCATACGGCAGCTTCCAGCCGCCGGCGCGGCCACCCTCGCCGGCCGCGCCGCGCAGGGGGCGGGCCTGCGCCCGTTCGATCACCGCTTCGCGCACGGTGCGCTGCACGGCCACAAAAACCGCCGCCGGGTCCTGGAAGCGCACTTCGGATTTGGCCGGATGCACATTCACATCCACAAATTCCGGCGGCACCTGAATCATCAGCACGGCCACCGGGTGCCGCCCTTTCATCAGCAGCGTGTGGTAAGCCTGAGTGACGGCATACGTCAGCCCGTTATCATGCACCGGGCGGCCGTTGACGAACAGCATAATGCGGGTGCGGTCTTTGCGGCTCAGCCCCGGCTCAGACACATACCCGTACACCTGAATGCTGCCGGCCAGGCCGCGCAGCGGCTCCTCCTCCGCCACTTCGATCATGCCGCGGAACGTCTCCAGCCCCAGGACTTTCACCACCACATCGCCCGGCTGCCCGCTGCCAGTTGACCGAAAGACCTCGCGGCCGTCCTGGAGCAGCACAAAACGCACGCCGGGATAGGCCATGGCGCAGCGGGTGACGGTGGTCATGATCTGGCGTTTTTCGGTTTCGTCGGCCTTTAAAAATTTAAGGCGGGCCGGGGTGTTGTAAAACAGATTTTCCACGCTGATGACGGTGCCGGCCGGCGCACCCACGCTTTTCTGCTGCGTCAGGCTGCCGCCTTCCAGCCGGATTTGCGTGCCGGTGGTTTCGTCCTGGTGGCGGGTAATCATCGTCAGGCGGCTGACGGCCGCGATGCTGGCCAGGGCTTCGCCGCGAAAGCCCAGGGTTTGAATGTGGATTAAATCTTCCGCCGTGCGCAATTTGCTGGTGGCATGGCGGGCGAAGGCCAGCGGCACTTCCGCCGCCAGAATGCCGCAGCCATTATCGCTGATCTTCATCAGCCGCCGCCCGCCTTCATCCACCTCCACCGTGATCCCGGTGGAGCCGGCATCCAGCGAATTTTCCACCAGTTCCTTAATCACCGACGCGGGCCGCTCAATCACCTCGCCGGCGGCAATTTTGGCGATCACCTGCTCCGCTAAAATGCTAATGCCCATCGCTGCCTGCCTGTTCCAGCACAAAAGCCCGGCGGCCATACCGGGCTTTTAGCATAACCTGTTTGCCGCGAATAGAACAGATGTATCTTATCCGTCTGCGTCGGCGTGCAGCAAATTCGCGCCGGCCAGCGGGATGCTGATGAAGAAGGTGCTGCCTTCGCCCTCCACGCTTTCCACCCGCGCGGTGCCATCGTGCTGCTGCGCCACGCTGCGGACGATGAACAGCCCCAGGCCGCTGCCTTTCACGCGGTTATGTTCGCGCCGGCGAATGCGATAATGCCGGGTGAACAACTGCCGGGCATTCTCCGGGCTGATGCCATAACCATTATCGCGCACGCTGATGACCACGTCGCCCGCCTGGCGGTGCACCCCCACGCGAATTTTACCGCCGTTGGGGGTGTACTTAATGGCGTTATCCACCAGGTTGGTGACGGCCCGTTCCAGCATCACCGCGTCGGCGTGGATGATGGGCACATCGTCGCCGGTTTCCACCGTCACCGTCAATTCCTGTTTTTCCGCCGGGCGCAAATAATTGCCGGCAATCTTACGCACCAGTTCGGTTAAATCCACCGGGGCCCGCTGAATTTCGTAAAAGCCGGTTTCGGGGTCATAGCGGCCGGCATCCTGAATGTTATCCACCAGAAATTCCATCTGGTTCACCCCGGCCGACATCTTCTCCATGAAGCCCGGCAGCTTATCGCTGCTCATCATGCCCGCTTCGATCATGCCGACGATGCTTTTCATCACCGTCAGCGGCTGGCGCAGGTCATGGGTGGTAATGCGCACAAATTCATTCTGGTTATGCACCAGCCGCTGGTGCCGGTCATCGGTGCGGGCGGCCGTCGTCGCCACGCGCAGCGCATCCAGCAGCGCCAGCAGCAGCGCCACTTTATCATCGGAGACGTTCATTTCGCCCGCAAACAGCAGGGCCAGCAGGCTGACGACCTGTTTTTTACCGCGCACCGGGGCAATCAGCCAGCCGCGATACTGCGCGGCCAGCGGCGCGGGCAGCGCCGTCCCCAGGTGAAATTCGCCGGCGAGCGCTTCGGCGATGGCCTGCAAAGCGGCATCCTCCGGCAGATGCGCCGGGTCGATGGCCTCCGTCAGCAGCACACGGGGAGCGTCGAACAGCAGGTAAAAAGCGGCCGTCGCGCCGGTGAGGGCACAGGCCGCCTGAAGCAGCGGCGGCGCGGCCTGGTCCAGCGCTGGATGCCGGGCGATCAGGCGCAGCACATCGCGCAGCAAACCCGGCCCATCCACACTGGCATTGCGATCAAACCAGCTCATCATTAATCTCGCTCATCCGGGAGACAGCAGGCGGTGAAGATCAACGGTACTGTGACGGATTATAGTCCGCTGCACACCAGGGGGCAAGTCGGGGTTAAGCCCGGCCGGTCGATTTGCTTGCACCACCCTGGCTTTCATGCTAGACTTTTGAAGCATTACAAAGCAAAAACCCGGACGGACGACACATGGCTGAAAAAATACTGGTAGTCGATGATGATGTGGACAGCCTGAAGCTGATCGGGCTGATGCTGCAACGGCAGGGGTACGAGGTCGTCACGGCGAATACCGGGGGGCAGGCGCTCACACGGGCGGAAACCGATTTGCCCAATCTCATCATTCTGGATGTGATGATGCCGGATATGAACGGGCTGGATGTGTGCAAACGCCTGCGGCAGAACGTGGCCACCAGCAAAATTCCTATCATCATGTTCACCGCCAAAACCCTGATTGATGATAAAGTGAAGGGTTTTGAAGCTGGCGCAGATGATTACCTGACCAAACCCACCCACCCGGCCGAACTGGCATCGCGGGTGAAAGCGATTTTAGCCCGCAGCGCGGCCCGCCAGGCGCAGCAGCAGCCGCCGGCCACCGCCCCGCGCCGCCAGAGTGCGGCCATCGGGGTGATGGGGGCCAAAGGCGGGGCCGGCACCACCACCGTCGCGCTGAACCTGGCTGCGGCCCTGTTGCAGCAGGGGGAACAGCCCGTCGTGGCGGATTTTCGCCCCGGCATGGGCAGCATGGCCGCCATGATCGGCCTGGGGCGCTCCCAGGGGATGGCCCGCATCCTCAGCCGCCCGGCCGCCGAGATCACGCCGCGGGTGGTGGAAGGCGAACTGATGGCGCACGACAGCGGTCTGCGCGGCCTGTTCTGCTCCACCCGCCCCCGCGAAATCCAGATGCCCATCCCGGAAGAAACCGCCCTGGCCACCGTCAGCGCCCTGCGCATGGTGGGCCGCCCGGCCGTGTTCGACCTGGGCAGCGGCCTCAGCGCCCTCAATGGCCGCTTACAGGCCGAAATGAACCGGCTGCTGCTGGTGGTGGAGCCCAACCCCATCACGGTGAACATGGCCAAAGAACTGATCCAGGAGATCGAAACGGACAGCGGCAGCGGGCGCATCAGCATTGTGGTCGTCAATCGCAGCCAGTCCAGCCTGCAAACAGCCTGGCACGATATTGAAAATACGCTGGGCCGCGAGATTAAAGCCATCATCTCGGCCGCGCCCGAACTGGCCTTCCAGGCGGTGCAAAACAATTTGCCCATCGTGCTGCTTCAGCCCAATGCCATCGTCGCCGGGCAGTTCGCCCGGCTGGCCGAGACCATGAAGCCGGGCATTCGTTCCATCGCCGGGGGCATTCTAACGACTTAAACCAGCCAATAACCAGACGGCTAACGTGACAGGCCTTGCCTTATCATGCTGGACCCGGCGCAAATTCAGTTAGCGGCTTCGCTGCTGTGTGCCTCCACCTTTGCGGTAGGCTTCACCGGCGCAGGCATCAGCACGCCTTCCGGCATCCCGGATTTTCGCAGCCCGGAATCTGGCCTGTGGGAACATGTTGACCCGATGGCCGTGGCCAGCATCCTGGGCTTTCGGCAAAATCCGCAGCGCTTTTACGACTGGGTGCGGCCGCTGGCGGAGAAGACGCTGCTGGCGCAGCCCAACCCGGCGCATACCGCCCTGGCCACCCTGGAGCAGCGCGGCCACCTGCATGGCATCATCACCCAGAATATTGATATGCTGCACACCCGCGCCGGCAGCCAGGTGGTGTGGGAACTGCACGGCCACCTGCGCGAAGCCACCTGCATCCACTGTTTTAAGGTGTATGATGGCCAGACTGTGCTGCAACAGTATTTGCAGGATGGCACCGTGCCGCGCTGCCCGGACTGCCGCAGCGTGCTGAAGCCCAACGTTATCCTGTTTGGCGAGCAGCTACCCTACCGGGAATTGCAGGCCGCCCAGGAGGCTGCCCGCCGGACAGACCTGATGTTGATCGTCGGCTCATCGCTGGAAGTGGCCCCCGCCAGCGATCTGCCGGTGGCCGCCCATCGCCGGGGCGCAAAATTGATTATCATTAATCTGGCACCGACAGAACTCGACAGGCTGGCGGATGTCGTCATTCATGCCGATGCAGCGCTGGTACTCCCGGCCCTGCTGGAGTGTCTGGAGATAGAGTGTGGTGGATAACAAGGCTCTGACAACCGCTGAAGTGATGGCTCCGGCGGAATTGCTCATGCATTATCGGCGTATTATCGAAATCAGCAATCAACTGAGTTCGACCTACGATCAGATGTCGCTGTTGAAAAAGATTGTGTCCGCCGCCAAAGAGCTGATCCAGACCGAAACGGCCTCGATCATGCTGCTGGATGAAGCGACCGGACAACTGCGCTTCGCCATCGCCAGCAACCTTAAACCGTCCGAAATGGAAGAGATCGTCATCCCCATCGAAGGCAGCATCGCCGGCTGGATCGTGACGCACGGTGAACCCCGCGTCATCGAAGACCTGGCGAAGGAGCAAAGCCATTACCAGGGGGTGGATAAGAAGATCGGCTTCCAGTCGCGCAATTTGCTGGGCGTGCCCATGCGCACGCACAAGCGCATCATCGGCGTGATGCAGGCCATGAACAAGCGCGATGGCTACCGCTTCACCGATGATGATGTGGTGACGCTGCGGACGCTGGCCAGCCAGGCCGCCATCGCCATCGAAAATGCCCGCATGTTCCAGCAGAGCGATTTTATCGCCGAGATGGTACACGAACTGCGCACACCCCTGGCCGCCCTCAAGGCCAGCACCGCCCTGCTCCAGCGCCCGGAACTGCCCGAAGGCAAACGCAGCGACATCATCGGCACCATGAAAAGCGAAACAGAACGGCTGATTACGCTGACCGACGATTTCCTGAACGTGGCCCGGCTGGAATCGGGCCGGGTGCAGTTGACGGTGGAAGTCTTCGACCTGCAAAAGCTCATCACCGAAAGCGTGGATGTCGTCACCCACCAGGCCACGGCCAAAGGCATTCAGGTCATCGTCCCGCAGATTGATCTGCAGGCCGAAGCCGACCGGGGCAAGACCAAGCAGGTGCTGCTGAACCTGCTGACGAATGCCATCAAATACAATCGCAAAGATGGCACCATCACGGTGGGGGTGCAGGCGCAGCAGGAAGGCGAGGCGCAGTTTTTGCAAATTGCCGTCACGGATACGGGCTACGGCATTTCCAGAGAACACCAGAAAAATATGTTCCAGAAATTTTATCGCGTGCCCACGCTGGAAAATGTGGAGCGCGGCACCGGGCTGGGCCTGACCATCTGCAAGCACATTGTGGAAGCGCATGGCGGGCGCATCTGGCTGGAGAGCGAAGAAGGCGTTGGCTCCACCTTTGCCTTCACCATTCCGGCGGTGGAAGACCTGGCGTAGCAGCCACGGGGCGCGGCCGCGGCCGCAGCCAGAACCGCGCCCCGGCCCCGTTTAAGCGTCGGCCAGCCCCGCCAGCGGGCGAAAAAAGCACGATACCGCCCCGGTGTGGCAGGCCGGCCCCGCCGGACTGACCAGGATCAACAGCGTATCCTCATCACAATCGATGCGTAATTCCACCACCCGCTGCACATGGCCGGAAGTCGCGCCTTTGTGCCACAGTGCCTGGCGGCTGCGCGACCAGAACACCGTTTCGCCGGTGGCCAGCGTTTGCCGCAGCGCCTCCGCATTCATGTAGGCCAGCATCAACACCTGCTGCGTGGCGGCATCCTGCACAATCGCCGGGATCAACCCCTGCGCGTCCCAGCGAATTTGTTCCAGCGCCAGCTTCATGAGGCCGCCCCTTCTGCCGGCAGCGTCCAGCCGGACAGCCGGACAGGCACATCTTGTGCGGCCAGATACTGCTTCAGGTCGCCCAGGCGCAGCTCATTATAGTGGAACAGGCTGGCCGCCAGCGCGGCATCGGCTTTGCCGGTGGTCAGCGCGTCGTAAAAATGGGCGGCCGTGCCGGCCCCGCCGGAAGCAATCACCGGGATGGACACCGCTTCGGCGACGGCGCGGGTCAGTTCCAGGTCATAGCCGGCCTTTGTGCCATCCCGATCCATGCTGGTGAGCAAAATTTCGCCCGCGCCGCGCTGTTCACATTCCCGCGCCCAGGCCACCGCTTCCAGGTCGGTGGGGACGCGCCCGCCGTTGATGTGGACGATCCATTTACCGCCGACATAGCGCGGGTCAATGGCGACGACGATGCACTGACTGCCGAAAGCCCAGGCCCCATCGTGGATGAGGTGCGGGCTGGTGACGGCCGCGCTGTTGATGCTCACCTTGTCCGCGCCGGCCAGCAGGGTTTCCCGAATATCTTCAATGGTGCGAATGCCGCCGCCCACGCAGAAGGGAATGAACAGGCTGTCCGCCACGCGGCGCACCATATCCAGCCGCGTCTGCCGCGCCTCGTGCGAGGCGGTGATGTCCAGAAACACCAGTTCATCCGCGCCTTCACGGTCATAGATCAGCGCCTGTTCCACCGGGTCGCCTGCGTCGCGCAGGTTGACGAAATTCACCCCCTTCACCACGCGCCCATCTTTCACATCCAGGCAGGGGATAATGCGTTTGGCCAGGGTCATGCTTCAGCCCTCCTGCTGTGCTGCGGCCAGCGCGTCGGCCAGCGTCATCTCACCACGATATAAGGCCATGCCGATCACCGCGCCGGCGACTGCGCCGCTGCGGGCCAGGGTGGTAATTTCGTCCAGGCGGCTCACCCCGCCGGAAGCGATGACCTGGAGGCCGGTTTGCCGCGCCAGGTCAATCGTTTCGTCCAGGGCGCTGCCGGCCAGGCCGCCATCGCGCCCGACATCGGTAAACAGCGCATGGCGCACCCCCCGCGCCGCCATGGCCCGGCCCAGGCTCACCGGCGTTTCATCGGTGACGGTCGTCCAGCCGCGGGTGGCGATTTTACCGTCGCGGGCATCCAGCGCCACACAGATCGCCTCCGGGCCGAACTGCGCCAGCGCGGCCTCCACCAGTGCCGGGTTTTCGATGGCGGCCGTGCCGAGCACCACCCGCGCCGCGCCCCCGGCGAGGGCCGCGGCGATGTCTGGCAGGGAGCGCAGCCCGCCGCCAAATTGAATGTTCACGCCGGGCCGCGCGATGGCCTTCAGGATGGCGCTGTTATCATTGGCCTGGCTAAAAGCGCCATCCAGGTTCACGATGTGCAGCCACGCCGCGCCGGCGGCCTGCCACTGTCGGGCCACGCTCAGCGGGTCGGCGCTGAAGGTGGTTTGCTGCTGCGGGTCGCCCTGGCGCAAACGCACCACCTGGCCGCCGCGCAGGTCAATTGCCGGGTAAATAATCATTGTGCCGCGCCTCCCATGGTGAGGAAATTACGCAAAATTTGTAAGCCCACCTGCTGGCTCTTTTCCGGGTGAAACTGCACGCCATACACCTGATCCCGCGCCACCCCGGCCGTAAACGGGATGCTGTACGCCACCGTCAGCAGCACATCCTCCGGGCGGGCGGGCTGGCAGTAGTAGCTGTGGACGAAATAGGCATAGCTGCCGTCGTGCAGGCCGTCCACCAGCGGCGAGGCTTTTTGCAGCGCCACCTGGTTCCAGCCCATATGCGGCACCTTGTGCGTGGCCGAAGGCGGAAAGCGGGTGACGTAACCGGGCAGCACGCCCAGCCCCTCATGGGTGCCCATTTCATCGCTGTATTCAAACAGGAACTGCATCCCCAGGCAAATGCCCAGGTAGGGGATGCCCTGCGCCAGCGCGGCCCGCAGCGGGGCCACCAGCCTCTGGCGGTGCAGGGCCTGCATCCCCGCGCCAAAAGCCCCCACCCCCGGCAGAATAATCTGCGTCGCGCCCTGCAAATCGGCCGCGGACCGCACCAGATGCACCTGCTGCGCCCCCAGATACGCCAGCGCGTGCAGCACGCTGCGTAAATTGCCTGCGCCATAATCAATGACTGCCAGCATAGCTCCTCCATCGTCAACGCAAAAACCCCGCAGCCGGTGCGGGGTGTCACTCACAAACACACTGAGATCACGCCAGTCTAAACTGCGACTCGCACCGGGGCAGGCTGCTGATGAAAAGGGTGATGGTGCCGGGCGTGTAACATAACATTCCTCATAGCGGGCAGTATAGCAGTTCACGCTATAATCTGTCAAACACTTCTGGCGACCTGTCTACAGGGGGAAGCACATGAGACCGGTAGCACTGCTGACTGATTTTGGCACGCATGATATTTACGTGGGGGTGATGAAAGGCGTAATGCGCGGGATTTGCCCGCAGTCCCAGTTTATCGACATTACGCATGGTGTGCGTCCGCAGTCTGTGCGCGATGGTGCGCTGGCGCTGCGGAACAGTTTTCGCTATTTTGCCGCCGGGACGATCTTCCTGGTGGTGATTGACCCCGGCGTGGGCAGCACCCGCCGCCCCATCGTCGTTAAAGGCGGGGGCTACTGGTTCGTCGCGCCGGATAACGGGGTGCTCAGTTATGCGCTGGCGCAGATCGGCAGTTACCAGGCCGTGCTGCTGGAAAACCCGCGCTACCGCCTGAACGACATCAGCCAGACCTTTCACGGGCGCGACATCTTCGCCCCGGCGGCCGCCTACCTGGCCCGCGGCGATATTGATTTTTCGGCATTCGGCCCCACACTGCCCGAAATTTTCACCCTGCCGCTGCCACAGCTCCAGGTGGACGAGAAACAGATCAGCGGCGAAATCACGCATATTGATCATTTTGGCAATTTGCTCACCAGCGTGGGCGTGCTGCGCCGCATTGACGATCAGCGCCTGCTGCTGGAACCGCTGAACGGGCAGCCGGGGCGGCGCATCCTGGCGGAAAAAGCCACCATCACCCTGGCCGGGCGCACCGTGCAGGGCATCCGCCGGGCCTATCATGAGTGTTTGCGCGGCGAACTGCTGGCCCAGATCGACAGCAATGGCTACCTGGAAATTGCCATCAACCAGGGCAGCGCGGCGCACAGCCTGGGCGTGGCGGTGGGCGATCTGGTGCAGCTAACGATCAGTGAGGATTGACACCCGCGCCGGCGACATCCATCACGGGACAGCCCGCCCCGGCCCGCAGTACGATAACGCTAACGAAAATTGTTTTAGCGGAGGTGCAGGATGCACATGGGACGGTTGTATAATCCTTTCATGATCGGGCTGTTGTTATCACCGCTGCACGGGCTGGTGAGCCGGGGTTATTTGCTGCTGCTGTTCCGGGGGCGCAAAAGCGACCGGCAGTACACGGTGCCGGTGGAATATTTTGAAGACGCAGACGCTGGCACGCTGTACGTATTCACGGCGCTGGAGCGCGTGTGGTGGAAAAATCTGCAAGCAGAAACACAGATCATGATCGGCTGGCGGGGTAAGACGGTGCCGGCGCTGGCCCGGGCTATCACCGACGACGGGCCCACCTTTAACCGGGCGATGCAGTCCTTCTTCCGCAAATTTCCGGGGCGGGCCCGTTTCTTCGGGCTAACCGCCGGGGCAGATGGCAGTTACGCGCCGGAGGCCGTGGCGGCGTTTGCCCGCCAGCGCGTGGTGATCGTCATTCGCCCGCAGGAAGAAGCGGCCCGCCTGCCGGCCCGCTGACCGGGGCGGGTGCCGGAGGGGCCGCGCAACCCCTCCGGCGGCCCGCTAATAGGCCCCGTTGCCGTTACCGCCGCCCACGTTGACGGCCGGCAGGGTGGTTGTGCCGGTGCCGGTGGTATCAAATTCCATCAGCAGCGCCTGATAGCGCTCGCGGTAAAGCTGCGCCCGTTCCCGTTCCAGCGCCCAGATGCGCCGTAAACTGTCCTGGATGGGCGGCAGGCGCTCGGTCAGTTCGGCCAGGCGGGCCACATACTGCTCAAATTCTTTGTCGTGGTTGCGCCACACTTCATCGTTGGAGAGCGTAAGCTGCTTCCAGCGCTTCTGGTCATCATCGCGCCAGGCATTCCATTCCTGGCGGAAGCGTTCCTCGCTCAGCCGCTGCATCTCGGCTACTTCGTTAATGCGCCGTTCCAGCCGGTCGCCGATGCGCTCAAAATCATCAATGATGCGCTTCATATCGCGGTAGGCCTGCGACCAGGCTTCAAAGCGCTGAATGTTGGCCTGCATTTCGCTGTCGTGTTCGCCAAATTTACGCACCAGCGTTTCGATCTGCGTATCGCGCTGCTGCATCAACAGGGTTTGCTGGTCAATAAACTGCTGAATCTGGTCGCGGCGCTCGCGCTCGCTGTTCATCGTTTCCTGAATGCGGCGCTCATTGCGGATCGCCAGGTCTTCGATGAGGGCCATTTTGGGGCTAACTTTATCAATTTGCTTCTTTAATTCCGGGATTTCCGTCTCTGCTTCGGAGATGCGGCGGGCATCCTGGCGGCGCTGTTCTTCCAG
>JALOOI010000220.1 GCA_025454495.1 Anaerolineae bacterium
CAGCAGCGCATACAGCAGCACAGCAGCAGAGCTATTCCAGCGGCGCAGCAGCATTCCTTGACCTCTGTGTGACTCAGCATCGCTGCCAGTTGTACCGTGAAATGCCCCCGCCTGCCACACCGAATCCCGCCGGCGTAGCCTGGTCGCAGGTTTTATGTGCCGCCGCCGCGTGCTACAATACCGCCGTTTTCGGGCAGCATAAATCGGGGCGATGATGCGTATTTCGGGATGGTTTGTGGGGCTGGTGGGCTTTCTGGCGCTGCTGCTGCTGACCGGGCTGTGCGCGGTGGTGGCGTATAATGGCACCCGCGGTGCCGTGATTGATGTGTGGGATCAGGGGTTGCGCGTCAATTCGCCGCAGGAAGTGGCCCAGGTGCTGCTGAACCCGGCCAGCTTCCCCACGCCCACCCTCACGCTGCCGCCGGCGCTGAACATACCGGCCACCGCCACCGCCACGACTGCGCCCGCGCTGCCCACCACCGCCACGACGGATAGCAGCGCCGCCAGCCCGCCCGCCGCCGCCACCGCCGCGCCCACCCTCACCGCGGCCCCGCAGGCCACCCTGGACCCGGCCGCCGCCTATCGCATCACCGATCCCCGCGTGATGCGTATTTTGCTGCTGGGCATTGACCAGCGCAAAGGCTTTGAGGAAGAACGCGCGTTTCGCTCCGATACCATGATCCTGGTGAGCATTGACCCGGTGCGGAAAACCGTCGGCGTGATTAATTTCCCGCGTGATCTGTGGGTGACGATCCCCAATGTGGGGCAGGAGCGCATCAATACCGCCATGCGTACCGGCGACCTGATCGCCTATCCCGGCGGCGGCGGCCCCGCCCTGGCCATGGAGACCATCGCCAGCAATTTTGGCGTGCGCGTCGATAAATACGTGGTGGTGAATTTTAACCTGTTTGAGAGCGTGGTGAACACGCTGGCCCCCGGCGGCGTGGAAATTTGCGTGCGCGAAGTGATCGACGATCCCACCTACCCGGATGCCGGTTTTGGCTTCATCCCGGTGCGCTTTGAACCCGGCTGCCAGCGGCTGGATGCCACGCGCCTGCTGCAATACGCCCGCACGCGCAAAACCCAGGGCGGCGACTTTGACCGCGCCCGCCGCCAGCAGGAAGCCATTGATGCCGTGCGCCAGACCGTCCTCAGCGCCGGCGGCATCGCCAATTTCATCACGCAAATTCCCACCCTGTGGAACGAGCTGAGCGATAATTACCGCACCAATTTAACCCTGGATGACATCATCCGCCTGGGCTACCTGATGAACGACATCCCGCGCGAGAACATTCAATATGCCGTGGTGGACAATAATTATGTCGATCTGGCCAAATCGCCCCAGGGCGATGACATCCTCATCCCCTATCCCTCGCGGATTCAGGAATTGATCCAGCGCATTCTGTACCCGCAGGTGCAGCTTGACCAGGCGGATTTGCTGGCCCGCTACCAGGCAGAGAATCCGCCGATTCGGGTGTACAATGGCACCGACATCAGCGGGCTGGCCGGCAAAACCCGCGAATGGCTGACGGCGCGGGGCATCCCCATTGTGGATACCGGCAACGATACCGACCACGGCAACCAGAATACGGTCATCCGCGATTATGGCAACAACCGCTATTCGGCGCTGTACCTGGCCCAGGTGCTGGGCCTGCCGGTGGAGCGCATCGAACCGGGCACCGATGGCCTGGCGGCCGAGGGCATCATCATTGTGGTCGGGCCGGATATTCAACCGCTGCTCGGCGGGCAGTAACGGGCCGGAGAGAGACGCTGTGAACATTCTGTTCGTCACCCATTATTATGAACCCGGCCAGGGCGAGGCGGCCATCCGGCTGGCGCGGCTGGCGCAGGGGTTGCAGCGGCGCGGGCACCGCGTCACCGTGCTGACCACGCTGCCCCATTACCCCGGCGGCATCATCGAGCCAGCGTATCGCGGTCAGGTGTGGCAGGTGGACACCCGTGCCGGCGTGCGGGTGATTTATAGCTGGCTGTGGGCCACGCCGTCGCAGCGCATCAGCCGCCGCCTGCTGAGCCAGGTGTCGTTTATGCCGCCGGCGCTGCTGCGCGGGCTGCCGCTGCCCCGGCCGGATGTCACTTACATCGAAGCGCAGCCCATCTTCACCGGGCTGGTGGGGCGCGTCCTCAGCCGGCTGAAGGGCGCACCCTATGTGCTGAATGTGTCTGACCTGTGGCCCGACCATATGCTGACGGTGGGGGCGCTGAAGGAAACGGATACCGCCTATCGCCTGGCCCGGGCCAGCATGGACAGCGGCTACCGGGGCGCGGCGGCCATCACCTGCATGAGTCCGGCCTGGGGGCGGAAGATTGTGCAGTACCTGGGCGGCCAGGCGGACAAAATCCACACCATTTACCGCGGGGTGGATACCACGCTGTTCCGGCCGGGGCTGGATACCGCCGCGTTCCGGGCGCAGTATGCCCCCGGCCCCCACCGGCTGGTGACGTGCATGGGCACGCTGGCCACCCAGTACGATCTGGAAGCGCTGTTCGCCGTGGCCCGGCAGCTTGAGGCGCGGCCGGATGTGCAGGTGCTGCTGATCGGCACCGGCAGCCAGCGCGACATTGTGCGCGATTACCTGGCCACGGCCGCGCCGCCCAACCTGCGCTGGATCGACTGGCTGCCGCATGAGGCGATGCCGCTGGCGTGGTGCGCTTCACACCTCAATATCTGGGCGCTGCGCCCGGTAGACCTGTACACCGGCACCATTCCGGCCCGGCTGTACGAGGCTTTCGCGGCCGGTACGCCGGTGGTGGCGGCCCAGGGCGGCGAAGCCGCGGCCCTCATCGCCACCAGTGGCGGCGGCCTCACCGTGCCGCCGGGCGATACGGCCGGGCTGGCGGCGGCCATCCTGCGCGTGCTGGATGACCCGGCGCTGCATCGCCAGATGAGCGACCACGCCCGCCGCTACGCCGAACAGCATTTTGATTTTGAGACGGCCATCCAGGACCAGGAAGCCATCCTGCGCCAGGTGGCCGGTCAGGCCCCGCCCACCGGCAGGTAGAAGAAGGCCAGCGCGACAATGGCATACACCGCCAGCAGCATGGCCCCTTCCAGCCAGTTGGTTTCGCCATCCTGGGCGATGAAGGCCGCAATCAGCGCGGCGGCCACCAGCGTAATCAGTTCAAAGCTGTTGAACACCAGCAGCAGCGGCTCGCCGCCCACCACCAGGCTGAGGAACACCAGCACCGGCGCGACGAACAGCGCAATTTGCAGGCTGCTGCCGATGGCAATCGCCAGGCTGAGCTCCATTTTGTTCTTGTAGGCCACTTCCACCGCCACCAGGTGCTCGGCAATATTGCCCACCAGCGGAATAACGATGATGCCGATGAAAAATTCCGTCAGTCCCAGAGTTTCGCTGACGTGCGTCACCGCCCCCACCAGAAATTCGCTCATCAGCACAATGCCCACAGTGGCGGCCACCAGCACGGCCAGCGCCACCGGGATCGTCCAGCGGGCGTGGTGGGGCGCGGCGGCGCTGTGGGCGTGCGGCTCGCCTTTGCCGCCGGTAAAACTGTAGAGCACGCTCAGCGCATACAGGCCCATCATCACCAGCGCCACGCCTTCGCTTAAGCCCAGTTCCCGCGCTTTGTCCTGCTGAATGGCGACATCGAACAGGGACGGAATGAGCAGCGCCACCACCGCCAGCACCAGCAGGGTGGCGTTCATGCTGGCGTTGCGCCGGTCAAAGGATTGGATGCCGTGCTTCAGCCCGCCGACCAGCAGCGCCAGCCCCATCACCAGCAGCAAATTCCCGATGATGGAGCCGGTGATGGAAGCCCGCACCAGATCAAGCAGGCCCGCGCGGATGGCAAAGAGGGTGATGATGAGTTCGGCGGCGTTGCCCAGGGTGGCATTCAGCAGCCCGCCCAGGCGCGGGCCGGTGTAGTGGGCCAGCTCTTCGGTGGCTTCGCCCACAAAATCCGCCAGGGGGATGATGGCCAGCGCGGACAGGATGAAGATGAGCGTTGGATCGGCGTGCAGCAGTTCCGCGCCGATGGCCAGCGGCACAAACAGCAGCATGGCCAGCAGAATTTTTCTAAACATGGCATTTTCCCCCCGGAGATGTTTATTCAGGTAGATTGTAACACGGGGGCGGGCGGTGTGCTGCCGCCCCCCGGCCGGGGCACGATGACATCATGCCCCAACCAGCGATTGAACACAGCGCCACGGAGAAAAGATTGAAAGGGACGGACTCCCTCGCCGAGGGCGCAGTCCGTCCGGGCGAGGGGGTCGGGGGTGAGGGCGCAGGCGCGGCAAGGTCAGCAGAATTCGTGCGTTGACCCTGGATTTTCCTGCCTTTGCCCCGGTTACGGTTACGGTTATGGTTACGGTTATGGTTGGCGGGCGCGGGGAACGCGCGTCACGAATGCTTCCAGGCGGGCTTCCGCTTCTCGATGAAGGCCGCCATGCCTTCGGCTTTGTCGTCGGTGCCGAAGGCCAGGTAAAAATTGCGCTTCTCAAACTCCAGGCCTTCGTGCAGCGGCAGTTCCTCCGCTTTCTGGATGGCCTCTTTCGTCAGCCGTACCGCCACCTGGGACAGGCCGGCGATCTTCTGCGCCAGTTTCACCGCTTCGGCAAAGTACACTTCCACCGCAAACACGCGGTTCACCAGCCCGTAATGCAGCGCCTCCGCGGCCGTCAGCCGCCGGTCAGCCAGCATGATCTCCATCGCCAGCGCCTTGCCCACGGCCCGCGTCAGCCGCTGGGTGCCGCCGCCGCCGGGCAAAATGCCCAGGTTAATCTCTGGCTGGCCGAAGATGGCCGTCTCCGAAGCCACGATCATATCGCACATCATGGCGATCTCGCAGCCGCCGCCCAGGGCAAAGCCGCTGACGACGGCGATGATGGGCTTATGAATGCGGCTAAAATCGAACCCGTCGATGAGCGAAGCCTGCATGAACATAGCGACGTAAGGGGTAGCGGCCATTTCTTTAATATCCGCGCCGGCGGCGAAGGCTTTATCGCTGCCGGTGAGCAAAATGCAGCCAATGGCCGGATCAGCCTCGAAGGCCAGCAGTGCGGCCATCAAATCGCGCATCAGCGCCTGGTTCAGCGCGTTCAGCGCCGCCGGCCGGTTCAGGCGTATCACGCCGACACCGGGGGCGGGGGTTTCCGTCAGCACAAATTCATAGGTTTCCACAGGCATGGTCTCCAGCAGGGGCACAGGTTAAACAAAGGGCAGGTAGCGCCGCACCTGGCGCATCAGTTTGGCGGTCAGCAGCGTCCGGCTGTCCACCAGGTCCAGCGTGGGCACCTGGGCCAGGCCGGTATTCACCACCAGCCCCTGCGGGGCCACAAAGCGCAGCAGCCCCTCTTTGCCGTTGCGCCGGCCGATGCCGCTGCTTTTGAGGCCGCCGGAGGGCAGCGCCGGCGTGGCGATCACCATCAGGCCCACATTCACGGTCACATCGCCCGCTTCCAGCCGGCGGGCCAGGGCCGCGCCGCGCTTCAGGTCACGGGTGAACACCGAGGCCGTCAGGCCGCAGTCGCTGTCATTGGCATACTGGATGGCTTCTTCGACATTCGCCACTTTCATGATGGGCAGCAGCGGGCCAAAGGTTTCTTCGCGCATGACGCGCATGGAATGATCCACATCCACCAGGATGGTCGGCTCATAGAACAGCGGCCCCAGGTCGGGGCGGCGGCGGCCGCCGGTGAGGATTTTGGCCCCGCGGGCGACGGCATCCTCCAGGTGGGCTTCCACCCGCAGCAGTTCGCGCTCATTGGTCAGGCTGCCCATATGGTCGCTGCCGGCGGTGCCCACGCGGTACTGCGGCATCCAGTGGTACAGCCGTTCAATCACCCGGTCATAAATGGTGGCTTCCACATACGCGCGGCCCACCGACATGCACACCTGCCCGGCATTGGCGAAGGCGGTGCGGATCATGGCCGTCACGGCCTCATCCAGAGGGGCATCGTCCAGCAGCAGCAGCGGGTTTTTGCCCCCCAGTTCCAGGCTGTACGGGATGAGCCGTTCCCCGGCGCGGGCGGCGATTTTGCGCCCCACGGCCTGGCTGCCGGTGAAGGCAACATAATCCACCTCTTCCACCAGCGCGGCCCCGGCGCGGCCATCACCATGGACGATCTGCATCACATCGCGCGGCAGGCCCGCCTCGTGCAGCAGGGATATGCCCAGTTCGCTGCTGTAGGGCGTGACTTCGGACGGTTTGAGGACGACGGTATTGCCCGCCACCAGCGCCGGCAGCGCATCCAGGAAGGGCAGCAAAAAGGGGAAATTCCACGGCGAGATGATGCCGACCACCCCGTGCGGGCGATAATGGACGCTGGCGCGATGCACCACCGGCACAATAGCGCGGCGCGTCTGGTCATGCAGGATGCCGGCCGCGTGGTTGACCCAGAAGGTCAGGTGGGCATCCAGCGCGATGATTTCATTCAGCGCCATGCCATCGGGCTTGCCCGTTTCCCGGCGAATGATGCGGATCATGTCGTCCTGGCGTTCCCACAGCAGGTCGGCAAAGCGGCGCAGCGTGTGCAGGCGGGCGGTCACGCTCAGCGCGGCCCAGCCCGCAGCGGCCCGGCGGGCGCGGGCCACGGCCGCCGCCACCTGGCCCGGCGTGCTCTGCGGCACACTGCCGATCTGCTCACCCGTCACCGGGTTATGGACGGGGATGGTTTCTGCTGCCGGGGTTTCCAGCGCGGTGCCATTCTTACCGCTGATCGCCATACAACACCTCCAGCCAAATTGAAATTGGACTTAATGGGGTGATTATAGCGCAAAAGCCGGCCACTTTGCTCCCCCTGGCCGCCCTCAGCGCCATCTCCGGCGCGGCCATAACGCCAACGGCCGGAGATGGACTCCGGCCGTGTCGCTCAACTGCGGTATACTGCCCGTGGGCGCTTATTCTTCCATGGGGGGCACGAATTGATGAATGCTTCCGCCCGGTTGGACGCGCCAATTTTGGACAGCACACTGCTGACGTAATTCCGCACCGTGCCTTCGCCCAGGTACAGCTTCACCGCGATCTGCCGGTTCGTCAGCCCTTCGGCCACCCGCGCCAGCACCGCCATCTCCTGCGGTGTCAGGTCAGAGAAGGCGGCCGCATTCTGCGCCTGGGTGGATTTACGCACTTCGGCAAAGACGCTGGCCGTCATCGCCGGGTCCAGCATTCCTTCGCCCCGGCTCACCCGTTCCACCGCCTGCACCAGTTCATTATCGCCAATGCGCTTCAGCACATAGCCCGAAGCCCCCGCCTGGATGGCCGCCATCAGCAGCTCATCTTCGGCGTAGGAGGTGAGCATAATCACCCGGCAGCCGGGCACATACTCCACAATGCGCCGGCAGGCTTCAATGCCCGAAATTCCCGGCATCCGAATATCCAGCACGGCTACATCCGGCTGATGATTGCGGGCCGTTTCAATGGCTTCTTCGCCTGTTCCCGCTTCGGCAATCACCCGGAAATGTCCCTGACGTTCCAGCAGCGCCCGCAGCCCGGCACGTACCACCGAATGATCATCTGCAATGAGAATACGAACAGTCCTGGACATACCTTTAGCGGCCCCTCGATGATTTGTGTAACATAGTGAATTAGTTCAAACATAAAATATAGTGTAGAATATCCTGAGTAAACAGTGAGGAATGTCATCAGAATCCCATGAATGAAGTGCTGAGTCGCCTTAAAGAAATTGCTTCCGCGGTGATGTATGCCGCCGAAGCCAGCGAAGCGGAAAGCGTGTTGCAGCGCATCGCCGAAGTGGCGCGTGAACTGGTGGCGTGCCGTTATGCCGCCCTGGGCGTGCCGGATGGCCGGGGCGGATTGCGCTATTTTAAGACCGTGGGTATGACCCCCGAAGAAGTGGCGCTGCTGGAGCATATGCCGCGCGGGCACGGCCTCATCGGGGCGCTCATGCGCGAGCGCCAGAGCATTCGCCTGGAGCGAATGCAGGACGACGCGCGCTCGGTGGGCTTTCCGGCGCATCACCCGCCCATGACCAGTTTTCTGGGGGTGCCGGTGCATCTGGGGCATCAGTTGTTCGGGATGCTGTACCTGTGCGACCGGGAAGACGGGCAGCACTTTGATGAGCGCGATCAACTGCTGGTGGAGACGCTGGCCGGCTATGCCGCGCTGGTCATCAGCGGCAGCAACCTCAGCCAGCAGCGCAACCGGCTGACCCTGCTGGAAGAACGCGAGCGCATCGGCATGGAACTGCACGATGGAGTCATTCAGTCGCTGTATGGCGTGGGGATGCAGGTGGAACTGCTGCGCTCCGGCGGCAGCACCATCGCGCCGGACTCGTTAAAAAACATCGTGGAGGGGTTGAACGATGTCATCGAAGAAATTCGCGGCTTCATCACCGATTTACGTTACCGCAGCGACGGGCGGCAAACCGTGCGCGACTGCATCCAGGTGATGCTCACCCGGCTGCACCTGCCGGAAACCATCCACGCCGAAATTGACGCGCCCGAAACGCGCCCGCCTTTCTCGCCGGCGGTGTTTGAATCGATCTGTTTAATCGTCAACGAGGCCATCAGCAACGCCATTCGCCATGCCGATGCCACGCGCATCCGCGTCCGGGTGCAGCAGGACAAATATTTCTTCAGCGTCCTGGTGAATGATGATGGCCAGGGCTTTGATACCAGCATCCTGAAGAACGGGTCGGGCGGGCTGGGGCTGCACAATATGAAGCGGCGGGCCCGGCTGTACGGCGGCGATGTGAGCATTGATACCGCCCCCGGCCGCGGCACCACGCTCAACATTCAAATTCCGGTGCGGGCCTACTGAGCACCCCGATCCCGGCCGGCTTTGTGAAATTTTTTACACGCTTTTTAGAGCCGCCCCGCCCCGGCCGGGTTATGATGGGGCGCGGTATGGGCAGCAGGCAGGGAGTGAGCGGGTATGGCCGGTATTCTGGTGGTCGAAGATAACAACACCATTCGCATGATGTATGTGGCGGCCCTGCAGGGCCTGGGCCTTACGGTGCTGGAAGCCCGCACCGTTGACCAGGCCAAAAGCCTGCTGGCCGCCCCGGCTGCGCCCGCGCTGGTGCTGCTGGATTTGCGCCTGCCCGGCGAACCCGGCCAAACGCTCATCCCGTACATTCGCCAGGAATTGAACCGCCCCGACACGGTGATTATTGTGGCTTCCGCCGCCGCCGACCTGGAGCCGGAAGTGCTGGCCCTGGGGGCCAATCTGTTCATCCGCAAGCCGCTGGATATGCCCGCGCTGCTGCAACACATTCAGCGCTTGCAGGCCTGAGCCGCTATTCCGGGTTGGCCGCTTCCCACGTTTCGGCCAGCGTGCGGGCGATGGGCCGCACCACATCCATATCTGTCCAGTAGCTCACGTGCGAGGCCGGTGTCCAGCTTTCCATCAGCCCGCCCACATTCACTGCCACATCTTCCACCATTTTGTCAAAATCGCTGTTCAGCGGTTGCAGCGGGTAGGCCAGCACATCATCTTTATCGTACAAATTCATCCATTTGCCGCGCACGCCGGGGTGCAGCTTCTTCAATTCCGGGGCCGGCACGATCATCGGTGTGCCGTACTGCTCAAATCGGGTTGACCACAGCGCCAGCGGGCTGCCCAGGGTAAACACCGAACTGAGCGTTTGCCCCTTTTCGATGGGGGCCGGGCCAATGCGGCTGCGTACCCCCGGCGGGATGAGCAGGCGGGTGGCGCTGTCCCATTGCAGGTCATAAAAATACTGCTGCGTCATCACCGACCCCAGGCTGTGCGCCACCACCACCAGCGGCGCGGCCTCGCCGGCGCGTTTGCCAAGCTGGCGGATGGCCCCGGCGATGGAGCCGTGAATTTCGGTGTACATACGCCGGTTGTCCAGGCTGGATTGGTAGGTGGTGCCGGTGATGATGACATCCATCAAAAATTCACGCAGGAAGCCCATCTTCAGGTTCGCATCCTGCATCGACTGGATAAAATCAATGGTGCGGGCCTGCAACCCGGCTTCCACCGACCAGATGCAGGTCTGGAAGACCAGGGCTTCTTCGGGATGCACGCGCCGGGTATATTTGCGAAATTCCGTCTTCACCAGGTCGATCAGGGCCAGTTTGCCGGCCGTCATCTCCACATCATCCAGATTATGACGCTCGATTCCATGCACCAGCAGGACTGCAATCGGCTGAGACATACACACCTCTAAAGCCAGTAGAGCAAAAAACCCGGCAGATAAAGACACAGCGCCAGCCCGCTGATCAGCAGCAGCAGCCCGATGAAGCCGGAGAGCTGCCAGCCCAGGGCCGTCAGCAGCAGCACACCGGGCAGGGCCAGCGCCAGCAGGGCGGCCCGCCGCTGTGCCTGGCGGCGATTGCGCGGCGCGAAGACCGGCGGCGGGTTGTGCGCCAGCGCTTCGCATTCCAGGTCATGCAGCACCACGAAGGACTTTTCCCACGATAACCCGCGTTGAATGAGGATGCGCCGGATGGCATCGCTGGAATAGGCCCGGCCGCGCATGTTGCGGGCGATGTGATAGTACCGGGGCGCGATGGCCGGCCGGGCAGATGGATGCAGCGGGACAGTCATCGGCAGGAACCCTGTTGGCCTGGTTGCTGGTTTAAGCATAGCACGAAACCCGGCAGACGCAAAAACGCAGCCGGCTGGCTGCGTTGGGATGGGGCGGGCCACCGCGCTCGTGCCGGTGGCCCATCGTGGTCTGGTTAATCGCCGATGGCGGGGCTGGTCTTGCCGGCCGGAACATTGTCCAGCGGCAGCACATCCGGCCACAGGCTGGCACCGTGTTCGTAAGCGTCGATGCCCATTTTGTCTGCATCGGAATGCACGCGCAGGCGGCCGATGGCTTTCAGGAAGCCGAACATCAGCACAGCCGTCACCGTGACATAGGCGATGGTGGCCGCGGAGCCGACGAGCTGCGTGAGCAGGATATCCAGCCCGCCGCCCACCAGCAGGCCGTTCTTGCCGGCGTTCACGCCCACCATCAGGCTGGCATCGCCCCACAGGCCGATGGCCAGCGTGCCCATGATGCCGCACGCGCCATGCACCGCAAACGCGCCCACCGCATCATCCACCTTCGCCATTTCCACCGCGTCCGTTGCCAGCACCACCAGAATACCGCCGGTGATGCCGATCATGATCGCGCCGAAGGGGCCCACGAAAGCGCAGCCGGCGGTGATGCCCACCAGCCCGGCCAGCGAACCGTTCAGCGTGGCCGCCAGGTCCCATTTGCCGGTGCGGAAGAAGATGAAGAACAGGCTGGCCACGGCGGCGGCACCGGCGGCGAGCGTGGTATTGAGCGTCACGATGCCCACCAGGGGCGCATTCGCGCCGGTGATGCCCAGGGTGGAGCCGGGGTTAAAGCCATACCAGCCGAACCACAGGATCATGGTGCCCAGGGTGGCGTAGGCCAGGTTGTGCGGTTTGGGCGGGCTGCCGAAGACGCGGCCCGGGCGCGGGCCCAGCAGCATGGCCCCAATCAGCGCGATGACCCCGCCGACGGTGTGCACCACGGTGCTGCCGGCAAAATCCAGGAAGCCATTGGCCCCCAGCCAGCCGCCGCCCCACACCCAGTGTACGATCACCGGGTAAATGACGATGGCAATGATGGCCGTATACAGCAGGTCGCCGATAAAATCGGTGCGTTCTGCCATGGAGCCGGTGGTGATGGTGCTGGCGGTGGCAGCAAAGGCGAACTGGAAGAAGAACATCGTCCCCACGCCGATCGTCGTCCAGCTAAAGTTGCTGTTCACATCCACCATCGGCAGGCTCAGCACGTCCAGCCCCGGCGCAAACAGCGTGGTGCCGAAGAAGCCATTGGTCGCGCCGAAGGCAATGCCGAAACCCACCGCCCACCAGCACAGCGCCGTCAGACCGGCATCCACAAAATTTTCCAGCAGCGCATTCACCGCGCCGGTGTGCCGAATCATGCCCGTTTCCAGCAGGGCGAAGCCGGTCTGCATAAAGAAGACCAGGAACCCCGTCAGCAGTACCCAGGCGGTATCCACCGATACTTTGAGGGCGTTAAAATCATCCATCGTGGGCCCGGCCGCAGCATCCTGCGCCAGCACCCGTGTCCCAAAGATTGCCATCACCATCGTGGCCAGCGCCAGTGACAGCATACGCCGTCCGTATCGTGTTGTTCTGGACATGATTCCTCCCAATGCCGCAAGTCCTTTTGCACTGTGACCAGCATAACAGGGCCCGCGCCGGTGGTGTGATGCCCACAACTTATGAATTATGTGGCAATATTTTGTGAAAATTTACCAGGCAATGATAAAAACTCGTTAAAACTTCTGGCGAAAGTCACTAAATAAGGTTTTGCTGAGGGCGCATTGTGCAAGATAACCAATTGTCACTTTTGACGTATCCAAACGGGGCGGCCGGCGGCGCTTACTCCGTCGGCCCGCCCCGGGGCACCACCGGCAGCGTGACCACGAACTGGCTGCCGCGCGGCACATTATCTTCGACGTGGATGCTGCCCCCGTGGGCGGCGGCCACCAGGCGGCAGAAGGCCAGCCCCAGGCCCACCCCGCGCCGGATCACCTGTCGCCCTTCCACCTGCACAAAGCGATCAAACAGGCGCTGGCGGTAATCCGCCGGGATGCCCGGCCCCTCGTCGATCACTGCCACGCGCATCAGGCCGCTGTCCAGCAGGCGGGCCTGGATGCGGATGGTGCTTTCGGCGGGGCTGTATTTCAGCGCGTTGTCCACCAGGTTCAGCAGCATTCGCTCCACTTTATCGCCATCGACGAACAGCAGCGGCAGGTGGGGCGCAAAATCGCCCACAATGGCGATCTCCAGTTCCACCGCCAGCGGTTCCAGTTCCCCCCGCACCGCCTCCACCAGGCTGGCCAGGTCAACCGGTTCGCGCTCCAGGTAAATTTCGTTGCTCTCCATGCGGGCAATATCCAGCAGCGAATCCACCCGCGTGAGCACTTTACGAATGGCGCGGCGGCTGACTTCGGTGGTTTTTTCCACCAGTGGCTTGTAATCGGTGCCGTCCGGCACGTATTCGCGCAGCAGCTTCAGGCTGGTGGTGACGGCCGTCAGCGGGCTGCGTAAATCATGGACGATCATCTGGGTGAAGGACTCGCGGGCGCGTTCCAGTTCGCGCTCATCGGTGCGGTTGTAAAAGACCAGCAGGGCCCCGCGCTGGTCATCGCGCCGCAGCGGGATAATCTGCCGCAGGATGTAGCGCACGCCCACCTGCTCATCATGCACTTCATAGCTGTAGGGCGGGTAACTGCCGGTCGCGCCGGGGGTGCCAATATCCTGCAAAATGGCGATCAGCAGTTCACTGCTGAGGCCGGTACGCAGCCCGAACTTGAGCGCCGGATCGTTCAGCAGGTCTTCCACCTGGCGATGCAGCAGCGCCTCCGGCGTGAGGCCGATGAGGTGGATGCCAGGGTTGACCATGGCCACCTCGCCGCCGGCGTTAATGAGCAGGGTGGCTTCTTCCATGGTATTCAGGATCATCTGCAAATTGTCGCGGGCGGTACGCACATTCTGGAACAGGCGCGTATTTTCGGCGGCGATCATCGCCTGGTAGGCCATTTGCGCCACAAAATGCCCGTCACCCGCGCCAAAGACGGCCACCTCATGGCCGGCCAGCAGGATGACCCCGGTCACGTCGCCGCCGCGGGCCATGATGGGCGTAATGAGCAGGGAGCGCGTGTGGGGCGGCAGGGTGCCGGGGGCCGGGGGCGGGGCCAGCCGCAGCACATCGTCACTGCGGAACAACTGGCCGGACTGCACCACCGGCTGCAAAAAGTGCCGGCGCAGCCCGTCCAGGTCGGTGGGGTCGGCGGCGGTGCCGGCGCGGGCGATGATGCTGACCGGGCCGGCGGCGGCCACGCGCAGCGCCAGCCCGCTGCTGGCCGCGGAGGAAGCCACCGCATAGCGCAGGATGATGTCGTAAATTTGTGTTTCGTCCATGGTGGCGTTCAAAATGGAACCCATGGCCGCCAGCACATTCAGTTGTTCGAGGCGCTGTTCCAGCGCTTTATCGGCCGTTTCGTAGGTGCGGGCATTTTTGATGGCCTGGGCGGCCTGGGTGGCATAGGCCTGGAAC
>JALOOI010000221.1 GCA_025454495.1 Anaerolineae bacterium
ATCAATACTGCGTCGGTGGCCGCGTTTGAAGGGCAGATCGGGCAGGTGGCCTACAGCGCTTCCAAAGGCGGCATCGTGGGGATGACGCTGCCCATGGCCCGCGACCTGGCCCGCGATGGCGTGCGCGTGGTGACGATTGCGCCGGGCCTGTTCGATACGCCGCTGCTGGGCACGCTGCCGGAGGAAGCCCGCGCCGCGCTCGGTCAGCAGGTGCCCTTCCCGGCCCGCCTGGGCAGCCCGGCGGAATATGCCCACCTGGCCCGCGCCATCGTGGAAAACCCCATGCTCAATGGCGAAACCATCCGGCTGGACGGGGCCATACGCCTCAGCCCGCGCTGAGTCATTCCTGCTCGTTCAGCGTGCCCAGGAAGGCGACTTCGGCCACTTTTTTCAGCGTGCGGTCGCGCAGGTCGATCTTCCAGGTGCCGTTTTGCTGCGGGCTGGTGAACAGGATGGCGGTGTTATCCTCCGTCCAGCGCACCGGATGAATGTAGGTGGTGATGGGGTCGGTGAGGGTTTCCTGCGTCAGCGCGTTCAAATCGACGTGCATGAACACCGTCTCCAACGTTTGATCCGGTGCGCCAAAATTTTCCACCCGGGAGAGGGCATACACCGCCTGCGTGCCATCCGGGGCGATCAGCACATCCCCCGCCTGGGTGAAGCCGGTCAGCCGCAGCGCCGGGATGATCTGGAGCGTCAGCCGGTTCAGGTCATACACGCGCACATCAAACCCGCTGAGATCTGGCGTGAGCGTGAGCCGTAAAAAGCGCTGGAGGCGCAGCCCCGCGCCGCAAAAACACACCGGCTCGCCCGGCAGCGACAGCACCGCGCCGCTGTCAGTATCCACACTGAACAGTCCGGCATACTGGGTATAGGCGGTGAACTGGCCCAGGCCATCGGGCTGCATATCCATGTAGAGGCGGGTGTTATCATCGCTGAAGGCCACCGGCAGCGCCCGCACGCCATCGCGCGGGCCATCGGTGAGGATGTCGCGGCGGGCGGCCCCATCGGCGCTGGCCAGCGTGGTGACGGTGGTCAGCGCCGCCGGCGTGCCATAGGTCAGCGTCCAGGCGACGCTGCGGCCATCGCCGGCCACCGTCCAGTCCACCCGCCGCGCCCCGCCCTCCAGGCGGATGAAAGGATGCTCGCGCAGGCTGCCATCCGACCGGGCCAGCATCACCCGCTGCTGGCGATAATCGAAGAACAGCACGCCCGCGCCGGTGAGGGTGTAGCGCTCGCCGGTGACGCTGACGGCCGTTTCGGTGCCGGGCAGCACATCCAGGAAGATGAGCCGGTCGGTGCCGGCACCGTCGCTGTTGCGCTCCAGGAACACTTCCAGCGTATGATTGGGCAGCACTGCCGGGGGGTCCTGGGCGGCCAGCGGCCCCGGCAGCGCCAGCAGTACCAGCAGCGCCAGCAGTGCCAGCGGGCGATGATGCATGATGGTGAGGGTTAACACAGCGCCTCCATGGGCGGCCAGGGCTGATTACACACCAAATTCCTGCAAGGCCACCGGCACCGCCACTGTCGCCGTTCCATCCGTGGCCAGGTCGAGCCATTCCGCATAGCTGAGCGCCATGATGGGCGGTTTTAAATGGATTAAGGATGGTGCCCGGCCATAACGATGATGATAGGCCATCTGGCTGGTTTTGCGATCAAAGGTTCCCCGGCGCATCACTATCCCCTGGCTCTGCAAGAACTCACAGGCCAGCGGGCGCAGCAGTATCACCTTCAAATCATACAATTCCTGGCGGCTAAAGCCAAATGACTTCCAGTCCTCGCTCATGAGAGACAGCGGGTTTAGCGTTAACGAGAAACGCAGCACCCGCACAAAATCAACCTGACGGGCCGGGTCAAGTTCGGCCAGTCCATCTTCAAGGACTTTTTCCAGCATCGCTTCAGCCTGCCCTCAGCCGGTCAGCACCCCGGCCACGCTGATAACCTCCCCCAGGGTGACGGAGGTAAAATGATCTTCAACGCCATACACACCCTGGCGCAGCAGCCGGCCCGCGCCGCCCTGGCACCACACTTCCACCACCTGGTACAGCGGGTCTACCAGCCAGTATTCAGCCACCCCGTGCGCTTCATACGCATTAAATTTCACCTGCCGATCCAGCCGCGCGGTGGACGGAGACAGGACCTCCACCACCAGGTCAGGCGCACCCACCAGCCGTTTTTCGCCCACCACACAGGCACTGTCGGCTGTCAGGTACAGCACATCCGGCTGGTACACATTGTATTCATCCAGATACACATCAACAGGGGCGGCATACGCCCGGCCACCCGTCAGGCGTGCCCGCAGCGTGAACAGCACCAGAATCTCGCGTACAATCGCCTGATGCTGCGGTATCGGTGCCATCTCCGCGATCACCATCCCATCCACCAGTTGCAGCAGCGTCTCACGGGCATAGTCCGCACTGGCAAAATAGGCGGCGGCGGTGATACGGGTGCGTTCCAGATGGGCCATCCCGGCCTCCCTCACCGTAACCTGGTGCTACCTGCATTATACCCGCAGTTGCGCCAGGCGCTCCGCGGCTTCGGCCAGCACAGCATCCGCTTTGCAGTAGGCAAAGCGTACATAGCTGCGGGTGATGGGCCGGTGTGCCGCGCAGAAGAACGATGACGGCGGAATGCAGGCCACCCCCACCTGGCTGATGAGATGCCGGGTAAAGGCCACATCATCGCCGTCAAAGACCGCGCTAAAATCCGCCATGATGTAAAAGGCCCCGGCCGGGGCTTCGGCCTTCAGCCCGGCCGCCCGCAGCCCCTCCAGCAGCACATCGCGCCGGCGCACATACTGCGCCTTCAGGTCAGCGTAATAATCGTCGCCCAGGGTCAGCGCATGGGCGATGCCGTACTGCCCCGGATGATTGAGCGCATAATTGACATTCTGGTGAATGCGCCACACCCCGGCGATCAGGTCAGGATGGCCGTACACCCAGCCCACTTTCCAGCCGGTGAGGCTGAAGGTTTTGGCCGCGCTGCTGACGGTGAGCGTGCGCTCGAACATGCCCGGCAGCGCGGCGATGGGCGTGTGCTGCGCGGCACCAAACACCAGATGCTCATACACCTCATCGGCGATGACCACCACATCATGCGCCCGGCACAATTCCGCGATGAGCGCCAGTTCGGCGGCGGTATACACGCGGCCGGTGGGGTTGTGCGGCGTATTCAGCACGATGGCGCGGGTCTTTGGCGTGAAGGCGGCCCGCAGTTCCTCCGGGTCAAACGTCCAGCCCGGCGGGTACATGGGCACATACACCGGCACCCCGCCCGCCCACTCGATGGCCGGCAGGTAGGTATCGAAGAAGGGTTCGATGAGGATCACTTCATCGCCGGGGTTGACGATGCCCATGATGGCGCTAAAAATGCCCTCCGATGCGCCACAGGTGACGACCACGCCGGTCTCCGGGTTAATGTCCAGCTCATAAAAGCGCCGGGCATGGTCGGCCACGCCCTCGCGCAGCGGCGCGATGCCCGTCCCCGGCGGATACTGGTTCGCCCCCTTAATGCTCACCATCGCCTGAATGGCTTTAACCACGACGCTATCCGGGCCATCAAAATCGGGCTTACCCTGCCCCAGGTTCACCGCCTGATGGCGGGCCGCCAGGGTATTAATTTCGCTAAAAATGGTGGTGCCCATCGTGGCGACACGGTGTGCAATGGCAGGCATGGCAGGCTTCTCCTCGTTACAATCCGGCGCGATTTTAACGTATTGTCGCCGGGCTGTGCAGGCCAGCCTGCGGCCGGCGGGGCACAGGCGTTTAAGAACATTTGTGCGCAAGATGACAATTGTGTAAACAAACCGCAAAATCACCCCGGCGGCGGCCCGCAGCCCTTGTATTCTGCGGAATCGCGCTATAATTAATGGTGACGACAGTGGGCTGATGGCAGCCCGCTATTCATTTGGAGTAGAGGCTTTCCCGCCAGAAAGGAGTGGTGACAGGAAAAATGAACGCTTCTGACGAGTGCAGTGACTCGGATTGTAAGCCTCCCTCAAACTGGAGACACTTCACCTGCACAGCCACATCGAGCCTGATTCCTCGCCCCGATACGGCTGCCACAAAAACTGTTCCTCACAAGCACATATCTGTTCGGTTCATACCATCTACACCGTGGAGAGGGTCCTATGCGTTTCTATCCTGACTTTGTCCCTGCTTTTGAACACGAACCGACGAAAGAACGGTTTGCGATCCGCCATATTGGGGATGGTGTGGGCGAAGGCGTTGTTTCGCTGGTCGATTTTGAGCCAGGCGACCTGGTGTTTAAGTTCACCGGCGTATTCTCCAGTGACATCACCCAGTTCACGCTCCAGGTGACGGAGGGGCTGCACCTGCACGATCCCTTCTTCATGGGGAAAATCCTGCACTCGTGCGATGCCAATGCCAGCGTGGATATGGCCGCGCGGACGTTCACGGCGGTGAAGCCCATTCGCGCCGGGGAATTCGTGACCATGGATTATGCCCAGACGGAAGCCCGTCTGTTCAAAAACTTTGAGTGTTGTTGTGGCGCAGCCAACTGTCGCGGCTTCGTCACGGGGTATCTGGATCGGGAAGAAAGTGGTCTGCTGGTCGCCCGTCTGGCGAGCTAAGTTCCGCTTTCAGTCTGCCCCGGACTGCCTGAAGGTCTGAACGCCCGGTCATACGGCCGGGCGTTTCTATTGCGGCGCAGCCGCCGCGCGGGCCGCGGCCCGGTATCGTCTATCCTGCATCGCTGAGAAAGGCTCATGATGGCACAGAACACCGCCCCGGCCCCGGCTACCCCGGCGCTCGACCAGACGCAGATGCCCTTCCTGGAGAGCCTGGCGGCCGAAAAAGCCCGCTGGCAAACATCGTTCCACATGCCCGGCCACAAAGGCACGCTGGCCCCGCACCCGGCCCTGCTGGATTACTGGGGTGGCAATATTCACCCGGCCGACCTGGTGGAAATTAACGGCATCATTGATTATTTGCACGCGCCGAAAGGGGCGCTGCTGGCCGCGCAGCACCTGGCGGCGGCCGCTTACGGGGCCGATCATACGTTTTTCCTCATTAACGGCTCCACGGTGGGCAACATCGGCGCGATCATGAGCGCGGCCAGCGACGGCCAGACGGTCATCATGGCGCGGGCTTCGCATCGCTCGGTGTATGGCGGCGTGGCGCTCTCCGGGGCCATGCCGGTGTACATCGCGCCGGAAGATCACCCGGAAATTGGCTTTCCGCTGGCCGTGCGGGCCGAGGCCATCGCAGCGCTGCTGAAGGCTCATGCGCCGGTGGCGGCCATCCACATCACCTCGCCCAATTATTACGGCGCACAGTCCGATACCGCGGCCATCCGGGCGCTGGCCCACGCCCACGGCGCGGCGCTGCTGGTGGATGAAGCGCACGGCTCGCACCTGGGCTTTCATCCGGGGCTGCCGGCTTCGGCCACCCATCTCCGCGCCGATATGGTCATCCAGAGCACGCACAAAACCCAGGGGGCGCTGACGCAGTGCTCCATGCTGCACTGCAACGACAGCGGCCACGTGAACCTGGCGCGGGTGGCCCAGGTGCTGGCGCTGCTGCAAACGTCCTCCCCCAGTTCCATTTTGCTGGCCTCGCTGGATGCCGCCCGGATGCAAATGGCCACCCAGGGGCCGGCGCTGCTGGGCACAGCGCTGGCGCTGGCGCACGAGGCCCGCGCGGCCATCCGCCAGATTGAGGGGCTGTGGTGCTATGGCGATGAGCTGATCGGCGTGAATGGCATCCATGCGTATGACCCGACCAAGCTCATCATCCGCGTCACCGGCTGCGGCTTAAGCGGTTTCGCCGCTTATGACCGGCTGCGTTACGATTTTGGCATTGATGCTGAATTTGCCGACCTGCGCCAGGTGATCGCCTCCATCACCATTGGCGATACCGCGGCCAGCGTGCAGAAACTGGTGGATGCGCTGCGGCAGATCGCCGCCGAAGCCCGCCCGGCCCACACCGCGGAAGCGGTCATCGCGCCGCCGCCGGGCCTGCCGGAGATCGTCATCAGCCCGCGTGCGGCCTATTTCGCGCCCTCACGGGCGATCCCGCTGGCCGAGGCGGCCGGGCACATCGTGGCGGAGAACATCATCCCCTACCCGCCGGGCATCCCGCTGCTGGTGCCCGGTGAGCGCATCGAACAGCCGTGGCTGGACTACCTGGCGTACCTGATGCGCCAGGGGAGCGGGGTGGTGGGGCCGGAAGATAAAACGCTGCGCCTGATCCGCGTGGTGGACGGCAGCTAAGGGCCGCCGGGGGGCGCGGTTCGGGCTGCGCCCCCGTGCTGGTGCCCGGCTCAGGGGCTGTCGGTGGCTTCGGCCGGCGCGGCGGCGGGCGTGATGAACGGGCCGCAGTCGCCGGCCAGCGTCACAATATCGCCGCGCACCCAGGCTTCAGTGTCAAGCTGCCACCAGCGGAAGCCATCCGCGCCGGTGGTCTGGCCGATGACGCGGGCCGCCGTGAAGCCGGGCAGTTCGCCCACCACCGCAAAATCGGTGCCGGGGCCGCCGCGCTGGTTGACCACGCCCACGGTCCGCACTTCACACACGCCACTGCTGACGACTTCCGGCAGGCGGTACACCCACATATCACGGCCTTCGCAGGCCGCGCCGGTGGCGCTGCTGCGGGCGACCAGCGCATACACCCCGCTGCGCTCCTCCACCTGTGCCTGGACAAAAATGGGCTGGCCATCGACAAACAGGGTGATGCGGTCATCGATGGCGATGAGCAGGAAATGCTGCGGCGCATCCCGCGCCGCTTCCAGCCGGGCGGATTCGGTCAGCACCGGGGCGTTCTCCGTGCGCGGCTCATCGGTGTAAAACACCAGCCCATCCGAGGTGATGCCGAAGCGCAAAATGCCCTGCCCGCCGGCTTCCACGTTGCGCCGGGCGCTGAGGGCACAGTAATCGCCGGGTTCCGCCTGCGGCGTTTGATAGGTAATCTCGCCGGCCATGACCAGATTTTCGGCGGCGGTGAGGCTGGTGAGGCGCACCGGCAGTTCCCCCGCGCCCCGGAAGAACAGATACGTCTCCTGCGTCAGCAGGCGGCCGCCAAACGGGATGAGACCCAGGTTTTCCAGTTCGATGATGGCGCGTTCCGGGCCGGCGGCATACTGCGTCAGCGCGGGCAGGCCGGCGGCAGTCGGTTCCTGCGCGACGACGCTGCCGGTATAGGCCAGCGTGGCCAGCACCGCATCCACGGCCGCGCGGGCGGCGGGGGTATA
>JALOOI010000222.1 GCA_025454495.1 Anaerolineae bacterium
TTTTGCCGCAGGCAATCCAGCCGGCTGGATAAAGGTATCACGATTGATGACTATGAGATGGTATGGGATCCTCGCAGCGATCGCTGGTTCTTCACTCATCTGCTGGCGGACTGGTATAATCGCTGGCAAAAAGTATATGATCGCAGCAGTGGTAATCACTGCCATCATATTGATTTCAATCGACACAATAACAATCCCACCAACATTCAGCGGTTGCCGGAGAATGAACACCTGGCGCTGCATCGGAAGCATATTGCACGCACACTGCATCAACCAGAGGTTGTTGCGAAAGGACGTGCAACAAGGCGTACCCTGGCCTTTCGTCAGCAGATGAGCCGGAGAATGCTTCATCCTGAGACTCGGGTTAAGTTATCCCGCAATGCCAGAAAACAGTGGCAGGATGAAGGTTACAAGGCTTTCATGCAGGAAAAATGGCGTGATTTCTACAACTCTAATGAAGAATATCAGGCTGCCAACAAAGCACAGCTTGACCACGCGCAGCGTGAATACTGGAGTGATGAGTCACATCGACAGATGCAGGCAGAAAGAACTCGTCTTTACTTCATCGCACACCCGGAAGCACGCCAGGAAGCATCACGTAAAGCGATTGAACAATGGCAGGATGCTGAACTGATTGAATGGCGCAGACAGCAAACCAGCATTCAATGGACACCTGAATTTCGGCAGAAACGGAAAGCGGCTCTCCATAACACGTATTACAACAAAACAATAGCCGCTCTCAAGGGTATCCATACTGAACACGGGTTTGTCAATCTTGAAGTCTACCAGCAATACAGGCTGGAAACACGCGACAAATCCCTGCTGCGCTTCGATACCTTCTGCCAGCGCTATTTTGACAATCAGCCCCTTCGCGCCGTGGAAGCCGTGCAGAACTACAACCATCGTGTGGTAGCAATTGAGCCGCTCACAGAACGTATCGACGTTTATGATCTCGAAGTGCCGGGCACCCATAATTTTGCGCTGGCCGCCGGAGTTTTCGTGCATAACAGTGCCAAACAGGGCCGCGACCGTCACTTTCAGGCCATCCTGCCCCTGCGCGGCAAAATCATGAATACGGAACGCGCCCGCCTGGACAAAATCCTGGACAACAACGAAATCAAAGCCATGATCTCGGCCCTGGGCACCGGCATTCATGAAGATTTCAACCTGGCCAAACTGCGTTATGAACGCATCATCATCATGTGCGATGCCGACCAGGACGGCGCACACATCCGCACGCTGCTGCTCACCTTCTTCTACCGGCATATGCTGCCGCTGATCCAGGATGGGCACCTGTACATCGCGCAGCCGCCCATTTACCTGCTGCGCCAGGGCAAAGACCAGCGCTACATTTACCCCACCGCCGGTGTCACCGAACAGCAACTGCTGGAAAAATCGCTGCGGGCCTTCAAAGACCCGTCGCGGGTGGTGGTGCAGCGCTACAAAGGCCTGGGCGAAATGAACCCGGAACAACTGTGGGAAACCACCATGAACCCGGAAAATCGCACGCTGCTGAAAGTAACCATTGATGACGCAGCCGAAGCCGATAAAGTCTTCGATATGCTCATGGGCAGCAGCGTGCCACCGCGCCGCCGCTTCATCCAGACCAACGCCCGCCTGGTGAAGAATCTCGATATTTAAGCCCCCGCCCCGCTGCCGGGCCGGCTCCGGCCGGCAGCGGTTTTCCGGCCCCGCATTGGACGATGATGAATGTTTGTGAGAAAAATCGCAAACATGGGTATACTCGTCCGCAGTTATACAGCTATGGATGGTGATGGAGATGGAGACCATGCGAATCAGTGGCCTGGTGCGCTGGCTGCTCGTGACCGGCGGTGTCGTGACCGGCTGGCTGGCATACAGCGCCACACAAACCAATCGCAGCCTGCCGATCGGGCTGGCGGTGCCGGCCGGGCGCAAAACCTTCTACGGCCCGACTTCGGCGCAGCTCAGCTATTATGAGGATACCGCTGCCGCCGGCCGGCCGCTGGTGCTGCTGCACAGCATCAACGCGGCGGCCAGCGTTTACGAAATGCGCCCCCTCTTTGAGCATTATCGGGCGCAGCGCCCGGTCTACGCGCTGGATTTACCCGGTTTTGGCTTCTCGGAGCGCTCCAACCGCGATTACTCCATCGACCTGTACACGAATGCCATTGTGGACTTTTTGCGGCACATCGGCGGCGAGCCGGCCGATGTCATCGCCCTGTCGCTGACTTCGGAATTTGCCGCCCGCGCGGCCCTGTATTATCCCGATCTGTTCCACTCGCTGACGGTGATTTCGCCCACCGGGCTGGGCGACCCGGACGACAGCGCCACGCTGGAACGGGCGCAGGCCGGCGGCCTGAGCGAAACAGTGTATAAAGCCGTCTCCAGCCCGGTGTGGAGCCAGGGGCTGTATAACCTGCTGACGATGCGGCCCGGCATTCATTTCTTCCTGGGGCAAAGCTTCGCCGGCAAAATGGATGCCGGCATGGCGGATTATGCCTACCTGGTGTCCCATCAGCCGGGGGCCCGCTATGCGCCGCTGGCCTTCCTCAGCGGGCGGCTGTTCTCGCCGCGCATCCTGGAGCAGGTGTACCAGAAGCTGAGCATCCCGGCGATGGTGCTGTACGATACCGACCCCAACGTGGGCTTTGACCGGCTGCCGGCGCTGCTGGAAGCCAGCCCGCACTGGCGGGCCCGGCGCATCCCCAACACGCGCGGGCTGCCCCATTTTGAACGCATGGGCAAAGTGGCCGAAGCGCTCGGCGGCTTCTGGAGCGAATTACCCGCTTAGCCCGATCACCCGGTCACACCGCAGCCGGACGGACTGCCCCACCAGGGGCACCACCCCCGCCCGGCTGAGGCGAAAACGCAGCGCCCCCGCGTCGGTTTGCACCTGCATTCGGTAATGATCGCCCTGAAACGTGCGCTCCGTCACCGTGCCGGGCAGCGGGCCATCCTCATCCAGCGTGATCGCGTCCGGGTGCAGCAGCACCAAAGGCGGCGCACCCGCCACCGCGAAGGTGCCGGCGGCCGTCCGCGCCCCCTGCGGAGTCAGGGCCTGCACCGGCAGCACATTGTTCAGCCCCAGAAAACGCGCCACAAACGCCGTGCGCGGCTGCATATACAGGCCCTCCGGCGTGTCCAACTGTTCCATGCGCCCATCATTCATGATGGCGATGCGGTCGGCGATGGCGAAGGCTTCCTGGCGATCATGCGTCACATAGAGGGCCGTGAGGCCGGCCGCGCGAATGATGTCGCGCAGTTCCACCACCAGGCGCTCGCGCAGCAGCGCATCCAGCGCCCCTAACGGCTCATCCAGCATCAACAGGCGCGGCTGTGGTGCCAGGCTGCGGGCCAGGGCCACGCGCTGCTTTTCACCACCGGAGAGCGTGCTAATATCGCGGCCGTCAAAACCGGCCAGCCCCACCAGGCGCAGCACCGCCTGGATGCGCTCAGGCTGCTGTGCCGCCGGCAGGCGCTGCATCCGCAGGCCGAAGGCCACATTTTGCGCCACCGTCAGGTGCGGAAACAGCGCATAATCCTGGAACATCAGCCCGAAGCCGCGCTGATGCGCCGGCACGGCCGCCAGCGACTGCCCCTCCAGGCGCACATCACCGCCGCTGCCCTCCTCCAGCCCGGCGATGACGCGCAGCAGTGTGGTTTTGCCGCAGCCGCTGGGCCCCAGCAGGCACATAATTTCACCCGCGGCCAGCGCCAGATCAATCGCCTGCAACACCGGCACCCCGTTGTAATGGTGCTCCACCTGGTGCAGCGACAGCATCAAAATTCTCCCACCCCGGCCGACCGGGAACGCTCAATGATGATAAAGCTCAGGCTGCACACCAGCATGAGCAGCACGCTCAGGGCCAGCGCCTGGCCGTAATTGTCCGCGCCGGGCTGGCCCAGCAGCCGGAAAATGACAACGGGCAGCGTGGGCGTATCCGGCCGGGCGATGAACAGCGACGCGCCAAATTCGCCCATGCTCACGGTAAAAGCGAAGGTGGCCCCCACCACCAGGCTGCGGCTGAGCAGCGGCAGGCGGATGAAGCGCCACACCTGCCAGGGAGCCGCCCCCAGGGTGACGGCCGCCGGGGCCAGCGTAGGCGGGATGGCCCGCAGGGCCGGCAGCAGGCTGCGGACGACGAAAGGCAGCGCCACCAGCGTATGGGCGATGGGGATGATGACCGGCGAAGCCCGCAGCGCCAGCGGCGGCTCATCCAGCGCGATGAGGTAGCCGAAGCCGAGCGTCACCGCACTCGTGACCAGCGGCAGCATGAACAGCGCATCCAGCCAGCGCAGCCAGCGCTGCCGACGCTCGATGAGGATGGCCGTCAGCACGCCCAGGACCAGGGCCAGCAGCAGCGTCACCAGGGCAAACACCAGCGAATTGCCGATGGCGTACAGCGGCGGCACAAACAGGATGGAGTCGCGCGGGTTTTGCGTCAGCAGCAGGTAGTAGGCCAGCGTGGGCCGGTCGCTGGCGAAGGTGAGAGAGCGCAGCAGCAGCGCCAGCGGGGGCGCAAACAACAGCCCGGCCATCAGCAGCAGGTTGCCGGCGAGGAACAGTTTTTCCGTCCGGCGGCGCGGCGCACGGGCCACCCGCTGCACGCTCTGCCAGTCCACTGACATTTGCCGCTGAAGGCGGGTATACACCAGCAGCAGCCCGAACATGAGCGCCATTTGCACCAGCGCCAGCGCCGCCGCCACCGGCAGGTCGAACAGGTTCAACGCCTGGTAGTAAATTTGCACTTCCAGCGTGGCAAAACGCACCCCGCCCAGGATGAGCACCACGCCAAAGCTGGTGAAGGTGAAGATGAAGACCAGCACCGCCGCCGCCAGCAGCGCCGGGCGCAGCAGCGGCAGGCGAATTTCCCACCACAGCCGCCAGCCGGCGCAGCCCAGCAGCCGGGCCGCTTCTTCCATACGCGGGGACTGGTTGGCCCAGTAGGCCGTTATCAGCCGCAGCGCCACAGCGTAATTGTAAAAGACATGCACAATGAGGATGATGGCCAGCGTGCGCTCCAGGCGCAGCGGCGCGTCTGCCAGGTGCAGCACGCTCATCAGCAGGCTGTTCACCAGCCCGCGCTCACCGATCAACGCCGAAAAAGCCGCGGCTACCACCACCGTCGGCAGCACAAACGGCACCGCCGACAGGGCCAGCAGCGTATCACGGCCGGGAAAATCGTAGCGCACGAACACATACGCCCCCGGCAGCGCCAGCGCCAGCGTGAACAGCGTGGACAGCGCCGCCTGGCCGATGGTGAACACCACCGTATCCCGATAATACGCCGAGGTGATGATGCGGGCGAAGCCGGAAAGATCGACCACGCCCGCCGGACGCAGGCTGTAATCCAGGATGGCCAGCAGCGGATACAGGAAAAACAGCGCCAGAAAGATCACCGGCAGCAGCAGCACAGCCTGGCCGGCGCGGGCGGGCACCCCGTTCCCCGCCCACCGCCGCCAGGCATTCAGCGCCCCAGGACGACTTCGGTCCATGCCTGAATCCAGTCCTCGCGGTACAGTTCAATGTCTTCGGCCGGCACCTGCGCCGGTTCTTCCGGGAGCTGTGCGAAGCGGGTGAACACGTCCGGCAGTTGGGCCGCCGGCTGCACCGGGAAGACATACATTTGCAGCGGCAAATCTTCCTGGAAAGGCTGGCTGAGCAAAAAGTCGATCACCTGCTGCGCGGCTGCCGGTGCGTCCGTGCCGCGCAGGATGCCGGCAAATTCGATCTGGCGGAAGCACATGCCATCCGCGATGAGGCTGGCGGTGGTGGCGGCATCGGTCGTTTCATCGTAGGTGAACGGCGGGCTGCTGGCATAGCTCACCACCAGCGGATAGCGGCCCTCGTCACTGCCGGCGGTAAATTCACCAAAATAGGCTTCGCTCCAGCCATCCACGATGAGCGTCTCATTCGCCACCAGGTCGGCCCAGTAATCCAGATAGGTGTAATCGCCTTCGGTGCCAAAGGCTGCAATCGTCGTCAGCAGGAAGGCCAGCCCCGGTGACGAGGTTGCCGGGTTCATCGTCACCAGCAGCCCGCGATAGGCCGGCAGAGTCAGATCGCTGAGGCTGGCCGGCAGCGCCAGATCACGGCTGGCAAAATAGGCGATGTCGTAATTGAGGCACACATCCCCATAATCGACCGGGGTAACGCGGTGGTCGGCATCCACGATGAACGCTTCCGGCACCGTGGCCAGCCCCGGCGAGGTATAGGGCAGGAACAGATCGGCCGCCAGCGCCCGGCTGAGGAAGGTATTGTCCACGCCGAACAGCACATCGGCCAGGGGGGTGGTGCGGGTCAGGATAGCCTGGTTCACAATTTGGCCGGCATCCCCGCCGCGCAAAATTTCCAGCCGGATGCCCGCTTCGGCCTCGAAGGCCTGCAAAACGTCTTCGCTGACGTTAAAACTATCGTGGGTGAGCAGCGTCACCACCACCGGAGATTGGGACTGCACCAGGCCGGCGAACAACGCCAGCACAGCCACCACGAACAGGAGACGACGAAAGGTATGCATACAACAACTCCTCAACAACCAGAAGCACATGCTGCCTGCCTGACCGGAGGAGTTATTGCAGCAGGATGGAGAATGAAACCACCCCTGACGGGGTGTTACAGGGGTGGGTCATGCGTTTGAACGCCGGACACTCCCTGCGCCGGTATGACCCGGATCAGGTTTAAAGGGTCGCTGCGGCTTTACGCAGCCTCTCAGCCCGCTTGCGCGGACTCCCCCGGTCAACTACAGAATTCAGACGTAAATTATAACGCCAAACCACCTGATTAGCAATGTGGAGTGCGGCGGTTTCGGCAAGGTTAAAAAGTCAGCCGGGCGGCGGCTGACTGTGCGTGCAGCGCGTCGCGGTCTTTGCGGGGCAGCGCCCGTACCACCAGGGCATAACTGTCGGCAATCATCGCGCTGACTTCCTCCGGCGGCAGGCTGCCATCGAGGTGGATGGTGTTCCAGTGTCGTTTGTTCAGGTGATACCCGGCCGTGATGGCCGGATATTTTTCCCGCAGCAGTTCGGCTTCCAGCGGGTCACACTTCAGGCTGATCGTCAGCGGGGCGGGGTTTACCGGCAGCAGCGCGAAGATTTTGCCGCATACTTTGTACACAGCCACATCGTCCCCAAAGGGAAAATCTTCCACGGCTCCATGGCACGCCAGACAGAGCGCCCGCAGGTCATCACGCTGCATATGATGATCCTTAACTCACCG
>JALOOI010000223.1 GCA_025454495.1 Anaerolineae bacterium
GCGTTTACCTATCGCCCGGAAATAGGCATGTGGGTGTGGACGACATTTTATTCGTTCCAGTGGGATTTGAACTACAGCAATCCGGCGGTGTTCAATGCCATGCTGGGCGAGATGCTGTATCTGGCCAATCAGGGGGTGGAAGTGCTGCGGCTGGATGCGGTGGCGTTCATCTGGAAGCAGATGGGCACCGCCTGCGAAAGCCTGCCACAGGCGCACTGGATTATTCAGGCTTTCAATGCGCTGACCCGCATTGCTGCGCCGGCACTGCTGTTCAAATCCGAAGCGATTGTGCACCCGGATGATGTGGCCAGTTATGTCTCGTGGGAAGAATCGCCGGTGAGCTATAACCCGACGTTGATGGCCCTGCTGTGGGAATCGCTGGCGACGCGCAAGGTGGCGCTGTTACAGCAGTCGATGGCGAAGCGTTTTGCGCTGAGCGAGGGCTGCGCCTGGGTAAATTACGTGCGCGTGCATGATGATATTGGCTGGACTTTTGCCAATGAAGATGCGACGGAACTGGGGATGATCGGCTTCGATCACCGCCTGTTTTTGAATGCGTATTATACCGGCGAATTCATGGGCAGCTTCGCGCGCGGGCTGCCGTTTAATTTTAACCCGGCCACGCTGGATATGCGGATTTCGGGCACGGCGGCCTCGCTGGCCGGGCTGGAGACGTCCCTTGAACGTGCTGACCCGCTGCTGCTGGATGAGGCGGTGAAACGGCTGTTGTTGATTCACAGCGTTATCATCAGCGCCGGGGGCATCCCGCTGATTTACCTGGGGGATGAAATTGCCACCTTGAATGATTACAGCTATCGGGATGACCCGGAGAAAAAAGGCGACTCGCGGTGGGTGCATCGCCCGCGCTTTAGCTGGCAGCGGGCCGAACAACGCCATGATCTGGCGAGTCCGGTGGGCAGGGTGTATCAGGGCTTAAAAAGCCTGCTGGATATACGGGTGGCGAACCCCATTTTTGCCGGGGCCAATACGCTGTTTTTCAACACGGGCAATCCGCATGTCCTGGGGTATCTGGTGAATCGGCGGCTGCTGGTGCTGGCGAATTTTTCGGAAAAAATGCAATCCGTGCAGCGTGATGTGCTGGCCGCGTATGCGCCGGTACAGCAGCGGGGCGTAAGTCTACTTACGCGCGATGCTGTGCATTTACTCTCCGAAGTGGCGCTGCCACCGCTGGCATTTAGCTGGATTCTTTATGATTAATCTGGCAGCGATGCGGCTCACCGGGAGACAGCCACCGGTGTCGTGGCTGTCCTCGCGGCCATGCTGCCGCCCTGACTCCTGATAAAATCACTGGCGCAGCGGCTAAAACCACTCAGCTTAATCCTGATAAGTGGTACTCCTGTGAAAATGCCTGTTGATAAAACGCAGCAACAGGCATTTGGGATATGCGCCACCTGCCCTATCAAACACCGGCTATGATGCGTTTGTCATTTAAATTTTATATAGTATTGATATTGTTTAAATGAAATGCCCTGTGCGGCCTCTGTATTCTGTGCTATGATAGCCCTGTAAAAAGTTGTAAAAACTTATCGGGAAAGATGGTTACACCGGAGCGCCGGTGAGGAAAAAACTTATCAACCCCGGAACCTGAGATGTTTTGAGAGGCATTTTCCCTGGCTGGAAAGGGGAGTTCTTCTTACAATGGAAGCCATAAAAATGGGCCGGACAAAGAGGGAGTAGCGGCGTGAAAGTCATTACGTTTTTAAATGAAAAAGGTGGTGTGGGTAAAACGACGATGGCCGCGACGGTGGCCGCCGGGCTGGCCATCATCGGCTACCGGGTGCTGATGATTGATGCCGATCCGCAGGGGCATCTGACGATTTCCTTTGGGATCAAGAAGCAGCACAGCCTGTATAATTTGCTGGTGCGCGATGAAGAATTTAGCAAGCCGGGCATCGTGCAGCCCATTTCGCCGGAGGTGTATGCGCTGCCGAATGCGAAATCGCCGGCGCAGGGGCGGCTGTTCATTGTGCCGGGCAACCGGGAAACTCGCCTCATCGCCCAGGCGCTGGAAGGGGAATTGTTCGCGGTGCGTAACAAGATGGAAGAACTGGAACGGGCCAATGTGGTGGATGTGGTCATCTTCGATACCAGCCCCACACCTTCCGGGCTGCACGCGCAAATTTTTCTGGCGACACAGCACATTATTTACCCGACGGAATTGAGTTACCTGAGTTTTGATGGGCTGGTCGAATCAATCAAAAGTACGACGGGTTACAGCCAGCAGAAGAAAGCCGGCGGGCTGGAGGAGATTAAGCTCTCTGGCATCATCCCCACCAAATTTCGCTCCAAAGTGCTGGAGCATCAGGAGAAGTATCAATCGCTGCTGAACACCCGCGGCTACGGGCATCTGGTGTGGAACCCCATGCCGCTGAGTGTGATCTGGGAAGAAGCTATGTCCCGGCAGCGCTCCATCTTCAATTATGCTTACGATCATCCCACCGCCGGCGATGCCTGGAAGATCGTCCGGTTGACGAAGGAGCGCATTCTCGATGTCACGCAATAGACGTAATCGCGGCCCGTCGTCGGAGGATACTCTGAGCCATCTGGAAGGCAGCGAAATGCCGCCGGCGGCCGGTGAGCTTCAGGGCATGTCTACGACGGAATTTGCCAGCGCCGGCTACAACAGCCAGGTGGCCGATTTTGAAGCGGTGGGCCGTGGCAAAGTAACGGCCCGGCCGATTGAGATTGATAAGATCGTGCCGGATGCACGACAGCCGCGCCGCGTGATTCCGTCCGTGCTGCGGCAGTACTGGGATGGCCGCCCTGCGTTTGAGTCGATGGCGTACCTGTTTACGATGTGGATGCAGGAATTGACGCTGGAACGCGGCGGCCAGCTTTTTCCGCTGGATGCTATTCTGCGCGGCGAAATTACGCCCCGCGCCATGACGCAGGAAATTGATGAGACGGATGAAGAACGCCCGCTGGCCGTCCCGGGCCGGCTGGAAGCGGCGCTGCTGAATATTGCTGAACTGGCGGCCAGCCTTAAGCGTGATGGGCTGATGAACCCCATCAGCGTGACGGCGCAGGGCGGCGGCTACATCATCGAAACGGGTGAACGCCGCTGGATGGCCTATCATTTGCTGCGCTGGCGTTTTGCTGCGGAAACCACCTGGGGGCGCATTCCGGCGCGCGAGGTGGACGGCGTGAACATCTGGCGGCAGGCCAGCGAGAACAATGCCCGTTCTGCCCTCAACGCGATTGCGCGGGCCCGCCAGCTCGCGCTGCTGCTGATGGATACGTACCAGCGTGATTATGGTGTAACTTTTTTGCCGCTGGAACAATGTGCCAATGAACTGGCTTTTTACGCGCAGGTCTCCGATGGCATCACCTATAAAATTCCGCCGCCGCGCATGGAGATGTTTCTGAATGCGATGGGGCTGCCGAATCCGGTACAACTGCGACAATATCGCACGCTGCTGCGGCTGCCGCTGGAAGTGTGGGCGCTGGCCGATGATCTCAACTGGACGCAGAGTGCCATTGAAAAAGAGATCATGCAGCGGTCAGATGGCGAAATTCGCACGATGATTCAACTGGCGCAGCGTAAGGCCGGGCTGCTGCCGCCGCCAGGCGTAAGTACGCTTACGCGACAGGTGCTGCCGCACGATGAAGCCCATCACCGGGAATACATCCCGTCGCTGCCGCCGCTGGTCAGCTTTAAGCGCTGGATGAAGCATTTTCGTGCCCTGCGGCTGGAACTGGATACGCTGGATCCGGGCGAGCGTGATGCTATCCTGGTGGAACTGGAAGATATTGTCGATCAGTTTCGGCCGCGCAAATCCACCTGAGCCGGGGGTGTATCCATTTTCAATTGGAACGGGCGAAAGCAGGATCGCCCTTTTTTGAGGCGCTGATATTCGCATAGTCAATAGACAAAGGGGCAAAAAGAGACTCGATAGCGCTCAGCCAAAAGTGATTTCCGGGCGTACAATGAGCATAGAGCCACTCGCAGCATCGGAGAAGGAACTTTGCACGAAGCCAGCGCTGTCCCGATCTTTTTTGCTCTGATGTGCATCATCCTCATTGCGCCCATCCTGTCGGAATATTTACGCCTGCCGGGGGTGGTGGGGCTGGTCATCGCCGGAATGGCCATCGGCCCGTTTGGGCTGCACCTGGTGGCTGAAAAAGGCCTGGTGGAAAATTTGGCCGTCATCGGGCTGATCTATTTGATGTTCAGCGCGGGGCTGGAAGTCAACCTTCAGCAGCTTAACCGCGTCCGCAACAAAGCCATCGTCTTCGGCGTGTTTACCTTCATCATCCCGTTCATCATGGGACTCGTTCTGGGGCGCGTGATCGGGCTGGAATGGCCGGGCGCTATCCTGTTTGGTTCGGCCATTTCCTCACATACGCTGCTGGCTTTCCCGGTGGCCACCCGCCTGGGCATCGTGGGCAATGCCGCGGTATCCGTCACGGTGGGGGCCACGGTCTTTACCGATATTGCCGCTTTTCTGGTGCTGGCCATTATCTCCGGGATGCAGCGGGGCGATGCTTCGGCCGGCCAGTTCATCACGCTGCTGGTGCTGACGGCCCTCTATGCCGCGCTCATCCTGTATACGCTGCCGCGCCTGGGCAAGCTGTTCTTTCGCTACTTCAGCAGCACCCTGACGGAATTTCAATTTATCCTGGTGGTGCTGTTCGTGGCCGCGCTGCTGGCCGAAGCCATCGGGATGCATGGCGTGGTGGGGGCGTTTCTGGCCGGGCTGGCCATCAATTCCACGCTGCCGCACCACAGCCCGGTGCTGGCCCGCATTTTGTTCATCGGCGAATCGCTGTTTATCCCGGTCTTCCTCATCCACAGCGGGATGATTACCGACCCCGTGGCCTTCGTCACCGACAGCCGCACGCTGCTGGTGGGCATCGGTATGACGCTCATCGCGTATGCGTCTAAATTCCTGGCCGCCTGGATCATCGGGCGGCTTTACGGCTACTCGCGCGATGAAATGCTGGTCGCGTTTGGCCTGTCCCAGGCGCAGGCGGCCGTCACCCTGCCCACCATCCTGGTCGGCATTGAGATCGGGCTGTTCTTCCCGGAAATTCTGGGCGGCACGATGATGATGATCCTGTTCACCTCGTTCACCTCACCGCTGATCGTCCGGCGCTATGGCGGGCGGCTGCGGACACCGCCCGGCGAAGCTCCCGCGCAAAGCTCCATCTTTGATCGCATTCTGGTGTCCATCTTTAACCCGAAAACGCAGGATAATTTGCTGACGCTGGCCAGCATCCTGGCGCGGGCGAAGCAGGGCAGCCTGCTGGCTATGCGCGTCAGTATTGCTAACGCCGGCCGCATTCAGGGCGAAAAAACGCCCTTCATCCCCATTGAGCACCTTCAGGAAGAAGGCTTTGCCTGCGCCGCCTTCCACCGGGTGGATCGGTCGCCGGCGGAGGGCATCCTGAATGCGGCCATTGAAAAAGAAGCCACCCTCATCCTGATGGGCTGGCGCGGCCGGGCTTCGGTGCGCGAAAACATCTTTGGCACGGTGCTGGATGAGGTGATCTGGAAAGCCCCGGCCCCCGTCATGGTGGCCCGGCTGACGGCCTCGGCGGATGCGGATCGGCGCGTGCTGCTGGTGCTGCCGGCGGCCAGCCTGCCACCGGGCCTGCTGGATGAAGCCTTTGAAATTGCCATGGTCATCGCCCAGGCGCTGAAAGTGCCGCTGCTCGTCGCGGCGCACGCGGAGTATGTGCCGCTGCTGGAAGCGCTGGCCGGGGCGATCCCGCCGGATGGCACACTCAGCATCGAAGTCCTGGGGGGCGATGTCGTCCGCGAGATTAGCCGCCGGGCCACCGCCACCGACCTGGTGCTGCTGACCACCACCGGCACCCGCCAGCGCTTTCAATCCAGCCTGGGCAAAATCCCGGAGCAGGTCGCGGCCGTTTCGCCGGCTTCGCTGGTGGTGCTGCATTATCCATCTTAACGCGCTGCGCCGCGCCCGCCACCGTGTCGGCATAGAACAGGCGTTCAATGCTGAATGAAGACCGGCGGCCCGGCATAGGGAGGCACAGCGGGCGCTGCGGTGACTGTCACGGTGGCGTTGAGGCGATTAAAGCCGGTAGCGGCTTCCCATACGCCGTGGTTGGCCAGCCGGATAGCGTATTCCGGGCGGCTATACAGCGCCGGCTGCGGGTCGGGCAGGTTCAGCAGCACAGCATACTCGCCCGGCGGCATGGTCGCGGGCAGCCCGGCCTGCACGCTGATGGTGATTTCGCCGGCATCCGGCAGCCAGAAGCGCGGATCATGGTTACGGTTATGGTCGCGGTCAGGCGCGGTGGCCAGCGGCAGCCGGAACAGCGCCCCGCTGCTGGAACGCAGGATGATCTCCAGCCCGCGCGGGTTATAGGGCGCGGCAAAGCCATCGTTGACCACGCTAAAACGAATATGCAGCGGGCCACCCGGCGCGGCCGTTGTGCTGACAGTGGCTTCGGTCAGCCGAAAGCGATAGCCCAGGCGGTCGGCAATGGCGGTCAGGCAGCCACCGCTGCGCCAGCCGTCCAGCACCTGTTCTTCATAGCCGATATTGAGCGTGCTAAAGCGCAGGCGGGCCAGGTCAATCAGCGCATTGTCACAGCCGATGTAGGGCCGGGCATCTGCGCCGGCGTTGCAGGTTTCGCCCCCCTGGGGCAAAAAGCGATTGTCCAGGCTGAGGAACGTTTTCAGCGCTTCACGGGCGGCGGCATCTTCGGGGTAGGTGCCCCAGTCCGTGCTGGAAGCCAGAAAGCAATCGTTGTGGGCCCCCATCCGCGCGGCCGGCGTGCCGCTGTAGGCGGTGGCCGCGCTTAAGGGTGTGCTGCCATACAGCGCCTGCTTGTAGGGCGGGTAGCGCATGGCGATCATACGTTCCGGCGGCAGCACCTGCAACAGGCGCTCCACGATGGCCCGCGAGTTCTCGTTGATGCCTTCGGGAAAATCCACCAGGTGGCTGGTGGAGCTGTGCCATTCGCCCCATGCGCCCACCAGCCCAATTTCCATAAAGGCGATGATGTCGGCATTCTCGCGCAGCACAGGCTCAAGCTGGCCCAGATGCGCCAGCACCTGTTCCAGCGGCGCGTCCGGCTCCTGGTAGGGATAGGTGCCCCCCGTGGGGAAGTTGTAGGCGAAGCGCGGAATAACCTTCATGCCGGCCGCGCGGGCGGTGTCGAAAGAAGCGCGGATGACCTCCAGCGCGGCGGCATCCAG
>JALOOI010000035.1 GCA_025454495.1 Anaerolineae bacterium
CAGCTCCTGCAAATCCTGGATGATGTTGTTCAGCAGCATGGCTTCTTCATACACCAGGTCAATGGTGGCTGGCTCCGGCGACACAATGCCATCCTGCATGGCTTCCAGATAGCCGCGAATGTTAGTGAGGGGGGTGCGTAGTTCGTGGGCAATATCGTTCACCATCTGGCGGCGCAGCAGTTCATTACGGCTCAGCGCATCGGCCATGGCGTTAAAAGCGTGCGCCAGGTCGCCAATTTCGCCGCGGATGCGGGTTTGCACGCGCTGGCTGAGGCGGCCGTTTTCCATCTGGCGGGCTGCCATGGTCAGCGCCCGGATGGGCTGATGCACCTGCTGCGACAGGATCAGCGTCAGCAGCACGGCGGCCACGGCCGCCAGCCCCGCCGCCAGCAGCAGGCTCTGGTTCACGAACTGCACAAAAGCACTCTGGGCGGGTTGCAGCGCCAGTTGCGTGGCCGGGTCAATCTCCAGCCGGCCCATGATGCTGTCGCCATCGCGGATGACCACACTGCCATCGGCCGCAGTTTCAAAAGACAGGCTGCCGGGGGTGTCCGGCGTGCCGCGCGGGCGGTTCACCGTCAGCGGGTACAGGAAGATCATATCGCTGGTATCTTCTGGCAGCAGCGAAATGAAGGCATTGGGCGGGTGCGGGATGGGCGGCTGCGTGCTGCTGCGCTGCTGCTGCTCATAAAAGGTCAGCACGGCCTGCTGCACCTGTTCATCCTGGATGGCCCCGGCATAGGCCACATAGCGCGAAAATTCCAGCCGGGTGGCCAGCCCGGCCAGCAGGGTGATGGTGACGATGGCCACGGCGGCGACGGTGAGCATCGCCAGCAGCAGGGCCAGGCGCAGGTTATACAACATGCTGGCGCACCTCCACAAAGCGATAGCCCACCCCGTACACGGTTTCCACGTACAGCGGGCTGGTATGATCGACTTCAATTTTTTTACGCAGGTTCATGATGTGTGCGTCTACCGTGCGTTCCAGCCCCTCATAATCATAGCCGAAGGCGCGTTCCACCAGCTCCAGCCGCGTGAAGGCCCGCCCTGGCTCCTGCGCCATCGTCTCCAGCAGCTTAAATTCTTTGGGGGTCAGCCGGATGAGCACCTGTTTCACCGTCACTTCGTGGCGCACCAGGTTAATCACCAGATCGCCAAAGACCAGTTCTTTGCGGCGGGCATCCACACCTTTGTTGGCCCGGCGCAGCACGGTACGCACCCGCGCCACCACTTCGCGCGGGCTAAAGGGCTTGGTGATGTAATCATCCGCGCCGGTATCCAGCCCGTTTAAAATGTCTTCTTCGGTGCTGCGGGCGGTGAGGATGATGATGGGCACGCCGGTTTCCAGCCGCAGGGTGCGGCAGATGTCCAGCCCGTCCATGCGCGGCAGCATCAAATCCAGCACCACCAGATCGGGCAGTTGCTCGCGGGCCAGCGTCAGCGCGGCCCGGCCATCCTGCGTCACCAGGGCCTCATAGCCGGCCTGCTGAAGATAGAGGCGCAGCAGGTTGGCCGTTTTGGCATCATCTTCCACAATGAGAATTTTGAGCAGACCGGTCATGGTGGTTTTTCCTGGTTAGCTACACCGTCAGGATGCGATGCTGCCGGTTATAGCAAAAAAGTTTCAAAAAGCGATGCAGCGCGGGTACTGGCGATCTGCCTGCCCCTTTGCGCGGTGGTCATGGTCTGTGTATCATGATACCTCATGATGACTGAGAGCACGATGACGCGCACCCGCTTTGACTCGTATACCATCGCCATGCTGCTGCTGTGCCTGACGGCCTTCGCCCTCAGCGGCCTGCTCAGCCGCACCGTGTTTGAACGCCTGCCGCATCTGGAAGATGAAGTGGCCTATTTATACCAGGCGAAAGTGTTCGCCGCCGGGCACATCGTCGCGCCCATCCCGGAGCCGCGCCGGGCCTACTGGCAGCCCTTCGTGGTGGATTACAGCGCCAGCGGCCACCGTTTCGGCAAATACACCCCCGGCTACCCGGCGGTGCTGGGTGCGGGTATCGCCCTGGGGCAGCCGTGGATCATGAATGCGCTGCTGGCCGCGCTGACGGTGGCGCTGGTGTACCGCCTGGGCGGCGAGGTGTTCAACCGCGATGTGGGGCTGCTGGCGGCGCTGCTGGTGACGTTTTCGCCCATGGCGCTGCTGCTGAACGCGACCCTGATGGCCCACACGACGGCGCTGTTTTACTGCGTGCTGTTCATGTTCGCCTGCTGGCGCATGGAGCAGGGGCGGGCGGCGCTGCGCTGGGGGCTGGTGGCCGGGGTGGCCGCCGGGCTGCTGGCCATCACCCGGCCGCTGCCGGCGCTGGCCCTCACGCTGCCTTTTGCGCTGTACAGCGGCGGGCGCATCCTGGCGCGGCTGCTGGCCCCGGGCCCTTTCCGCCGGCGCTGGCCCGCGGCGGCCCGCGTGCTGTCCCCGCTGCTGCTGCTGGCCGGGGTCACGCTGCTCATCGCCCTGGCGACCCCCGCATTTAATTACGCCGCCACCGGCAACCCGCGCCAGAACCTGTATGAGCTGGTGTGGAGCTATGACCGGGTGGGCTTTGGCGAGTGCTGCGGGCGTTCCGGGCACACGCTGGAAAAAGCGCTGCGCCATACCCGGTTTGACCTGTCGCTGACGGCCGCGGATTTGTTCGGCTGGCAGGCCGGGGCCCTGTCGGACGAAACCACCGATCATTTTTTGAACCAGGCCGATTATTACCCCAACCTGGGGCTGAGCTTTGTGCTGCTGCCGGTGGGCGTGCTGGCCGGGCTGCTGTGGGCGGCCCCGGGCCGCGGGCTGCGCCTGACCGCGGCCGGCGGGTGGGCGGCGGTGGTGCTGGCCGGCCTGCTGTGGACGATCAACCAGCCGCCGGAACGGCTGCAAAACCCGGACTTCGCGTGGGCCTGGCTCATGCTGGCGGCGGCCTGGCTGCTGCTGCCGCTGCCGCTGCTGGCCGTGCGGGCGCAGCACGCCACCACCCGCTACACCTGGCTGCTGTGGAGCGTGCTGCTGGCCATCGTCCTGCTGCAAATGACTTACTGGATCGGCTCGCAGCGCTACAGCACCCGCTACTATTATGAAGCGCTGGCCGCCGCGGCCCTGCTCAGCGCTCTGCCGCTGGCCTGGCTGGCCCGGCGCATCGCCCGGTGGCCGGTGTATGCGCTGCTGCTGGCCCTCACGCTGTACAGCTTCTTCAGCTACAGCCTGCCGCGGGTGCAGGTGCTCACCGGCTTCAACAACATCAATCGCCAGGTGCTGGCCGACCTGGCGCAGCGCCGCCCGGACGATACCCCGGTGCTGGTCATCGTCAATGGGCCGGATACCGGCGATCAGCGGGTGCGCTGGCGGGCCATGGGCACGCTGATGGCTGTCACCAGCCCCTTTCTGGACAGTGATATTGTCGTCGCGTGGGATTATCAGGCGGAGGGCCTCCGCGAGCGCATTCTGGAGCGCTTCCCGCAGCGCACCATCATCGAGATGGATGCCAGCGGCAATGATGCCTGGTTCCGTGCTGCCGGCCCCTGAGCGCGGTGTCTGTAACAACGGGCCTCATTTTCTAAACCTGTCGCCAGGCAAAATTCATCCCGGTCAACCCGCCGGGGCCGCGGCACATAACAAATTTAATACTGATTCATGATATAACACGGTTCAAAATTTGTGGCGGGAACCGCCGACCGTGTTATAATCCTTTATGATTGGCCCGATATCCACGGTGACAGGATCGCGCTGTGCTCCCACGCTCTCTCCAGATAGGCCTGTTCCTGCTCGTCGTGGCGCTGCTGCTGGCCGTGGTGCAGCGCCAGTCCGCCAGCCCGCCGCGCGTGAAAGTGGGGGTGCTGCATTCGCTCACCGGCACCATGGCCATCAGCGAAGCGGCCGTGGTGGAAGCCACGCTGCTGGCGATTGACGAGATCAACGCGGCCGGCGGCCTGCCCGGCGGCCTCATTGAGCCGATTGTCGTCGATGGTCAGTCCGACCCCGCCATTTTTGCCCGCGAAGCCCGCCGCCTCATCACCCGCGACGAGGTGAACGTCATTTTTGGCTGCTGGACTTCCGCCTGCCGCAAGACCGTCAAGCCCGTGTTTGAAGAACTCAATCATCTGCTCATCTACCCCGTGCAGTACGAAGGCCTGGAAGAATCGCCCAATATTGTGTACACCGGCGCGGCCCCCAACCAGCAAATTATCCCGGCGGTGAAGTGGGCGCTGGATAACCTGGGCAGCCGGGTCTTCCTGGTGGGGTCCGATTATGTGTTCCCCCGCACCGCCAACGCCATCATCCGCGACCAGGTGACCGCGCTGAATGGCACCATCCTGGGCGAAGAATACCTGCTCATCGGCAGCCAGGCGGTCGAGGAGGTGATTCAGGCGATTGTGACCACACAGCCGGATGTCATCCTGAACACCATCAACGGCGATAGCAACATCGCTTTCTTCCGGGCGCTGCGGGCGGCCGGCATCACCCCGGACGACATCCCGGTGATCTCCTTCAGCGTGTCCGAAAATGAGCTGGTGGGGATTGATGTGAGCCTGCTGGTGGGCGATTACGCCGCCTGGAATTATTTCCAATCGCTGCCCACGCCAGAAAATGCCGCCTTCGTGCAGCGCTTTCAGGCCCGCTACGGCGCAGAGCGCGTCATCGGCGACCCCATGGAAGCGGCCTACGTGGGCGTGTATTTATGGGCCCAGGCCGTGCGCCAGGCCGGCACCGCCGCCGTGAACGATGTCCGCACCGCCATGCTGGATCAAAGCCTCAGCGCTCCGGCGGGCATCGTGTATGTGGATGCGCTGACGCGCCACACATGGAAAACCGTGTACATCGGCCAAATTCGCCCGGATGGCCAGTTTGATGTGGTGTGGACTTCCGGCGCGCCAGTCCGCCCGCAGCCGTACCCCGGCTTCCGCGACGTGTTCGAATGGGAACGCTTCCTGGAAGCTCTGTATACCGGCTGGGGCAATCAATGGGCTAACCCAGGATAGGGCACTGTGTTCAATCGGCTGCGTTCTCTCAACATTCGTTCCCGCCTGCTGCTGTGGTTCCTGGTGCTGGCGCTGCTGCCGCTGCTGCTGGTTTCGGCCATTGCGTCGCTGACGGCGGTGCAGGCCTTGCAGGAAGCGGTCATCATCGGTTTGCAGAGTGTGGCCTTCCAAAAATCCCGCCAGATCGAAACCTTCATCGTGGAGCGCCAGCGCGATGTCACGCTGCTGGCCCGCCAGCCGGAGATGGTACGCATCTTCCGCGAGCTAAGCCTCATTAACCCCAATTCGCCGGAGGGGAATATCATCGCCGCGCGGGTGCGGGTTTTCCTGGAGCGCTATGCCGAAGAAGGCGGCTATGATGATGTGCTGCTGGTCGCGCCCGATGGCCGCCTGCTGTTCACCCTGATCGACCAGCTACCCCTGGGCGCGAACCTGTATACGCTGGCGCTGCCCAACGAGCAACTGGCCCGCGTCACCGACAGCGCCCGCACGCTCATCTCCACCGAAATTTCGGATTTTCGGCGGCTGGGGCCGGGGTCGGCGGTGGCCTACATCGCCGCGCCGGTGCTGGATGAAGGGCGCGTGAATGGCATCATCGTCATCCAGCCGAATAATACCGCCCTGTACGACATCGTGACGGATAATGGCGGGCTGGGCCGCACCGGCGAAACGCTGGTGGGGGAGCGCCGCGAGCGCGAAATTCTCATCGCCGCGCCGCTGCGCAGCGACCCCGCCGCGGCGTTCCGGCGCAGCCTGTCCTATGAGAATAACCGTTTCGGGGTGCATCAGGCCGTGCGCGGCATTCAGGGCGCAGGCGTGATGACCGATTATCGCGGGGTGGAGGTGGTGGCCGCCTGGCGCTATTTGCCGTCGCTGCGGTGGGGGATGGAAGTGAAAAAAGACACGGCCGAGGCCTTCGCCCCGGTGGTGCTGCTGCAACAGACGGCCCTGGCGCTGGTGCTGCTCATGCTCATCGTGGTGCTGCTGGCCGCCTCGCTGGTGGCCCGGTCTATTTCCGGGCCCATCGTCCGGCTCACGCAGTCCGTCCGGCAGATTTCGGCCGGGCAGTTCGCCACCCGCGCCCCGGATACCGGCCGCCGCGATGAACTGGGCACGCTCACCGTGGGCTTTAACGATATGGCCACGCAGTTACAATCGCTGGTGGAGAACCTGGAAGCCCGCATTCAGGAGCGCACCCGCAGCCTGGAAGAACGCACGCAGCAGTTGCAGGAAGCCCGCGAAAAAGCCGAAGAAGCCAGCGCCGCCAAGAGCGCGTTCCTGGCCAATATGAGCCACGAACTGCGGACCCCCATGAACGCCATCCTGGGCTTCGCCCGGCTGATGGAACGCGATAAAGCTATCCCGTCCGCCGCGCGCGATAACCTGGGCATCATCACCCGCAGCGGTGAGCATCTGCTGCACCTCATCAACAGCGTGCTGGAGATGTCGCGCATTGAAGCCGGCCAGACCGTGTACCAGCCGGCCCCGTTTGACCTGTGGCAAACCGTGGCCGCGGTGGAAGAGATGTTCCGCCTGCGGGCAGAGGCCAAACGCCTGCAACTGGTGATCGAGCGTGAGCCATCGGTGCCGCAGTATATGCACGGCGATGAGCTAAAACTGCGCCAGACCTTCATCAATTTGCTGGGCAACGCGCTAAAATTTACCGATGAAGGCGGGGTGATCCTGCGGCTGCGCTACGAGGCCCGGCGGCTGTACTGCGAAGTGGAAGACACCGGCCAGGGCATCGCCCCGGAAGAACTGGGCAAATTGTTCCAGTCCTTCAGCCAGACGCAAAGCGGCGCGCGCTCCCAGGAGGGCACCGGCCTGGGGCTGGCCATCACCCGCCAGTTTGTGGAATTGATGGACGGCAGCATCCACGTGAAAAGCCAGGCCGGCGAAGGCACCGTCTTCCTGTTTGATGTCGCCTGCGATCCGGCCAGCGCCTCTGACATGCCGGCGACGCAAAAAATGCCCCGCGTCCGCCAGATTGACCCGGCCGATACCCGCGAATACCGTATCCTGGTGGTGGACGATAAATGGGAAAATCGCCGCCTGATGTTGCAGTGGTTGCAGGGGGTGGGCTTCCTGGTGCGCGAAGCGGAAAATGGCCAGCAGGCCCTTGAGGTCTGGGAAGCCTGGCAGCCACAGCTCATCTGGATGGATATGCGAATGCCGGTGATGGATGGCTACGAAGCCACCCGGCGCATTAAATCCACCACGCGCGGGCAGTCCACCGTCATCATTGCGCTCACCGCCAGCGCCTTTGAGCATGAGCGCTCCATGGTGCTGTCCGAAGGCTGCGATGATTTCGTCCGTAAGCCGGCCCGCGAGTCGGTCATCTTCCAGAAGCTGGTGGAGCATCTGGGCGTGCGCTTTGTGTACGAAGATGAGGACGCGCCGCCAGCCGCCGCCTTTGAACTGACTGTAGACTTCGTGCGCGGCCTGCCGCCGGCCCTGCGTGACCCCCTGCGCGAGGCGGTGCAAAAACTGGATATGCAGGCCACCCACGACGCGGCCGATGCCATCGCCACGCTGCACCCGGCGGCCGGCCAGGCCCTGCGTGATCTCACCGGCGCATTCCGCTTTGATGTGTTGCAGCAACTGGTGGAGTAACTGAGCCATGCCCGATATTCTGATCGTCGATGATACCCCGGCTAACCTGAGCGTGCTGCATGGCATGTTGACCGGGCACGATTATAAAGTGCGTCCGGCCATCAATGGCGACCTGGCGTTGAAAGCGGTGCAAACAGAACTGCCCGATTTAATCCTGCTGGACATCCGAATGCCGGGCAAAGATGGCTATGAGGTGTGCCGCGAGCTAAAAGCCAGCCCGCGCACGCGCCATGTGCCGGTCATCTTCATCAGTGCGCTGGATGATATTCAGGACAAGGTGAAAGCCTTTGAAGTGGGCGGGGTGGATTACATCACCAAGCCTTTCCACCTGGAAGAAGTGCTGGCGCGGGTGCAGCTTCACCTCATGCTCCAGCAGCAGCGCCGCGCCATCGAAGAATTGAACACCTTTAAAGATGAACTGCTGCGGATCGTGGCGCATGACCTGAAAAACCCCATCAGCGTCATTTCGGGCTACACTGATATGCTGATGGAAGACATTGAAGACCCGGAACTGCGCGATTTTGTGGGCCGCATTCAGCGCAGCGCCACCCAGATGCTGAACCTGGTGACGGATTTGCTGGATGTCGCCCGGTCAGAGGGCAATATTCCGCTGAATTTGCAGGCGGTGGCCGTGGCCGGCCTGCTGCAAAGCTGCGTGGAAAATTACCGCCTGCCGGCACAGCAAAAACAGCTTGTGTATCACTATGTGCCGCCGGAGGCCGGGCTGCACCTGCACATCGACCCGGATCGCTTCGCCCAGGTGGTGAATAACCTCATCTCTAACGCCGTCAAATATACCGATGCCGGCGGCACCGTGCGTATCGAATCGCAGGTGAGCGCGGACAGCTTCCGGCTGCACATCCACGATACCGGGCATGGCATCGCCGCCGAAGACCTGCCGCACCTGTTCGACAAATTTTACCGGGTGAAGAACACGCAGAATCGCAAAATTGAGGGCACCGGCCTGGGCCTGGCCATCGCCCGCGCCATCATCGAAAAGCACCAGGGGCGCATTGACGTACACAGCGAGATCGGCCAGGGCAGCGTGTTCACCATCGTCCTGCCGCTGACGGCGGCCGCCTGAGCCTTAGCTTTTACGCAGCAAATGCCGCACCACGTGCAGCAGTTCGCTGCGGATGATGGGTTTGGGGACGTAGGCCGCGAAGAAGGTCCGCAGGTAATATTCCCGGTCGCCGTGCATGGTGTTGGTGGTGACGGCCACCAGTGGAATCGCGCTGAGGGCGGGGTCATTTTTCATCTGCCGGGCCAGTTCCACCCCGCTGACCTCCGGCATATTGATATCGGATAGAATGAGATCGGGCAGCAGTTCCCGCGCCCGTGCCAGCCCCTCCAGGGCATGACGGGCCGCGTAAAAATCGTAATGCTCGGCCGTTAAAATACGCCGCACAATATCAATATGGTGATCGTTGTCTTCGATATACAGGATACGCCCGTTCATCCCGCCGCCTCTACCGGTGATGGGGTCATTGTTCCCGAAGCTGCCGCATCTGTCAACGCACAGGAGAAGAAGATGTCACCCGATTCGCGCCCGCGCTGCCGCTGGTGTTTGAACGATCCACTCAACATCCGCTATCATGATGAAGAATGGGGCGTGCCGCTGCATGATGATGCCCGCCTGTTCGAGATGCTGGTGCTGGAGACGATGGAAGCCGGTTTAAGCTGGATACTCATCCTGCGGAAGCGGGAAAATTTCCGCCGCGCCTTCGATGCGTTTGATGCCGCTGCCATCGCCGGCTACGATGAAGCGAAGATCACCACGCTGCTGGCCGATACCGGCATCATCCGCAGCCGCGCGAAGATCGAAGCCACCATCGGCAACGCCCGCGCTTACCTGGAACTGCACGCGCAGCCTGGCGGGTTCGATCATTACATCTGGCAATTTGTGGATCACCGGCCCATCACCCACCACTGGTCAACGCTGGCGGAGGTACCCGGTGCCACGCCTGCTGCGGCAGCCATGAGCAAAGCGCTGAAAAAGCGCGGTTTTAAGTTTGTGGGGCCGTCGGTGTGCTATGCGTTTATGCAGTCGGTGGGCATGGTGAACGATCATCTGCTGGACTGTTTTCGCCATGCGGAAGTGGCTGCCGGCTGAAGCCGCCGTGGGCAGCGCTGAAAAAAATAGTGTTAGCGAAAGGGTTTTTGTATGTCCGCCATCACCACGCTCCCGATCGACCCTCCGGCCATGCTGCGGCCGGGGCGCGTCATCAGCGGGATTTCCGCCATTTTGCTCCCGTTTCATCCCGATGGCCGCATCGACTATGATGGGCTGACGGCCCACATCCACCGGACGGCAGCGGCGGGCCTTGTGCCGGCCGTGAACATGGATACCGGCTATGCCAGCCTGATTGATGAAGCCACCCGGCGCGAGGTGCTGCGCCTGACGCAGGCCACCCTGGGCGGCGGCGAATTCGTCGCCGGGGCCTATGTGGCCGATGCGCCGGGGGCGGCGTTTGATGCGGCGGCCTATCAACGCCAGATCGAGCAAATTCTCGCCTGCGGCGGTACACCCATCCTGTTCCCCTCCTGGGGGCTGACCGATCAGCCCGATGAGGCGATCATCGCCAGTTATCAGCGGCTGGCGCAGGACTGCCCGCGCTTCATCGCTTTTGAACTGGGGACGATGTTCGTGCCTTTCGGCAAAATTTACAGCCTGGAGGTGTTCGCCGGGCTGCTGTCGCTGCCGCAGTGCCTGGGCGCGAAGCATTCTTCGCTGCGGCGTGACCTGGAATGGCAGCGGCTGCGCCTGCGGGATGCGCTGCGGCCGTCGTTTAAGGTGTATACCGGCAACGATCTGGCGGTGGATATGGTGATGTACGGCAGCGATTATCTGCTGGGGCTGAGCACCTTCGCCCCGGACGCTTTCGCCCGGCGGGATGCGCTGTGGGCGGCGCAGGATGCCGGCTTTTACGCGCTGAACGATGTGCTGCAATACCTGGGCTGCTTCACCTTTCGTGCGCCGGTGCCGGCCTATCGCCACAGTGCGGCGCAGTTCCTGCAACTGCGCGGCTGGATCGGCAGTGAAGCCACGCCGCCCGGCGCACCGCGCCGCCCGGACAGCGATGTGCCCATCCTGCGCGATATTCTGACGCGGCTGGAGGCGCTGCTGGTATGAAATATACCCGCCTGGCACAATTACGCACCCCGGCCGCCTTCCGCGAGTATGCAGCCGCCGCCGGGGCCGCGCTGCCGCTGGATGATACGCTCATCACCGGCCCGCAGTCGCCGCTGGCGCAGCCGCTGGCCTTCGCCGGCGGCCACATCGGCAATCGTTTTTGCATCCTGCCCATGGAAGGGTGGGATGGCACGCCCGACGGCCGCCCGACCGACCTCACCCGGCGGCGCTGGGAGCGGTTCGGCCTTTCCGGCGCAAAGCTCATCTGGGGTGGCGAGGCGGTGGCCGTGCAGCCGGAAGGCCGCGCCAACCCCAACCAGCTTCTGCTGAATGCCGATACCGTGGCCGACCTGGCCGCCCTGCGTGACACGCTGGTGGCCGCCCACCAGGCGCGCTTCGGCCGGGTGGATGATCTGCTGGTGGGGCTGCAACTGACGCATTCCGGCCGCTTCGCCCGGCCGCACGGTCAACGCCTGGAGCCGCGCGTGCTGTACCGGCACCCGCTGCTGGATCGCAAATTTCACCTGGAGAGCGCTGCCGCGCTGCTGAGCGATGACGAGATCGACGCGCTGATTGAGCGCTTTGTGCAGTCGGCGGTGCTGGCGCAGCAGGCCGGCTTTCAGTTTGTGGATATCAAGCACTGCCACGGCTACCTGGGCCATGAATTTTTGAGCGCGGTGGATCGCCCTGGGCGCTATGGCGGCAGCCTGGACAATCGTACCCGCTTCCTGCGGGCGGTCACGGCCGGCATTCGCCAGGCTGCGCCGGGGTTGCAGGTGGCGGTGCGGCTGAGCGCGTTTGACTGGCTGCCGTTTAAGCCGGGCCCGGAACGTACCGGCATCCCGGAAGCGTATGCCGGCGGGTATCCCTACGCTTTTGGCGGCGATGGCAGCGGCACCGGCCTGGACCTGACCGAAGTCCATGCCTTTTTAGACCTGCTGGCCACGCTGGATATTCGGCTGGTGTGCGTGACGGCCGGCAGCCCGTACTACAACCCGCACATCCAGCGGCCGGCGCTGTTCCCGCCTTCGGATGGCTACCAGCCGCCGGAAGACCCGCTGGTGGGGGTGGCCCGCCAGATCAACGTGACGGCTGCGCTGCGCCACGCGCACCCGGATCTGCTGTTCGTCGGCTCTGGCTATTCGTATTTGCAGGAGTGGCTGCCGTCGGTGGCGCAGGCGGTCATCCGCCAGGGACTGGCCGATGCCATTGGCCTGGGGCGTATGGTGCTCAGCTATCCTGACCTGCCGGCGGATGTGCTGGCCGGGGCGGCGTTGCAGCGTAAACGGCTGTGCCGCACCTTCAGCGATTGCACCACCGCGCCGCGTAATGGCCTGGTCTCCGGCTGTTACCCGCTGGACGACTTTTACAAACAGCGGCCGGAATATGCCCGGTTGCAGGCGCTTAAACCCGCTAAACGTGACCCGGAGGAACCCTCATGACCGATATTTTGTTGATCTCCGGCAGCCCGGCGCAGCCTTCGCGCTCGTGGGCGCTGCTGGCGTACTGCGCGGACTGGCTGGCGGCGCAGGGGCTGGCCACGCAGCGGCTGGCCGTGCGCGATCTGGATGCGGCGGAACTGCTGTTCGCGCAGCCAGGGCCCTCGCTGCGGCCGGTCTTTGACCAGGTGGCGGCGGCGCGGGGCATCGTGCTGGCCACGCCGGTTTACAAAGCCGCTTACACCGGCATCCTCAAAGCCCTGCTGGATGTGCTGCCGGCCGGGGCATTCAGCGGTAAAATAGTGCTGCCGCTGGTCAGCGGTGCCTCACCGGCGCACAGCCTGGCAGTGGATTATGCGCTGAAGCCGGTGCTGTTCGCGCTCGGCGCGGCCGTCATCCCGGCCGGGGTCTATGTCACCGATGGGCAGTATGAGCGTGACGCGGCTGGATCGGTGCGCTTTACTGACAGCGCCGCCGAAACCGGGCTGCACCACACGCTGGCTCTGTTCGCCCGGCTGCTGCCGGCGCTGTAGCAAGATTACATAATAGAAGGGAGTGCAGGCGATGGAGCTTTTATGGTTTATTCCGGGCCACGGGGATACCCGCTTTCTGGGCACGGCCCACACCCGCCGCAACACCAGCCATGCCTATCTGGCCACGGTGGCCCAGGCGATTGATTCGCTCGGCTTTGCCGGGGCGCTGCTGCCCACCGGCGCGGGCTGCGAAGATTCGTGGGTGCTGGCTTCCTCGCTCATCCCGCTGACGCACAGCATGAAATTTTTAATCGCCGTGCGGCCCGGCAGCCTGTCGCCCACGCTGGCCGCGCGGATGGCCGTCACCTTTGATCGTCTGTCCGGCGGGCGCATTCTGCTCAATATCATCACCGGCGGCGACCCGCAGGAGCTGGCCGGCGATGGCACCTTCCTCACCCATGATGAGCGCTACGCCGTCACCGATGAATTTTTAACCATCTGGCGCGACTTATTTACCGGCCAAACGGTCGATTTTGAGGGGCAGCACTTACGCATTAAGGGCGGTAAACTGGTGCATCCGCCGGTGCAAATGCCGCACCCGCCGCTGTATTTTGGCGGTTCTTCGCCCGCCGGCATCGCAGTCGCGGCGAAGCACATTGATACTTATTTAACCCTGGGCGAGCCGCCGTCCATGATCGCCGAGAAACTGAACACGGTGCGCCAGGCGGCCGCCGCGCACGGGCGCAGCATTCGCGCCGGCATTCGCCTGCATATGATCGTGCGGGAGACGGAAGACGAAGCCTGGCGGGCCGCGAATGACCTGCTGCGCTATGTGGATGAAGACAAAATTCGGGCGCATCAGGAGAAGCTCAACCGTTTTGATTCGGTGGGGCAGAAGCGGATGCAAACCCTGGGCAGCAACGGCAGCAGCGGCCGCGATGCGCTGGAAGTTAGCCCGAATTTGTGGGCCGGCATCAGCCTGGTGAATATCGGCGTGGGGACGGCGCTGGTGGGCAACCCGGAGCAGGTGGCGGAACGCCTGCGGGAATACCATGCCCTGGGCATTGAAACGTTCATTCTCTCCGGCTATCCCCACCTGGAAGAAGCTTACCGGGTGGCGGAACTGGTGTTCCCGCTGCTGCCGGCCTGGCAGGCCTCGCTGGCGCAGCGCGACCGCGTGTTCCAGAAGCCGCTGATCCCGCTGACATGGCAGTAACCCGCCGCCGCCCGCCCCGGCTGAAGGTGGCGACGGGTGTTCGGCTCTGCCTGTGCAGTCGATGGTGGCCGGGAGGCTGAGATGCGCTCTGTGTTTATCTCCGGCGCGTCCTCCGGCATCGGGCGGGTGGCGGCGCAGCAGCTCGCGGCCGACGGCTGGCGGGTGTTTGCGGCCGCGCTGCCCGATGCCGACCTGGCGGCGCTGGCGGCGGCCACCCCGGGCCGGCTGGTGCCGCTGCCGCTGGATATTACCGATGCCGCGGCCGTGCAGGCCGCCGCGGACGACATCCGCCGCCAGGTGGGCCATGAGGGCCTGCATGGCATCGTCAACAATGCCGGTATTCAGGTGCCGGGGCCGCTGGAAACGCTGAGCGTGGCCGCGCTCAAACGCCAGTTTGACGTGAATCTGTTCGGGCATGTGCAGGTGTTGCAGGCGCTGCTGCCGCTGCTGCGGGCAACCGGCGGCGGGCGCATCGTCAACGTCAGTTCATTGATGGGGCAGGTGGCCATGCCCGTCCTGGGCGCGTACAGCATGAGCAAGCACGCGCTGGAGGCCCTCTCCGATGTGCTGCGGCTGGAACTGGCCGCCTGGCAAATTCACGTGGCGGTCATTGAGCCGGGCGCGATTGCCACCCCCATGACCGACGACATGGGCCGCCTGCTGGAACAGAGCCAGGCGGCCGCCCCGGAAGCCGTGCGCGGGCTGTATGCGCGGCTGTACGCGGGGATGGCGCAGGCGCTGCGGGCCCAGGCCCGGCAGGCCCTGCCGCCGGAAGTGATCGCTGCCTGCATCGTCCATGCGCTGACGGCCCGGCGGCCAAAGACGCGCTACGCCCCCGGCGCGGCCGTGCAGGGGCTGCTGCTGCTGCGCCGCCTGGCCCCGGATACCGTCCGCGATGCCATTTTAAAGCGGGCGTTAGGGCTGTAGGGGCGTGGTGCTGCCATCCTCCGCCAGCGCCTGAATGCGCAGTTCGGCACTATCCAGCAGCGCCTGGCAGCGGGCGCTGAGCTGCTGCCCGCGTTCATACAGGGTCACGGCTTCGGCCAGCGGCAGGGTGCCGGCTTCCAGCCGCCGCACCACGTCTTCCAGTTCGGCGTAGGCCTGTTCAAAAGAGAGTTCGTTTGTAGCGCTCATGGGAGTCCTTATCCTCAATGCGGGCCGGCGCTTCACCATCGCGCAGGCGCAGGGTGATGCCGGTGCCCGGTTTAAGCCCGCGGGCAGACGTGACCGGCTGACCGTCGTCGCTGCGGGTGATGATGGCATAGCCGCGGGCCAGGATGGCCGCCGGGCTGGCCGCGTGCAGCGCGGCGCTGCGGGCGTGCAGGCGTTCCCGGTGCAGCGCCAGCCGGTGGGCCAGGCTCTGCCGGGCGCGGGCCTCCAGGTCATCCAGCCGCTGGCGGGCGGTGTTCACCTGGCGCGCAGGTGAATGATAGCGCAGGCTCTGGCGCAGCCCGTTCAGGTCGGCGCGGGCCGCGCTGAGATGGGTGTCCAGGTGCCAGGTGAGCGCGTCATCCAGCCCGCGCAGCGCGGTTTCCAGATCGGCACGGTCAGGCGTGGCCAGCATCGCCGCGGCCGACGGCGTGGGGGCGCGGACATCGGCCACAAAATCGGCGATGGTGAAATCCGTTTCGTGGCCCACCCCGCTGATGACCGGAATGCGGCTGGCGGCGATGGCCCGCGCCACCCGTTCATCGTTAAAGCTCCACAAATCCTCGATGCTGCCCCCGCCCCGGCACACCAGCAGCACGTCCGCCTGCCCGTGATGGTTCAGCCGTTCGATGGCCCGCACAATCTGCGCGGGGGCTTCGGCACCCTGGACCGGGGTGGGGCTGAGCAGCACCAGCGCCAGCGGAAAACGCTGTGCCAGCACCCGGCGCACATCCTGGAAGGCCGCCGCATCCGGCGAGGTGACCACGCCCAGGCAGCGCGGCCGGGCCGGCAGGGGGCGCTTGCGGCTGTCGTCGAACAGCCCTTCGGCCGCCAGGCGCTGCTTCAGCGCTTCAAACTGCGCGTACAGGTCGCCCACGCCGCCGGCCCGCTGGATTTCGTCAGCGTAAAGCTGGTATTCGCCCCGCGCTTCATACACGCTTAAGCGACCGTGCAAATGCACGCTGTCGCCGTTCTGCGGCTCAAAACTCTGGCGCTGAACGGCTGCTTTAAACATGACACCCTTCAACTGTGCGCCGCTGTCCTTCACGGTAAAATACCAGTGTCCTGACGTGGCCCGGGTCATGTTGGAGATTTCGCCCTTCACCCACACATCCTGGAGCAGTTCATTGTTTTCCAGCAGGGTACGCAGGTAGGCGGTGATGCCGGTGATGGAATAAATGTCGGTCATGGCGCAGCTTGCTTATAGCAATTCAACCTGAGATTGCTACAATTATGGCACAGTCATTAAAAATCAGATATACGGTGATTGGGCGCGACGGCCGCAATTCACACCCCGCGCCGCCCGCCCGCTGACCCTGTGCATGGCCGCAGCCTGCCCGGAACCCAAGGAGAACGACGCACGATGGCCTATTTGAACAAACAGGAACGCGATCAACTGCTGGAAGAACTGCGCGGCAAACATTTCGCCCGCTGCCAGCGCCTGCTGGTGCTGAAAGACCCTAAAATCCGCCTCAAGTATTTTCGCAATAACCAGGAGGTAGATCGCTTTATGACGCGCTACGTCCTGGGCGGCATGGGCACCCAGGTCACGCTGGTGGAATCGCTGCACATGGATGGCGAAAAGCGCGTATTCACGCTCCAGGAGATCATCGTGGAGCCGACCCCGGACAATCGTTTGTAGGCGGGATAATTAAAAGTGGCTGTTTTTTCGGGCCGGCGCGGCCGCCCCGCATCGCTATAGAAAGGATGTTTACCATGCAGCAAACTCTCTCTCTTCCACGTCGTGCGCTGCTCATTCGCGCTGCCTGGATTCTGGCTTTTACGCTGCTGACCATTGTCAGCGCCCGCCTGCGGATTGAAACCGGCACCGGCGTGCCGTTCACCATGCAGGTTTTCGCCACGCTGCTGGCGGGGATGGTGCTGGGCGCACGGGATGGCGCACTCAGCCAGCTTGCTTATGTGGGGCTGATTGCCGCCGGGCTGCCGGTGGATACCAACATGCTGGGGGCGGCGGCCTTCTTCGGCCCCACCGGCGGCTACCTGGTCGGCTTTGTGGTGGGGGCGGCCGTCACCGGCTACCTGACGGAACGCGCCGGCACGCGGCTGTGGCAGCGCTGGCTGGCCGGGCTGGTGGGCGTGGCCGTCATCTACCTGTTCGGCGCGACGCACCTGATGCTGTACACCGGGCGCGACCTGCTGACGGCGGTGGCCCGCGGGGTCGCGCCCTTCATCCTGTACGACTTCATCAAAGCGCTGCTGGCGGCCGGCCTGGCCGAAACGCTGCGGGCACGCCGCAACCGCCGTAAAACGCCATAAGCCGGTTCAGCAACCACGCCGGCCGGCGCAGCACTGCGCCGGCCGCGCTCATCAGGATACCCCGCATGGACAAATTAACCTTTGCGCATCCCGTCGGCGGCACCGCGCTCACCGTGGGCGATTTCTGGGCGTGGGCCTATTCGGACATCCTCAACAACACCACGCGCAGCATTTTTGCTGAATTTCTCGTCGGCGCGGCCCTGGGCCTGCTGGACGCGCCGCGCATTGAATGGAATGCCTGGGATTTAACGTATGGCGGCCGGCGAATTGAAGTGAAAGCCTCCGGTTATTTGCAATCGTGGCAGCCCCAGAAATTATCCACCATTCGCTATGACATCGCCGCAAAAGTGAAGGATGCCGCCGTGACCGGGGATGCCGCCGGCGTAAAAGCCCGCCATTCGGATTGTTACGTCTTCTGCCTGTACGCGGAGCAAGACCCGCAGCAGCGCAGTATCACCAGCACCGCGGCCTGGCATTTTTACGTGGTCAGCACGGCGGTGCTTAACCGGCGCTTTCCCACCCAGAAGAGCGTGGCGCTGAGCGTGCTGAAGCCGGTGGCGGGCCCGCCGGTGCAGTACGACGGGCTGCGGGCGGCGGTGGATGCCGCGCTGCAAGAGTCCTGAGCAGGGCCCGGCACCCGGCCGGGCCCGCCGCGTTACGCTTCGTCTTTGGGCTTCAGTTCTTCGCGCGGGGCCGTCATCCCCAGCACGTTGTAGCCGGCATCCACATGCATAATTTCGCCGGTAATCATCTTCGCCATGTCCGAAGCCAAAAACAGCGCCGCCTGGCCCACTTCCTCCGGGGTAACGCTGTTACGCAGCGGGGCCACCATATCAAAATGGCGCAGCAGGTCACGGAAGCCGGGGATGCCCGCCGCCGCCAGCGTCTTGATGGGCCCGGCGCTGATGGCATTCACGCGAATCCCCTTAAAGCCCATATCCGCCGCCAGGTATTTGGTCATAATTTCCAGCGCGGCTTTGCAAACCGCCATGGCGTTATAATCCGGGATCACCTTTTCGGCGGCGTAGTAGGTCATGCTCATGATGCTGCCGCCGGCGGTCATCAGGGGTTCGGCCCGTTTGGCCATGGCGACCAGGCTGTAGGCGCTGATGTCCATGGACTGGGCGAAGCCCTCGCGGGAAATATCAATGAAGCGGCCGCCCAGGTCTTCGCGGCGGGCAAAGGCCACCGAATGCACCAGAATATCCAGTTTGCCGTGTTTGGCCTGCACTTGCTGGAAGATGTTGTCCAGATGGTCATCTTTTTGCACATCGCATTCTTCCAGCACCGAGCAGTTGACCTCGGCCGCCAGCGGTTCCACCCGGCGTTTCAGGGGTTCGCCACCATAATTGAGGCAGATTGTTGCGCCTGCATCGGCGAAGGCTTTCGTCACGCCCCAGGCAATCGAATTCTTATTGGCCACGCCGAAAATGAGCGCGACTTTGCCATCCAGCAACCCCATAGCTTCCCTCTCTGCGGGTGAGCAGCGTTCCGGCACATGTCCCCGGCGAGATAGACAGGCCCGCCCCAAATTGGCCTGTTGTAACCGGTGGATCACGCTGGAGACGCTGTCGTGTGGTAATATCTGGATACTTTAACACAGGATAACCCTGGCGGCTACGCCACATTCAGGACGCACTCATGACCGACGGGCACGATAAAATCAAAGTTACGCTGTGCATCAATGTTACCGATGAGCAGGTGGAGCGCGTGCAGGCGCTGTCGCCGCGGCTGGTGGTCACGCGCCATTACCCGGACGTGCCCGATGCGGCCTGGGCCGAGACGGAAATTTTATACACGCTGCACCGCCTGCCCGTGCCGGAACAGGCTCCGCGCCTGCGCTGGATTCAACTGCATACGGCCGGGGTGGAGCATGTGCTGAACGAGCGCATCATCAAAGCGGAGGATATTACGCTCACCTCCGCCAGCGGCATCCACACCCGCCAGCTTGCTCAGTACTGCCTGATGATGCTGCTGGCCTTTCATTTTAAGCTGCCGCGCATGTTCGAGATGCAGCGCCGGGCGGAATGGCGCAAAGACCGGCACAGCTTTTTTGCTCCCGGCGACCTGCACCGGCAAACTCTGGGCATCGTGGGGTATGGCAGCATCGGACGGGAATTGGCCCGGCTGGCCCACAGCGCCGGCATGACCATCCTGGCCAGCAAGCGCAATGTGATGCAGCCGGCCGAGAACCCCGGCGAATATGCCCCGGCCGGCACCGGCGACCCGGCCGGCGACCTGCCAGAGCGCATTTACCCGCCGGAAGCGCTGGCGACCATGGTGCGCGACTGCGATTATGTGGCCGTCATTACGCCGCTGACGGCGCAAACGCGCCACCTCATCAATGCCAGTGTGCTGAAGGCCATGAAACCCACTGCCGTCCTCATCAATGTGGCGCGGGGCGAAGTGGTGGACGAAGCCGCGTTGATCGAAGCCTTGCAGCAGGGCACCATTGGCGGGGCCGCGCTGGACGTGTTCGAGCAGGAGCCGCTGCCGGCCAGCAGCCCGCTGTGGCAGATGGAGAATGTCATCATCAGCCCGCACTGCGCCGGTAACAGCAGCACCTACAACGACAAAGGGCTGGAATTGTTCCTGGAGAATGTGCGGCTGTACCTGGAGAAAAAACCGCTGCTCAACCGCATCAACCGCGACACCGGCTATTAGCGCCACCCGGCCGCAACTTCTGCCAGGCGCACACGTATAGTATACTAAACCTGTCCAGGTCCTGATAAGGAAATCAGAATCATGCCAGAGAACGAAACCGAAATCAAAGTGAACGTCACTGTGGAAGCCGACGACGAAGCCGCCGGGACACCGATGGAGCGTTTTTTCTATCATCAGCGGCGGGCGCTGGAAGAAACCGCCAAAGCGCTGGATGCGCTGCTGCCCCCCGGCTTTAAGGAACACGCCACCGAAGCCAGCCGCGAATTCGCCAAAGGTTTCCGTGTGCTGGTGGATGCCACCATCGATGAGCTGAAGAAGATCAGCGAGAAGGAAGAAGAACCCGAAGTGGTGGAGGCCGAAGTGGAAGAGCCGGCGGAAGAACCGAAGCCGGAAGAACCGCGCCAGCCCACCACCGGCAAAACCAAGGTCAAAGTGAAGCTGGACTGAGCGCCGCCCTCACTGGCGGATGAAGATCATCGCCAGGGCCGCCACCCCGCCGCCGGCATACATCAGCAGCGCCAGGCCGCTGTCGCCGCTGGTGTAAAACAGCGTGCCCATCAGCATCAACGTGGCGAAGATGATGGCGCGGGTGGTGCGCTGCCCCTGAATCTCCAGCCGTTCAAGCTGTCGCCGGTTCTGCGGGCTTAGTTTCGTCACCAGCGCCACATCCCCATCCATCAGCTTTTGCAGCAGCAGCTCCACTTTGTCGGGCTGCTGAAACCGTTTCACCAGCGCCAGCATTCCCTGCCAGAAGCCCGCCACATCCCCGGCAAACAGCGCCCGAAATGGCTCGCTCAGCCATTGGCCCACTTCTTCAAAAACATTCGTCTCCTGGTCGGCGACGATGAGCTTTTGCACATTGACCTGAATTTCTGTCCACGGGTTAAATTCCGGGTCCAGCGCGGTGGCCATGCCGGTGAGGATGCCCACCGTCCGCCCCAGGTAGATGAAATCCTGCGGCACGCGGAAGGGCATATCGTACAGCAGGTCGTTAAATTCCCGGCCGATATTCTGCACGACGGTAAAATCCATGCTGGTCATATCCGCCACGCTCATCCCCCACACCTGCTCAAAGACCACCGCGGTGGCTTCTTCGATGCGGCGCGTATCTGCCCCCGGCAGCAGGAAGCCTAATTCCTGGTAGGATTTAACCAGCCGCCGCGCATCGCGGGTGATGACGGCCGTCAGCGTGTTGATGAGGCCCTGCACCAGTTCGCGGGTGAGCACGCCGGTCATGCCAAAATCAATGAAGATGAGGTAAAACGGCCGGCCGCCGCCGGCGCTCAGGTAAGTATCCAGGTCATCCACCGGCAGCGGGTAGATGAACAGATTGCCGGGGTGGGGGTCGGCATGGAAGAAGCGCTCCTCAAAAATCTGGCTCATGTAGGTATCCATCAGCCGCCGCGCCACTTCCTTACGGCTGATGCCGGCCGCCTGGAGCGCTTCATAATCGTTGATTTTGAGCGTGGTCACATCTTCGATGGTCAGCACAAAATCGGTGGAATGTTCTTCGTAAATGGTGGGGATGTACACGCCCATATCCTGGGCATACATCCGGTGAAAGCGCCGGGCGTGCTGCATTTCGATGTTGTAGGAAATTTCTTCCAGCAGCACCCGCCCGAATTCTTCGGAGAGCGCCACCATGTCCGCCCGCCGCCGCACGAACCCGAAGCGCATGGCCACCCGCGCCACGATGAACAGCGCGGCCATATCGGTATACACCACCTCGCGGATGCCGGGCCGCTGCACTTTGACGACGACTTTATCGCCATTTTTGAGCTGTGCGCGATGCACCTGCCCCAGCGAGGCCGCGGCAATCGGTTCGGGCTGGATGTAATCGTAACGCTCCGCGATGGCCCCCAGTTCGCGCTCCAGCACCGCCCGGATGAATTTGTAGGGGATGGTGGGCACTTCATCCTGAAGGCTGGCCAGCTCGGCGATCACTTCTTCCGGCAGAATGTCCGCGCGGGTGGAGGCGAACTGGCCGGCTTTAATCATCACGCCGCCCATCTGGATGGCGAAGCGGCGAAATTGGCGGGCGTATTTACGCCAGCGCTGCACGTTGCGCCGGTTGACCAGTTCCGGGAAGAAGCGGGCGACATAAATTTGCCAGAAGATGAGCCGCCCGAACAGCCACAGCGCAAAGACCAGCGTCCGCACAAAGCGTACCTGCATCCGCAGGGTTTTGGGGCGCAGCCGGTTCACCTGCGTTTCGATGGTTTCGGCGTGGCTGTGCCCGTGCTGCGCCGGGCGGCCCACGGCCATCACATCCGGCAGCATGGCCGCCATGCCCGTGCCCGTGGCCGGGGTGGCGGGCGGCGGCGGGCTGGCCGGCTTTCTGGTGCCGGGGACTCTGGCGGGGGCCGGGCGGGTTTCGGCGGCCAGCACGGGCACCTTGCCGGCGGCGCGGCGCGTGGTGGTGCTGCCATTGACGGTGCTGCCATTCACCGGCGCACTGCCGTTGGCGGCGCTGCCAGTCACCGGGGCCGGCGGCACCGGCGCAGTGCCGGCGGCCGGCGGCCGAAGGGGAATGGGGATGCGTTTACCGGCCGAGGGCGGAATGACAAAATCGGCGCTGCCCGACGAAGGTGCCGCACGGCCATTGACCGGGGCGGCTCCGTCGTCGGGCACAGCCCCGGCGCTGGTGGCGGCGGTATCCCGCGGAACCGGGCCCCCGGCGGGCGGGGGCCCGACCTCACTTGCCGTTTTTGCGGGTGGTATCGTCGGCTTTGAAGAATCGTACATGCAGGTTAGGGGCCTCAAATTTGGCTTCGAGTTCCAGATCGTGCAGCGCCGCCGGCAGGACGATATTCCGGCGGTAGGGGCCCACGCGCAGCGTAATTTCATCGCGGGAGCGATACAGATCCATATTGTCTTTGGAGGCGAAGCCCAGCGGCACGTGCATCACATAGCGCGTGCCATCGGTGGCATTGTCCACTTTTTCGATGCGGTGCGTCTGGCCATCGAACAGCCGCTGCGACGGGTCTTTATCGCCATACAGCGTATCCGCCAGGCGGCGCAGGCCTTCCAGCCCGCCCATCTCCTCGCCGAACATGGGCGCGGTGAGCACCGGCAGCCCGCCGAAGGCTTCCGTCACAAATTGCAGATTGGTCTTCTGGCGCTGCTTCCAGCCGTCAAAGAACGGGTCTGTCACCTGTTCCGGGATCAGGCGGTTCACCAGCACGGCATCGGTGGCATAGCCATACAGGTTGAGGTAGGTATAGGTGCGCTGCGTCTCTTTGATGACCATGCGCTCCGGGTTCACCACCAGGCGCATACTGGCGAATTCGGGGTTGGTCAAAAGCTGGCGCACGCCTTCCAGCATGTCGAACAGCTTTTCCACCTGGTCCCACGCATCAGCATCTTCTTCGTCTTCGCTCTGCTGTTTGCGGCTGAAGACGTTGCGAACGCTTTTCACCGTGTCTTTCACCACTTTGATGCCGCGCGTCAGCCGCAGGAAGCGCTCCAGCCACCAGCGCGTTACGTCCGGCAGGCTCAACAGGCGGATCGTTTCGGCGGTGGGGGCGGCATCCACGATCAGCACATCATATTCGTTCTGGCTGAAATACTCGTTGATCCACAGCAGCGAGGCCCCTTCTTCCAGGCCGGGCAGGATGGTCACTTCTTCGGCGACGACATCCTCCACCCCCTGGCGGCTGAAGAGGGCGGCCATGTAGGTTTGCACTTTGCCCCAGTATTTGTCCATCGAGTAGCGGGCATCAATTTCCTGTGCCCACAAATTCGGGGCCAGCAGCACCGGCTCCGGCCCGATTTCTTTGTCATAAGCATCGCCCAGGCTGTGGGCGGTATCCGTGCTAATGACGATGGTCTTAAGCCCAAGTTCAGCACAGCGCAGCGCTGTTGCGGCGGAAATACTGGTTTTGCCGACACCGCCTTTGCCGGTATGAACAATGACGCGCATGGGTTTGTCCTCTGGTTACTGGCAGCCTCATTATACCCTGAGTCTACCGACGGGTTTGATCCTTCTCATGTACGTATTAGGAACACTTCCGGTTGCAGCGGGCGGCGCGGCCGGGCCGGCACGCCGATTTGCAGCGTTTTTTTTCGTGCCGTGGGTGCTGTGCAGCGCAATGTATGTTATGATAAAAAGATAAAGTGGCCGTGAATATGGCAGAAGACCCATCGTTCTTTAACATAAAACTGGCAGGTGCCTTATGATGAATTATCACACCGACATCACCTCCGAAATTCGCAAGACGACCTCGCAGGAGCTGAAAGCCGTGCGGGTGAAAGAGGAGTCGAACTACCTGCCGCTGGCCGTGCTGGCCGCCGGCAT
>JALOOI010000036.1 GCA_025454495.1 Anaerolineae bacterium
AGCGATGCCGCGCTGCTGCTGCCCATGGTCATCGTGCTGCTGGCCGGGCTGGCCTGGCAGCGGCGGCTGCACCGGCGGCTGCTGCTGTGGAGCGCGGCCGGGCTGCTGCTGGCTCTGCTCACCGTCGCGCCCTGGCTGCTGCGGAATCAACAGCTTTTTGGTACCCCCACCACGCCGCACCTCAGCCGCATGTTTTTCCTCACCGATCATGATGAGCATTTCGCCTACGACGACGATTTTACCCTGACGACGCTGCTGCAATCGCAAACGCCGGCGCAGCTCATCAGCAAGCGCCTGTTTGAACTGGCCGCCGCCCTGAAAACGATGGTGGTGTCGCTGGACATGCTGCTGCCGGTGGCGGTGGGGGGCGGTCTGCTGCTGCTGCTGGCCCGGCGCGACGCAGCGCGGGGATGGGCCATCGCCCCGGTGCTCATTTTGCTCGGCGGGCTGCTGGTGTTTTACCCCGTCCTCATCCCCATGAAAAGCCAGGGCGGCAGCTTTAAAAAGGCCTATCTGGCGCTCATCCCGCTGCTGCTGCCCCTGGCCGGCTATGCTCTGGAGCAGGCCGTGCCGGATCGCCGGCTGCGCTACGGCGTGATGGGCCTCACGCTGAGCCTGCTGGCCGCCTTCGCGGTGGATGCGGTGCGGCTGGATGCACAGTTCCTGCGCGATTATCTGGCCTATTCACAGCAAATTGTCACCACCGCGCAGCAGCTCCCGGATGTCACCGGCGATGGCCAGATGCGGCTGATGACCCGCGACCCCTTCATGATGCGTTTTTACGGCCTGCAATCGGTGATGACCCCGCGCGATGACCGCGAAGCCGTGCTGGCCGTGGCGCGGCGCTACCACATTGATTATGTGCTGGCCCCCACCGCCCGCCCGGCCCTGGATGAAGTGTTCAGCGGGCAGGTGCCGGATGAGCGTTTTCAACTCGTGACGACGCTGCCGGGCGGCCTGTCGTTCTGGCGTTTTGCGCCGGAGGCGCGTTGATGGCCGCGCTGCGCCGGCCCCTGCCCTGGCTGCTGCTGCTGGCGCTGCTGCTGCGCCTGGCCGTCGCGCTGGAGCGTGATCCGCTGCGCCCCTATACCCCGGCCAGCGGCGGCGATGAAGCCTGGTACATGGCCAACGGCTGGGGGCTGATGAGCGGCCAGCCGCATGGGAGCATTCGCGGCATCACCTTTTATATCGAAGTGCTGCCCGGTGCGCCGGCCTACCTGGTGCTGGTGGGGCTGCCGCAAATGTTCCTGCCGGATGCCGCCGCCACCCGCGTCATTTTTATGCTTCAGGCGCTGCTGGGCGTGGCGCTGTGTTATTTTGCCGCCCACAGCGCCATCTGCCTCAGCGGCCGGTATGCGGCCGGGGTGGTGGTGGCCGGCGTGCTGGCGGTTATGCCCTCGCTGGTGCAAATGACCGGCTGGATTTTGACCGAAACGCTGTATCTGTTCCTGGTGACGGGGGCGCTGTGGCTGTACCTGCGGCATGTGCTGCCGGCCGCCCGGTCGCAGCGGGTGCCGGCGGCGGCCCTGGCGCTGGTGGGGGCGCTGTTCGGTGTTGCCGTGCTCACCCGGGCTGTGCTGCTGCTGTTCCCGGCGCTGGTGGCACTGCACCTGCTGGCGCTGTACGGCCGCGGTGGCTGGCGGCGCGGGCTGGCGGCGGCCGCGCTGCTGCTGCTGAGCTACAGCGCCACCGTGGGCACCTGGACGCTGACCAACTGGCTGCAATATCAGCGGTTCGTCATTGGCAGCACCCAGATGATGCCGGCCCTGTGGCGCGGCGCAGTCACCACCGATGCCAGCCCCGAAGCCATGGACAGCGTGCTGATGGCCGACTGCACCACCGACTGCCGCGATGCCATCCCGGCCGCTGTGTATCAGCAGCAGCTTACCGCCACGGTCCTGGGCGATGCCGGCGGTTTTGTGCAAACGCGCCTGGGCGAACTGGCCGCCGCCAGCCTGGAGCCTTTCGGCGCGGCCGAAATGGGCGGCGACAGCCTGCGGGCGCTGGCGCTGCACTGGCTGCGGGCTGATTTCTCCTTCGCGGGCCTGCTGCGCCTGGTGAACGCCGAACATTTCTGGTACAAGCTGGCGCTGTACCTGCTGCATTATGGCGGTATCGTGGCCGGGCTGGCCGGGCTGTGGCAGCAGCGGCGCAACTGGCCCGCTGCCGCGCTGCCGGCCGCCTTCATCGCCTATACCTATGCGCTGCACCTGCTGTTGCTGGCCCTGCCGCGCTATATTTTCCCGTCTCAGGTATACTGGTGGATATTCGCCGCGATCGCGCTGGCCAGCGTGCGCCCGCCCTGGTCAGCCCGCCTGAAGAAGGATGATGACCATGCCCGCACCGCATGAAATCGAAGCCGAAAAGCAGCGCCTGTATGAATCGGCCGCCCTGCGCGAAGACATCAACGATGCTGAAGCGACCATCCTGTTACAATGGGGCGAGGCCGAAGTGGTGAAGCTGGCCGACCGCGCCGGCGACCAGTTCGAGCAGCAGTGCCGGTTTTTGCGCCAGTTGCTGAAGAACATCAATCGCTTTGTGGGCCAGCGCGAATATAACGACGAAGCCGGGCAGACCGAATACCTGGAAAAAGTGACCATGTGGCTGCCCAAACTGGGCTACCCGGCACTGACCGCCCGCGACATCCTGGGGCAGCTCCCCGGTGACGCAAAGGATATGACGGCCACCCTGCGGGCCGTGCTGCTGCTGCTCACCCCGCCGCCGGCGGCCGGCAGCGCGGTGCAATGGACTGCGGACGAATTCTAACCCTACAGGAGCCATCCCCGTGACCCGTAAAGCCAGCAAGACCGAAAGCACCGGCCCGAGCGAAGGCCGCGGTAAACGTGCCGCCGGGGGCGCAGCGCCCAAAAATGCGGGCGGCAAAGGCGGCGCTCAGGGCGGCATCCTGGGCCTCATCGTTGCTGTCATCGGCATCATTGTCTATCTCATCACCGGCGTGAACCCGCTGGCCGCCCCCACCACCAGCACCACCCTCACCCCGGCGATCACGGTCACACCGCCCCCGGCGGCCGTCGTCACCACCGCCCCCGGCACCACCGGCACCGTGCAAACGCTCAGTGTGGAGAAGGGCTTCGGCGCGAAAAAAGGCTTCTGGGAGGTCTATTTCACCGCGCCGCTGAACACCCGTGACCGCCGCCAGTTCGTGGGCGGGGTGGATGTGCCGCTGGCCCGCGCCATTGATGGCGTGCGGAACACGCTGGATATTGCCGCCTTTGAGTGGGATAACGACGTGCTGACGAAAGCCGTGCTGAGCGCGGTGGAGCGCGGCGTGCGCGTGCGCGTGGTGGCCGACAATGAACACACCGTCGATGATGACAGCAGCACCATCCTGGAACTGGAGGCGGCCGGCGTGCCGGTGATCTATGACAATCGCAGCGCCTTCATGCACAACAAATTCATGATTATGGACAGCGCCAGCGTGTGGATGGGATCGACCAACTGGACGATGAACGGCGTGTATCGCAATTACAACAACCTGCTCCTGCTGCGCTCGCAGCGGGCGGTGCAGTTCTACCAGACCGAATTTGACGAAATGTTCACCGATAAGCAGTTTGGCCCCCGCTCACGCCCGGCCAACGGGGGTTCGTTTACCCAGAGTGGTACGCCGGTGACGGTGCTGTTCGCCCCGGAAGATGACGTGATCGCCACCATGGTGGCCGAACTGAACGCCGCCCGCCAGTCCATTCGCTTCATGGCGTTCTCCTACACCCAGGACCCCATGGCCCAGGCGATGCTGGCCCGGGCCCGCGCCGGGGTGACGGTGGAAGGCGTGTTCGAAAAAACCGGCAGCGAAACCGCCGCCAGCGAAATGACGGTGCTGCTGTGCGCCGGGCTGGACGTGCGCCAGGATGGTTACGGCGGCGTGATGCATCACAAGGTCATCATCATTGATGACACCACCGTGATTACCGGCTCCTTCAACTTTTCGGATAACGCCGTCACCAGCAACGACGAAAACCTGGTCATCATCCGTGATCCTGACCTGGCCCGCCAGTACGTGGCGGAATTCCGGCGCGTGCAAAGCATCTCCACCCGCGCTACCGACATCACCTGCCGTTAGTCTGGAGGCGTTCTGATGGAATTTTCCGAAAAGCCCAAAAAACGCAACCCGTTTTTGCGTCAGCGCCCGTCGGTCATCATCCTGGAAGTGTTGATCGTGGTGGTGGCGGTGGTGGCGGCCGGGCGCTTTCTGTTCCCGGCCACCCCGCCCGTGCCGACCCGCAGCGCGGCCGAATTGTACGCGCAGGGCACCACCTGCCTGGATGCCCTGGCCTATGACTGCGCCATCACCGCCTATACCGATGCCATCGTGGCCGGCTACCAGCCCCTGAGCATGGCCTACTTTCAGCGCGGACGGGCCCACTATGGCGGCCAGGCCTATCAGCGGGCCATAGACGATTTCACGCGCTCGCTGCAATACGATACCGCCTGCGAGCATGAATGCCACGTCGATCATTACAATCGCGGGCTGGCCTACGAAAAACTGGGCAACAGCCGCGCCGCCCTGGACGATTTTACGCAGGCTATCGAACTGAAGCCGGATTATGCCTTTGCCTACCGGGAACGCGGCCGCCTGCATTACAACCAGGGCCGCAGCGCGGCCGGCCTGCGGGACTGGAACCTGGCGCTGACGATGATGCAAACGTCCGTGGTGCGGCGCGGGCTAACGGAGCTGGGCGGCACCCGCGAGGGTGAGATCGAAACGCCGGGTGAACAGGTGTATTTTACCTTTGAAGGCGTGGCCGGAACGCGCGTGTCGCTGCTCACCGACGCGCTGTTTGATACAGTGGTGCTGCTGCGCGTCGCGGACGGCAACCCGCTGGCCTTCGACGATGACGGCGACGGCAGCGACACCCGGAATGCCCGCCTCAGCAATCTCAGGCTGCCGTCCAGCGGGGTGTATACGGCCGTGGTCGCCGCCTACGATGGCGAATCCACCGGCACCTTTACGCTGACGCTGGCGCTGGATACCCCCCGCGCCTCCGCGCCGCCGGCCACCCCGTCCCTGACGGCCGCCAGTGTGGCCACCCTGCGCCAGTCCAGTCAGTTTAATCGTTCCGCCAGCGGCCCCAGCGTCTGGTCACTGGATGGCCGTTTCTTCGTCGAAAATGACATTTCGCGCGGGGTGCTGCTGTGGGATACGCTGGCCGCTGCGCCGCGCTTCCGCCAGATGATCGATGTGGATAAATACTACGGGGCGCTGGCCCTGACGGCGGATAATGCGCTGCTGGCGCTGGCCGAGGGCAATATGGTGCTGCTGTACGATGTCATCAGCGGTTCACGAATGGCCGTCCTGCGCGAACCGCAGGAGACGGTGCAGGGGCTGGTCTTCAGCCCGGATGGCCGCTGGCTGGCCGCCCTCGGTGGTTATCAGGAAGCGTTCCTGTGGCGCACCGACGCGACCGGGAGGGTCTACCGCCTGCCCACCGACCTGGCCGGCGGCCAGGCCATTGCCTTCAGCCCGGATAGCCGCCTGCTGGCCCTGGCCGGGGATGCCGGCGCGCTGGAAGTGTGGACGGTATCCCCGCGCACGCGCCTGTACAGCCTCAGCGTGGATACGTCCCAGGCGGTGATGAGCCTGGCCTTCAGCGCGGATGGCCAGCGCCTGCTGCTGGGTGGCAGCCGCGGCACCGTGTGGCTGCTGGAGACGGCCGCCGGTATCATCCTGGACACCTTCCACGGGCATCGTGGCGATGTGAACACGGTGGCCTTCAGCCCGGATGGGGCGCTGCTGGCCTCCGGCGGGGCGGATGGCACGCTGCGACTGTGGCAGCCCGGCGTGGCCGCGCCGCTGCTGGTGCTGGACGCGCACGAGGATGAAATTCAAACCCTGGCCTTCCGGACGGATAATCGCTCGCTGGCGACGGCCGGGGCCGATGGCACTGTGCGCCTGTGGCAGGCGGCGGAATAACGTCCCCGTGAGCGAGTATCGCGTTTTCGTCAGTTTTACGCCGGACGATGCCGCGGCCGTGCGGCCGCTGCGCCTGGCGCTGGAGGAGGCCGGTTATCGCGTGCTGGATGCCGGCCTGTTCACCGGCCCGCCCGCCCGCGAACCCCTGTATGGCGTACTGCTGACCTGCCATGCCTTCATCAGCATCATGCTGCCCGCCTCGCTGGCCGCCGCGGACTGCCGCCTGGCCTATGAAGTGGCTGTGGCCGCCGGCCTGCCCATCGTGCCGCTGATGCCGGATGATGTGCTGACCCAGGATGTGGGCCTGCTCATCCAGAACGCGCAGCCGGTGCCGCCGGAGAGCCTGGTCATGGCCGGTGCGCCGGCCGATCCTGCTCCATCGCCGCCGGTATCCCCGGCAAGCGCAACCACAACCGTAAGCGCAACCGGGCCCGGGCCCGCGGCACCGCTACCCGCGTCACGCCGGCGGCTGCCGCCGATCACGGGCGGGCTGCTGCTGCTCATCGGGGTTGGGATCGGGATTGGCATTGGCGGGGCGGCCCTGGCGCTGGCCCTGCGCCCGCTGCCAGTCGCGGTCACGGCCGCGGTCACGGGGACACCCGCCCCGGACAACACGGAAAATGCCATCGCTGCGGCCGGGGTCGCATCCGGGGTGTCATCGCCCGGGCCCACCGCCATCGCCACCGCCACCGCCACCGCGACGGTGACTCTGGCTCCCACCGCCACGCCCACGCCCACCACCACCCCGACCCCGCTGCCGCCCGGCGTGGTGCCTTTTCCGCCGGGGACGGCCGGCGTGCTGGTGGCGGCGCTCGTCCCCGGCCTGGCGGCCTACAATGCCGTGCTGGTGCTGTGGTCAGCCGAGGATGGCACGCTGTGGCTGGAAGTGCTGCCGCAGCCGCTGGATGATGCCAGCGGGGTTACGCCGCGCTGGTGGCCCTCGTTCCCGGTGACGGACGGGGCGGCCCTGCTGCCCTTCATCCGCGGGCTGCTGGCCTTCATCCAGCTTGATCTGGCCGCCGCCGATGCTGATTTGACCGCCGCGCTGGCCGCCATCCCGGCTGCCGACCGGGCCGCGCAGCACGCCGCAGCCCTGCTGCTCTATCGCGGCATTGTGTATGACCGTCAGCAGCGCTTCCCGGCCGCCATTGCCGATTATGATGCCGCGCTGGATGTGCGCCCTGACCTGCCCGCCGCGCTGTTCAACCGGGCGCTGGCCTACAGCCAGTCCGGCAGCCCGGCCGATGCCCTGGCGGATTATGAGCGCCTGCTGGCGCTGTTCCCGGACGATGCCCGCACGTATTATTATCGTGGCAATGTGCTGCTGGCCCTGCGGCGCTACGCCGAAGCCATCGCCGATTATGACCGGGCGCTGGCCCTCAACCCGCAGGATGTCACCGCGTGGAACAATCGCGGCACGGCCTACGGCCAGCAGGGCGATTATGAAGCCGCCCTGGACAGCTACAACCGGGCGCTGGCGCTGGACCCGGCCTTTGCCGATGCCTACGCCAATCGCGGCCTGGTGTATCGCAACCTGGCCCGGCCCGACCAGGCGCTGGAAGATTATAACCGGGCGATTCAGCTTGACCCGAACCGCGCCGGGTCGTACTATACACGCGGGCTGATTTATGCCAGCCTGCGCGAATACGATACGGCCCTGGTCAATTTGAACCGGGCGGTGGTGCTGGCACCGGCCGACCCGCAAATGGTCTACATGCGCGGGGTCATTCGTACCTTTTTGCCGGATAGCGCCGGTGCCGAAGCCGATTTTCTGGCGGCGCTGGCGCTGAACCCGGCCTTTGCCGATGTCTATGCCGCCCTGGGGCTGCTGTACCAGGGCCAGGGCCGGACGGCCGAAGCGCTCACGGCCTATCAGCAGCATCTGGCGCTGGCCGGGGACGACGCGCAGCCTTTTGCCATCACCGGCCTGCAACAGTTGCAGGAAGCACTGTCCACACCACAGGGATAAAAAGCGTCATGTTGAATATTGCCTGCGCCTCGCGTGATCTGCCGATTGCGGAGGAGATGAAAAGTGACCTGGTTGCCTCGTCGCTGACCCTCGATCATGATTATTTGCTGGTGCTGGTGACGGCCGCCGCGCTCCAGGATGCCAGCGTGACCACCGCCGTGCAGGAAGCGGCCCCGCCGCGGCGGGTGCTGCCCGTCCTGCTGGAAAAAGTGCCCCTGCCGCCGGCGCTGGCCGGCCGCCCCCTGCTGGATTTTAGCCGCAGCGGGTATCGTAAAGAGCGGCTGGTGTATTTTCTGCGCCGCGAGGACATCGGCAAAGAGCGCCTGGCCGGCAACCGGCGCATCCTGGGCTTCATGCTGGTGATCGTGGTCATCATGTTCATTGCGGCCTGGCTGGGCATCGCCGGCGGGCTGGTGGCCTTCCCGGTGGATGAATATGCCACCGAAAACGCCATGCAAAACGCCATGATTGATGCGTTTGTGCTGCCCACGCTGGACGCTTTTATGCCGCGCACCACCCAGGACGCGACCGATTTCCCGCAGACGCTGGCCGCGGCTTCCACCCGTATTCAGGTGTTCCTGGCGCAGACGGCCACCGCCATCCCGGCCAATGCCCGCGCCACGCTGGAGGGCATCGCCACCGCCGCTGATTTAACCATGACCGCCGCCGCGCTGCCCACCGCGGCCCCGGTCGCCACCGGCACACCGGGCGGGTAAAGCCATGGCGCTCACCGGGATGCAGGCGCTCATCATGGATATGGACGGCGTGCTGTGGCGCGGCGATGAAGCGCTGCCGGGCCTGGCCGCCTTTTTTGCCTGGCTGCGCCGTGCCGGCCGGCCTTTCGTGCTGGCCACCAACAACAGCAGCCGCCCCCCCGCGCAGTATGTGCAAAAATTGGCCGGCCTGGGCGTGCCGGATATTCTGCCACAGCAGATCATCACCAGCGCCACCGCCACGGCCATTTACCTGCGGGCCCGCTACCCGGCCGGGACGCGGGTGCATGTGGTGGGCATGGACGGCGTGCGCCAGGCGCTGCTGGAAGCCGATTTTGCCCTGGTGGAAGAAGATGCCGCCGTGGTGGTCGCCGGGGTGGATTTTGAGCTAACCTACGACAAAGCCAAACGCGCCGCGCTCATGATCCGCGCCGGGGCGGATTTTGTGGGCACCAACCCGGATGCCACCTTTCCCACGCCGGAGGGCTTAATCCCCGGTGCCGGCAGCATCCTGGCGCTGCTGGAGACGGCCGGCGGCAAAGCGCCGCTGGTCATCGGCAAGCCGGAGCCGGCCATGTTTGAAGTGGCGCTGCGCCGCCTGGGCACCCTGCCGGAACAAACGCTCATGGTGGGGGATCGCCTGGATACCGATATTTTTGGGGCCTACCGCGCCGGGCTAAAAACGGCCCTGGTGCTGACGGGAGTGAGCCGCCGCGAGGATGTGGCCCACAGCCCGGTGCTGCCGGATGCCATCTTTGAGGATTTGCCCGCCCTCCAGCGGGCCTGTGAGACGTTAGTGTGAGGAGGATGGGATGAGTAAATTGGCGGTGGCTATTCTGGGGCTGGGGCGCAGCGGGGCATCGGTGGGGCTGGCGCTGCGGCGGTATATGAAAAAAGGCGGCAAACATCTGTTTGACATCGTGGGGTACGATGTGAGCAGCGATGCCGAAAAACAGGCCCAGAAAATGGGCGCGATTGACCGCATTGAACACCGTGTGAGCGAAGCAGTGGCCGGGCGCGATATCATCGTGCTGGCGCTGCCTGCCGATGAGCTGAAGGCGGCCTACAAGACCAGCGCCAGCGCCGCCCGCGATGGCACGGTCATCCTCGATCTGGCCACGCTCAAGCGCCCGTCGCTGGCCTGGGCCGCCGAACTGCTGCGCCCGGATCAACACGTCATCGGCCTGACCCCGGTGCTGAACCCGCGCTACCTGTTCGACAATAACGTGACGACGGAAAACGCCCAGGAAGATTTGTTTGACCAGGCGACCATGCTGCTCACCCCGGCACCGTCCAGCGCGAAAGAAGCGGTAGACCTGGCGTTTAATTTTTGCGCCATCCTGGGCAGCCCGGCCCGCTTTTTAGACCCGCTGGAACACGATGCCCTGCTGACCTTTACCGAGGGGCTGCCGGCGCTGCTGGGCGTGGCGCTGTTCCAGACGCTGCTGCACAACCCCGGCCGGGGCGATATGCAGCGCTTCACCGGTTCGGCCTTCGGGGTGCTCACCCGCCCGCTGCACGACCTGCACCCGGACGCGCTGCGCGATGAGTGGCTGGCCAACCGCGACATCCTGAGCCGGGCGCTGGAAGATTTCATCCGCACGCTGCAAACCATGCACACGCTCATCCAGCAGGGCGATCGCGCCGGCATCGAAGCGCTCACCGGCAGCGCTGCCGAAGCCTATGAAGTGTGGGTGAATCATCGCTTTAACGATGACTGGGACAAAGAAAAACGGCCGGACATCAACCTGGGGCAGACCATGATGGGATCGCTGCTGGGGAACCGCTTAAGTGACCGGCTGTTCGGCAAAAACGATAACGAGAAGCAATAAGCAACAGGGCGCGGAGTGATACGCGCCCTGCTCAAGAAGTCTATTCCAAAAATACTGACTGTTTAAAGCGACCCTGTAAAAACTCTTTTCCTCTTTTTATCCGTGGCAGCCCGCAGCACACTGGCTGTGCGGATTGTTATGGCTATTATCGTCGCTGCCGGCGCAGGGCGGTAGTGATGAGTGTCACTGGCTGGCGGGATATTTGTCAGGGAGGGCGATGGTGCAGCGCGAAGGAAGGCGGGCCGCGGCCGGCCAGGTGAGCAGCGCAGTCGTGGGCCGGGGGGGGTAATGCGGATTCGGCGTTATCCCTCCAGCCTCACCTTTCGTCCGCGCCGCCGCCGCGCCGGGTGCCTGCCCTGGGCGCTGCTGCTGGGCCTGATGCTGGGCGTGGGGGCGCTGCTGCGCGATGCGCCGCCGTGGCTGCTGCCGGCCGCGCCGCCGCCGGCGCTGAGCCTGCAACCGGCCCTGAACGCCTTCGCCGCCGGCGATTTCGCCACCGCCATCGACCTGGCCTACCAGCTTTATGATGTGCAGCCGGATAACCTGGCGGTGGTGACGCTGCTGGTGCGGGCGCTGGTTTACCACAGCTACAGTGATTACAACCTGGGCAGGGAACGCCGTACCGCGCTGGAACTGACCACCGAAACCATGCAGCGGCTGCCCTTCAATGCCGAAGCCACCGGCCTGCACGCTTTCGCGCTCCAGGCCAATGCCACGCCCATCGAAGCCGGCCGCCTGGCGCTGCGGGCCATCGACAAAGTGCCGCTGAATATGCCGGCCCGCCTGGCGCTCTCGCTGTCCTACGGCAGCCAGGGCATTTTTGAGGCGGCCCTGCGCGAAGCCAACCGCGCCGTGGAGATTGCCCAATCCACCGCCCCCGCCTGGCTGATGGACGCTTACCGCGTGCAGGCCATCGCCCTGGGCGACCTGGGCCGCTACCAGGAGGCCATCAGCGCCCTTAAGCAGGCGATTGCGGTGCATCGCACGGTGCCGGCGCTGTATTTTGAACGGGCGCTGTATGCCCTGCAAATCGGCGATAGCGATGCGGCAACGGCGGCTTATTTTCGTGTGGTGGCCTTCGACCCCGATAACGTTAAAGCGCGGCTGCGCCTGTGCGAGCTTTCCAGCACCATGCGCGAGCGCGAAGCCGCCCGGCGTTACTGCCAGGAAGTGACCACCCTGGCCCCGGAATGGCCGGATGGCTGGTATGCCCTGGGGCGGGAATACTTCCTCAGTGGCGACTTTGCGCCGGCCCAGCAGGCGCTGCACCGCTGCGCCACGCTCCAGGTGCTGCAAAATGTGCCGGTGGAGCAGCGCCGCTTTGAGTGCTGGTACATTCAGGGGCAGGCGGCCGAAATCCTGGGGGATTGCCCGGCGCTGCTGGCCACCTACAACGAATTTTTGACCATGACCGCCGGCCGCAGCCTGCCGCAGACGTGGGTTTACCCGCCGGAGGGGCCGCCCGGCTGTGTGAGCGCCACCCCGGCATCATGAGGCTGCACCGGCCGAATCGCCAGCGTGACCAGGGTGCCGCCGGTGATCTCGGCGAAGGCGTAGGCCTGGCTGTGCCACAGCGGCCCGGGGTTGATGATGGCCGTGCGCCCTACATGGTCGATGGCCTGCGCTTCGTGGATGTGCCCGGTGAAGCACACCAGCGGCTGCACCCGCTCGATAAACGCGCGGACGGCGGCGCTGCCCACGTGCTGCCCGTTCCCCAGGCGATCACAGGCGGTATGCAGCGGCGGCTGGTGGCACACCAGCACCAGCGGCACGCGCTCCGGCACCCCGGCGATACAATCCTGCAACAGTCCGGCTAACTGCGCCTCGCTGAAGACGAAATCGCCGGCGAAAGGCAGCGCCCCGCCCACGCCACACAGCGCCACATCATCCAGCATTTGCCAGGTGCGATGCAAATTCAGCCCCTCGCGGGCCAGATACGCCAGCATGGCCGCCGTATCCATATTGCCGGGGACGGCATACTGCTGTTCGTTCAGCTCATCCAGCAGGGTGAACAGGCGCAGCAGTTGATGGTTGCTGCCATTGGTCATATCGCCGGGCAGCAGCACCGCATCGGCTTCATGCAGCGGCCGGGCGATGCGCTTCACATGGTCACTTTTGTCGTGCAGGTCGGGCAGGGCGATGAACGTGGTCATGGGTGGTTTTCCGGTGGGGGCGCTTCAATTCACATCATCGGCGCGTTGCAGGCGTTGCAGCAGCGGCGCGTGGGGGTGCGCGTGGTGGCCGGCGGCCGGCTCGGCATGGTGTTCCACCAGCCAGATGACCCGCGCCGGCGTGCCGAGGTCGGCCAGCAGGCGGGCGCTCCAGGCGGGGTGCTGCCGCCGGACGACGAAGGGCGCACGCCAGTACGTCAGGCGGTCGGTTTCCACGCTCAGGCGGCGTGCCAGCGCTGGCAGCGCCCGCCCCACGACGACGGCCAGCGTTTTTTGCGCCACGCTCAGCGCGTAACGGCTTTTGCCGCAGTCGTGCAGCAGGGCTGCCACGGCCAGATCGGCCGGGGTATCGGGCTGCTGGGCCAGCACCGTCCGCAGCACATTCAGGCTGTGCAGTTGCTCGCTGCGGGTCATCCGCCGGAACAGCGCCAGGTGCGCCGGCCCAAGATAGCGGGCCGCCAGGTCTTCATCGACGGTGCGGGCGAAGGCCAGCAGCGCCCGCACCCCCTGCCGCAGCCGATAGCCGGCGGCCATGGCGGCTAGAATCCCAGCAGGCGCAGCATCAGGAAGGCGGTGGGCTGGCCGATGATGGCCCCCAGGACATCAAAGGTGCTGCCCGGCAGCAGGCTGAACAGGATGAGCGCCATCAGCACAAACTGGCTGAGCTGCGCCCACCGTTCCCACTGGAAGGCCGGCTGCTGCAAAAACAGCGCCAGGGGGCGCATATTCTTGCGGATGAACGCCGGGATTTGCTCCCGCCGCATAAAGTAGCCCGGCAGCAGCGCCAGCACCATCCGCCAGCCGTCGATGGGGAACAGCGGAATGAGGTTGAAGACGAACAGCAGCACATTGTAAAAAACGGAAACGCCCAGGAACAGCGCGATAAATTGCAGGGCATCGCTGACCATATCAGGCCGCTGGAACATCATCAGCGCCGCCTGGCTGTTGAAGAACAGCCGCAGCAGCAGCGCCGAGAAGATGGCCAGCGCCAGGTTGGCGAGCGGCCCCGCCGCCGAGGTCCAGAACGATCCCCAGCGCGGGTCGCGCATTCGGCGGGCGTTGACCGGCGCATAGCCCAGGATGCCGAAGCCGATGAAGACGAACATCAAAAAGCCCGGCCAGTAAATATGCACGAAAGGATTCAGCGTCAGCCGCCCGTTTTCGCGCGGGGTGGGGTCGCCCCACCACGTCGCCATCAGGCAGTGCCCCAGTTCATGGATAGTCATGGCAATCAGCACCGCAATGATGACCGCCACCAGCATCGCCAGCGAAAAATTGCCGGAAAGGAACTGAATGAGCAAGGTCAGTCTCCCTGCATACTCACAATCATTGTCCCCAGTATAGCATATCTTCCGCCCTCACCGGCGCGGCCAGAAGCTGATAGCGTGATGAGAAGCTGCGGCCGCGGTTCCGGTGTTTGCGCCGGGCGGGGGAACAGGTATCATTATGCCCTTGCACAGGGAGGCCTACTTTTGAAAAAGCGGATTTTATTCCTCATGTCCGATACCGGCGGCGGGCACCGTGCGGCCGCCGAAGCGATCCGCGATGCTTTATACCGGCGCTATGGCGAGGCCAATGTGGCCGCCACGCTGCTGGATGTGTTCAAAGCCAGCCGCTTTCCGTTCAATTACATGCCAGAACTGTATCCCTGGCTGGTGAACCGCAGCAAAAGCTCCTACAGCATGGGCTTTCGCCTGTCGGACACGCGGCGGCGGGCGGCGCTGCTCTCGCGGGTGTACTATGCCACCAATATCCGGCGCTTTAAAAAGATGATCCGTGCCAACCCGGCCGATGTGGTGGTGTGCGTCCATTCGATCATCAACCGCGCGGCCAAAAGCGCCTATAACGCGCTGGACACGCGCCCGCCGTTCATCACCGTCGTCACCGACCTGGTGAGCACGCATTATTTCTGGTTTGATCGCACGGTGGAGCGCTGCCTGGTGCCCACCGAAGCCGCCTATCAGCGCGGGCTGGAGGCCGGCCTCCAGCCGCAGCAAATGCGCGTGACCGGGCTGCCGGTGCACCCGGAATTTATGGAACGGCTGACGGACAAAGCCGCCGCCCGCCAGGCGCTGCACTGGCACGCCGATAAGCCGGCCGTGCTGATGGTCGCGGGGGGGGATGGCATGGGGCCGCTGTACGAAACCGCCCGCGCTATCGACGAAAAACGGCTGGATTGCCAGCTCGCCATCGTCGCCGGGCGCAACCAGGCGCTGAAGACCCGCCTGGAGAGCGCCACCTGGCAGCAGCCGGTGCATATTTATGGCTTCGTCCGCAATATGCCGCAGTTGATGGCCGCCGCGGATATGATCGTCACCAAAGCCGGCCCCGCCACCATCACCGAAGCCGCCATCGCCGGGCTGCCGATGATCCTCAGCGATGCCATCCCCGGCCAGGAAGAAGGCAATGTTACTTACGTGATCGACAATGAAGCCGGGGCCTATGCGCCGCAGCCGGCCCTGGTGGCGGACACCGTGGAACAGTGGCTGCGCGAAGGCCCGGACGGCCTCACCCGCCGGGCGCAGCAGGCCCGGCGCATCGCCAGCGCCGAAGCGGTGTGGCGCATCGCGGAAGAAGTGTGGGACTGGGCGCAGCACCCGCCGCTGACGCAGCCGCGCCGGCGTACCCTGTGGCGACAGCGTAAATGAGGCCGCCCGGCGGCCCCGTGACCCGGTAAGAGAGGTGACCGGCAGCCATGACGAAAGCAACGCGCGTTCTCATCACGGGGGGCAGTACCTATACCGGCATGGCCATTGCCGGGGCGCTGCTGGCCGAAGGCGCAGAGGTGACGCTGCTGGTGCGCCCGGATACCGAGCAGCGCCTGGGGGCGCTGGCCGACCGGGTGCGCTGGCTGACGGCCGATGTGCAGAACCCGGCCAGTTTGCGCGGCCGTGCCCGCGGCCAGGCGGTGGTCATCCACACTGTGGCCAGCATGATCGCGGATCCGGCCCGCGGGCTGACGTATCACCAGTTGAACGTGGTTTCGGCCCGCAACGCCACCAATATGTGCATCAGCGATGGCGTGCCGCATCTGATTTTGCTGAGCGCGGCCCGCGCCCCGTGGACGAATCGCGCTTACATCGCCTCGCGCCGCGAAGCCGAGCAGTATGTGGCCCGCGTGGGGCTGGAAGCGACCATCGTCCGCGCCCCCATCACCTATATTCGCGGGCAGCCGCGGCCGCTGTTCTACCGGCTGATGACGCTGCTGGGCACGGTGCCGCCGGTTTCGTGGGCGGGCTTGCGCCGCTTTGCGCCCATGCCGCTGGACTGGCTGGCCCGCGGGGTGGCCCGCCTGGCGCTCGCGCCGGCACCGGGCAAACGCCTGGTGTATGCGCCCGACCTGCGCCGCCTGAACAAACGCGAAGACCGCCGCGGCCTGCCCGATGCCGCCCCGCGCCTGCCGCCCGTTTATCCCGGTGAACCCGGCCGCCCGTTTGACTGGCTGGATGAAGACACCCCCTTCGGCTGGACACCGCCCCGGCGCTAGGGCGCGGCCCGCAGCGCCGCCCGCACCTGTTCCACCAGCGCTTTCCCCGCCATGCGATGCCTGGGCAGCAGCCGCGCCTCGTGCGAGCGCAGTTCTTCTTTCTGCGCCACCGTTAAATCCACAATGGTGGTGACGATCACCGGCACCAGGCGCGTGCTGTCCTGGGCCCGCAGCCGCTTCAGCACATCCATCCCCGAAAGCCCCGGCATGGCCATGTCCAGAATGATGAGCGCGGCCCGGTTCTGCTTCAGCCAGGAGAGGGCAATTTCGCCGCTGGCGGCATCGTGCACCGGGATGCCCGCGCTCAACAGCAGTTCGGCGATCAACCGGCGATCCTGCGGGCTGTTGTCCACGATGAGCACCGGGTCATGCGGGCTGCCTTCGGGCGGCAGCGAGAGCAGTTCCTGCGTTTCCGCCAGGGTGGAGGGCGGCAGCCCGGTGGGCAGCAGCACATAAAACGTGCTGCCCGCGCCAGGGGTACTGTCCACCCGGATATGCCCGCCGTGCATCGCCACCAGCCGCGCCGTAATCGCCAGCCCCAGGCCCGTCCCTTCATATTCGCGCATACTGCCGCCGTCGGCCTGGCGAAAGGCATCGAAGATAATCCGCAAATCCTGCGGCTTAATGCCGATGCCCGTATCCTGCACCGCCACGATCAACCACACGCCGTCCGGCAGTTCCTCCTCCGGCGGCAGGTGCAGCCCGTCGCGGGTGGTATTACGCCGGATTTCCGTCACCCAGGCCCGCAGCCCCACGCTGCCCTGGCGCGTAAATTTCACCGCGTTCCCCAGTAAATTGACGATAATCTGCCGGATGCGCTGCGGATCGGCTTTAATCAGCGGCAGGCCCTCTTCCAGCTCCAGCGTAAAGCGCAGCCCGCGGGCTTCGCAGGCCGCCGCAATGCTGATGCTGGCCTCGCGCGTGATGCTGCCGATGTCCAGTTCGGTGATGTCCAGTTCCATGCGCCCGGCTTCAATGCGCGACAAATCCAGAATGTCGTTGATGATCTCCAGCAGGTTTTGCCCGCTTTTAAACACGCGATTCAGCCGGTCAAACTGGCGTTCATTCAGGTCGCCATACATGCCGCTCAGCAGCAGTTCGCTGTAACCGATGATGGCATTCAGCGGGGTGCGCAGTTCATGGCTGACGTTGGCCAAAAATTCACTCTTCAGCCGGTTGGCCGCCACCGCCTGCTCATACAGCTCGGCATTGCGAATAGCCAGGGCGATCTGCGCGGCGATGGTCATGAAGGTTTCGCTGTCTTCATCGTTGAACACCCGCGCCGGGTCGTAGCTGTCCAGCCCGATGCTGCCGATCATGCGGTGATGCGCCACCATCGGCGCGAGCAGGGTGGTACGCGCACCGATGCGCGTCATGGCCCGCCGCCCGGCATCTTCATCGCCGATCAAGTCTTCGATGGTGTCACTGTTCAGCAGAAAGGTGCGATTTTCCTGCATCATGCGGAAGGTGGTATCGTAATTGCGCGTGCCTTTGCGGACGACCGGAATGCCCACCAGCCCGGTCGCCGGGTATTCGGCCACCACGTAGCCGTGGGCTTCGGTATCGTGAAAGCGCACAATGCCACAGTGATCCACCTGAAACAGTTCGGTCAGCATTTTGGCGGCATCGTGCAAAATTTCATCCTGCGCCAGCGACGAATTAACAATGGTGACGATGCGATGCATGGAGGCCAGCCGCCGGGCCCGCTTTTCCAGCGTGGACAGGTTTTCTTCGGCGCGGGTGTGCATCCGGGCATTTTCCACCGCCACGGCAATTTGCCGGGCCAGGGCGAAAATGGTCAGCGCGTCGGTGTCGGTGTATTCGTTGGGCGTAAATTTGTCGATGGTGATGAGGCCGATCACCCGCGCCTGGTACACCATGGGCACGCCCAGCCACGAGCGCGGCATGTCCCCCGGCAAATCGCCGGTGGCGGCCGGGGCGGGCTGTTTCCGCAGGTCAGCGACGATGACCGGCTGCTGCGACTGCCACACCTGGAGCAGCGGCCCCGCCGCCAGCACCACCGGCCGCCCCGGCAGGCTGTCCTGAAAGCCTTTGGCCGCATGGATGAGCAGGCGGCCCTCCCCGGCGGGCATGAAGATGGCCGCCCGGTCAAAGGCGACCAGCCGTTCCATCTGCTCCAGGATGCGGCTGAAAACCTCATCCATATTCAGCGTGGAACTGACGACGCGGCCCATGTCCATCAGGCTGCTGGCGATCTGCCGGCGCTCCTGTTCGGATTCCAGCAGGCGGCTGTTATCCAGCGCCAGCGAAATGCCGGCGGCCAGCGTCGTCAGCAGCGAAATATCGGACGCGGTGAAGGCGGCGGGGGTATCGCTTTGCAGGGCCAGCACGCCCACGCCCTGGTTGTTGCGGCTGCGCAGGGGCACGCCCACCCAGGCCCGCAGCGCGGTGCGGGCATACGTCGCCGGGGCGATGCCACAGCGCTCCAGGGCGGCCGCCTCGTGGTGCAAATCGGTGAAGGCGACCACCTCATCCGCCCGCATGACGGCCCGCGCCAGGTCGGGCGGGGGGGCCAGGATGAGCACGCCGGTTTTCAGCGCCTGGGGGGCCGTCAGCCGGTCATGGCGGGCATCGTACAGCCCGATGGCCACCAGCCCGGCCGGGAACAGCCGGGCGATCTCCTGCACCAGCGGGTGCCACATGGCATCGCTGCCAAAATGCTCGGCCAGGGTATGGCTGATGTTGTTGATGATGGCCAGTTCGCGCACCCGCTGGTTAATGCCCGCGAACAGGTAAATATTGTCCAGGGCGAAGGCCGCGCCGTTGGCCAGCATCAGCATAAATTGCAGGTCGCTTTCGTCAAAGCTGTAAAAGCGGCCGGACTGCGAATACAGCAGCCCCAGGGTGTGATCGCGGGCGATGAGGGGCAGCCCCAGGAACGAGGCCGGCAGCGCTTCCTCCGGCAGGTGGTACAGCCCGGCGGCCAGGTGGCGCTCTTCCTGCGTGTGCCAGAAAACGGGGGTATTGTGGGCGATCACCTGCGACAGCAAATCGGTTCCTGGCAGGCTGTGGCGGGTGTGCCGCTCGCCGGCCGCCGTAAAGGTGGTGATCTCCAGCCGGCTGGCTTCGTCCTGCCACAGGGCGAAGCCGAAGACATCCGGCTTTTGCACCCGCATGATGGCATCGTAAACGCGCTGCTTCAGTTCCTCCTGGTCAAACGTCGCCTGCACCAGCAGGCTGACTTCGGTCATGGCGGCCATATCCTGAATGCGCTCGCGCAGTTCGCGGAACAGGCGCGTGTTGTACATGGCAATCGCCAGTTGATCGGCGATGCTCTGCATCAGTTCTACATCGCCCACCACAAAGGCATTGCGCCGGCGGCTTTGCACCACCATCACCCCGCTGATGCCGGCGGCGGTTTTCAGCAGCAGCACCAGTTCGGCGGCCGTATCTGGCACCAGGGTGCCGCGCCGGTAGTCCGGTTCCTGGCGCACATCCGGGATGATGGCCGCTTCGCCGGTGCGAATGACGCGCCGGCACACGCTGGCTTCGGCCAGCGAGATCACCACCGGGTACTGGCTGAGATCGACCGGGCCGCGGGCGGTGCTGGCCATGATGCATTCCAGCCGCGTATGATCGGGCGAGAGCAGCAGAATTTGCACTGAATCATAGTGAAAGCGGGTGCAGATCATCTCGCCGGTTTCTTTCAGCAGCGTATCAATGCTGCTGCTGGAGATGATGGCCTGCGACACGCTGACGGCCGCGGCCAGCCGCTGCGTTTGCCGCTGGAGCGAGTTCATCACATCGTTCAGTTCGGTCATGTCGGTGGTGACGGTGCTAAAGTAAAGCTGCCCCGTCGCCGGGTCGGTCAGCGGGCTAACGCTCATCAGCGCCTCAAAGCGCGTGCGGTCCTGGCGCAGCAGGGACACATAGCCATGCCAGCCATTTTTGTGCTGCGCTTCGGCATACAGGGCCGGCCCCGCTTCCTCCGGCGGCAGCCGGGACACCGCGGGCGGCGTGGCATCGGCGGCATAGCCAAACAGACGATTCCACGCCCGGTTACGATACAGCAACTGCCCGTCGGCATCGGTGATGTCAATGGCGACACTGGCTTTATCCACCGCCCGCCGCAAAATGGACTCGCTGATGCCGGCGGCGGGGGTGTGGCGGTTAAAACAGGCGGCCGACACATCCTGCGCCAGCAGCGCCAGCAGGTGCCGGTCGGCGGGGGTGAAGGGGGCCTCGTCCGGCGTGGCCGTGCGGCACAGCGCCAGCGCCCCGGCCACCTGGCCGCCCTCCAGCAGCCCGGCCGCCAGCCACTGCGACAGGCCGCGGGCGGCCATCGCCCGGCGAATGCCCACCGGCAGCGGCAGGTCTTCCTGGCCGGTGTACAGCAGGGTTGGCTGGTGCAGCAGCGTGCCGGCAAAGAAGGAAAAATCGTAAATGCCGCTGTCGTGGCCGCTGAGCGCGGTATCCGGGCTGGTGGCGGTCATTTCCGCCCGCAGCGCCCCGGCGCTAAAGGTCAAAAAATACACTTCCTGGGCGTGGAACAGCCGGGCGGCGGACTGCACCACCAGCGCGGCCAGCGCGGCCGGCGCGGCCGGCGCGGTGGAGGTGGCCAGCCGCTGCCGCAGATCATGCACCTGCTGCCAGCGCGCTTCCTGATCCAGCAGGGCCAGGCGGGCGCTGAGGACTTCCGCCAGCAGCAGCAGGGTTTCCGCGTGGGCTTCGGCATCCACCGCCGCGATCATCCCCGGTAGCTGGCTGGCCGCGTTCAGCGGGATCAACAGCGTATTCTGCACGCGGTGCGGTTCGCGCAGGGTCTTCCAGCGCAGGCTGCCCCGCGCCCACGTCTCCAGCGCTTCCGGCACCGGGTAACGGGCATCGCTGAACACCGCATCCGGCAGGGCGATCAGCAGCGGGCAGCGCAGCCAGTCCACCAGTTGCAGCAGGGCGCGGGCGGCATCGTGGGCGGTGGGGGCCTGGTTGATGAGACTGGCAATGCGGGCGACGGACACGACCTGCTCCTGAATAAGCTATATAAGGTATTCTAACAGCGCTGCCCGCGCCTGGCGAGATACCCCCGGCAGCAATTGGCCGGCGGGCCGGCGCAGGGAAACGCCCCCTGTATAAAACCGCCCTGACCGCTACAATGTCGCCAGTGATGGGCACAGGGAACCGCTTTATGGTGCAACGATATGCAGCGCTGCTGCTGCTACTGCTGGCCGGCTGTGATCCTTTCGCGGCTTCGGCACCGCCGGAAGCCGGTGCGCCGCCGGTGGCGGTGGTGCGCCAGTCGCCGGAGGATGTGGTGCGCGGCTTTCTGGAAGCGTGGAACCGGCTGGAACTGCCGGCGATGTACGGCTACGTCAGCCCGCCCAGCCGCGAGCGCTACCCCTACGACATCTTTGAACGGCGCTACACCGTGGCCCAGGATGCGATTGGCTTCTCCGGCATCACCTACCGCATTGACCGGGTGGCGCTGCAGGGGGTGACGGCCGCGGTCTATTATGATGCGGAATTGCAATCGCCGCTGTTTGGCAGCATCCCCGATCCTGACCGCATCATGCGGCTGGTGCAGGTGGATAATGGCTGGCAGATCGCCTGGACACCGATGGACATCATGAACGGGCTGGCCTCGGAAGTGTCCATGCAGGTGCTCAGCCGCTTTCCGCCCCGGGCCAGCATTTATGACCGCAACGGCGATTTTGTGGTGCAGGAAGGCGGCACCATCGTCACCATTTCGGTGGTGCAGCAGGATATGAACGATGTGGAAGGCTGCATTACCCTGCTGGCGCGGCTGATGCTGCGCCCCCGGCTGGACATCGCCCGCCTGTTCCAGAATTACAACGACGACACTTTTTTCTATGTGGGCGAACTGGATGTAGACCAGTACAACCTGGAGCGCGGCAATCTGGAAGATTTATGCGGGCTGGCGGACGAAAGCCAGTTTCGCAAGGTGACGCAGTATCAGGGGCGGCGCTATGTGGGGCAGGGCACCGCGGCCCACATCACCGGCTACATCGCCCCCATTCCCGCCGACCGGCTGGCGCAGTTCCAGGCGCAGGGCTACCAGGCGGGCGATATTGTGGGCATCAGCGGGGTGGAATTCTGGTATCAGACGGAACTGGCGGGCCGGCCGGAGCGCTTCCTGCGGATGGCCGAAATCGGCGGCACCGTCATCCGCGAACTGGGCGGCACCAGCGGCACGGACACGTTCCCGGTGCAGTTGACGATTGATATGGGGCTGCAAAATGCCACCAGCCGCGCCATCCATGAGGCGTTTCTGTACGCCGCCAATAACTGGGCCCCGCGGGCTTCCGGCGCGGCGGCCGTGGTGCTGGATGTGAACAGCGGCGCGATCCTGGCCCTGGCCAGCTACCCCACCTTTGATCCGGCCGTCTTCAACCCGGACAGCTCCTATGTCGATCCGGGGACGATCATCGCCGGGCTGGTGAACAGCCCGCTGCGCCCGCTGGTCAATAAAGCGGTGCAGGAACAGTATGCCCCCGGCTCGGTGTATAAAATTTTCACCCTCATCGCCGCCGATGCCGAAAGCCTGTGGAACCCGGCCGAATTGTTCAATTGTGAACTGCTGTGGTACGGCGGTGAGCGCTTTGGCGATGCCCGCGAATTTCGCCAGGACTGGCGCGTGGTGGATGAACTGCCGGCGGCCGGGGAAATCACCATGTCCGAAGCGCTGACGGCCTCCTGTAACCCCTTCTTCTGGGAGATGGGCGCGTTGATGTTCCGCCGCAGCGCCAGTATTCAGTCCGATTATGATTCGTTGTTTGGCTTTGGCAGCCGCACCGGGCTGAGCCTGCTGGGCCAGGAAGCGGCCGGCAACCTGGCGCGGCCCTCCAATATCGCCAGCGCCATCAACAATGCCATTGGCCAGGGGGATGTGCAGGTGACGGCGCTGCAAATGGCCGCGGCGGTGACGGCCGTCGCCAACCGGGGCACGCTGTACGCGCCTTACATCGTGCAGCAGGTGGGCGGGCTGGAGGATACGGCCCTGCGCGAAGAAGCCCGGCCGCGCGTGGTGCGAACGCTGGAAATCCCCGCGGAGGTGTTCGACCGCGCCTGGGAGGGCATGTGCCAGGTGCCCACCAATCGCAACCTGGGCACGTCCTGGCGCATCTTTAATGGCAGCGAAGTCCCGCCGGCCTACAGCTCCTGCGGCAAAACCGGCACCGCCCAGGCGGGCACCGCGGAAAGCGGCGTGCCGCCCAATGCCTGGTATGTGGCTTTCGCCCCGGCGGATAACCCGCAAATTGCGATTGCGGTGGTGGTGCCCACTTCCCGCGAAGGCTCCGAGGTGGCCGCGCCCATCACCCGCCGCATCCTGGATTATTATTTCAATGCGCCGGTGGCCCCCTTCCCGGAATGGTGGGAAGAAGACTATGTTCCGGTGCGCCCCCCGGAGGGGGTCAGTGGCTGAGGCAGGCGCAGCGCGCCAGGGAGGGTGGACGATGGAACTGGTACGCTGTGTGTCCTGCAACGGCTACGGCTGGCTGGAGGACGATTTTAGCGGCGTAAGCGATGATTGCGACTGGTGCGGCGGCACGGGCTATGTCTACCGTGATGCTGCCGGCGTGGATCATAAAATTCCGCCGGCGGACTATGGCCAAGTGGCGGCGACGCTGGAACGCCTGGAGGAGGAGCGCCTGCGCGAACTGGGCTACACCGGCCAGGCCAAAAAGCCCTGGGAACAGGATGTTCGCCAGGGCACGCAGGGCGGCGTGAACCCTTATGCCGCAGCGGATGCGCCCGCCTCAGCGGGGGATGCGGATGGCCTCCACCCGGACGGCGGCTGAAGCCACCTGCGCCGGCGTGATGAGCGCATCGCGGTAGCGCCGTTCCGCCAGCAGCACCAGTTGATCGCCCACATGCGGCGACCCCGGCTGCGAAGCGTTGCCATAGCTCAGCAGCACTTTCGCCCGGATCGGCTCGCTAAATTCAACCAGGGCGATGAACGAATCGCCATGCACGGCGCGGAAGCGTAAATCGGTATCCTGCACAAAGGTGAGGATGCTGAAGGTGCCCACCACATCAAACCCGCCGCTGGCGGGCCAATCCACCCCGGCATCCAGGTAGCGCAGCCGGAAGGCCTCGCCATAGGGTACGTCGATGCCGCCGCCGATGAGCCGGGTGGCTTCCAGGGTGCGGGCGGCTTCGGCCAGCGCCGCCGCGGCCCCGGCCGGGTCGGCCAGGCCGCGCGGGGTATGCAGCGGGTCGGCCGGGTCGAAGGGGATGGCGTAAATGCCCACGCCCACGCGCTGCACATAATTGATGGCCCACAGCGTAAACAGGGCCGCCCCCACGCTGTCCTGGTCCGCCCGGCGATCCCACGCCGCCAGCACCGCGCCCGCCCGCCGCAGCAGCTCATCCTCGCTGGCGGCCGCCGCGGCCAGCAAATCCGGCAGCACTTCATCGGCAAGCTGCATTCGCGTGTCGTATTTGGCGTGCTGGAGTTCCTCAAAAGTGATCGAAGCGTCCTCGTACAGCAGGCGCAGCGAGCGCGTGGGCCGCGGCCACACCAGCGGCGGCGGGGCAAAATAGGGCGGGTAATCCTCCGCCCGGAGCACCGGCGGATACGTCGTCAGCCAGGGGGGTTCATTGGCGTTTTGCAGCCAGCCGGTGGGCGGGTTCAGCACCCTGGGCAGGTCGCGGTAGGGGTGGAACTGCGTCCAGATATACTGCGAATCATCGCCGGGGATGATGGCCGGCCGGGAACGATCCACCGGCGTGGTGTTGTTCCAGAAGGCCCAGTCGCCGCTGGCATGAACTGGAATTTGCTCATTGAAGACGTGCAAAATATTGCCGTCCACATCCGCATACATGATGGTGAACATGGGAATATGGATCGGTTCGAGCGCGGCCTCAAATTCGGCCAGGCTGCGGGCGGTGCCCATCTGCCACCACTGCCAGGCGGCCAGAGAGGCATTCGCGCCCACGACGCGCAGGGCCAGCGCGGTACCATCCTCCCGGCGGGCCAGCAGCGGGCCGTGTTCGCTGGCGGCCACCGTCAGCGGCACCGGGCGCAGCGTGCCATCCTCCTCGCGCACCTGCACGATCACTTCGCGCTGCGTCAGCGGGCGCAGCGTGCCATCCAGCCAGTAACTGCCGCCATCCTCGCTCAGGCGCAGCCGGTACAAATCCCAGCCATCATGGGTATTGACGGTGTGCGTCCAGCCCAGGCGTTCATTAAAGCCAATGTTGATGACCGGGCTGCCGATGAGGGCCGCGCCGTATAAGTTCAGGTCGGGGGTGATGAAGTGCATCTCCACCCACAGCCCCATATCGGCCCAGGGCTGGTGTGGATTGGCCAGCAGCATGGCATGGCCGCCGGCGGCGCGGGTGGGGCCAATGGCCCAGGCATTGGAGCCGGATGGCGGCGGGGGCGGGGTGTCGTCCTGGTCATTTTGCCAGCGCCGCGCCGCGGCGATGCCCTGCCCGGCCACGAAATTGTAGCGCAGCGAACGCGACCCGTGCCGCAAAATATCCGCCCCGGTGATGGGCAGTACCCCGGCCCAGGTATCGTCAATGGACACCGGGTTCAGTTCAACATAGCGGGTTACGCCTGCCGCGAAGGCATCCAGAAGCTGGCGAAATTCCGGCGGCGCGGCCGCGTAATCGTCCGCCCCGGCCTGCGGAATATTCAGCCGGTGGGTCAGCAGATCGTCTTCCAGGTACGCTGCACCGCCCAACGCGGCCGCCTGCCCGCGCCCCTGGGCATACAGGCGCAGCAGCAGATCGCCATGGAGCTGTGCCTGGGCCCAGCCGGCGGCATACCACAGGCTGATATTGTCGCTGGCGGTGATGTGCGGTACCCCCCAGGCATCCCAGGTGATATGCGCCTGGTGCCCCTGTCCCTGTGCCGGCAGCCCGGTCAGCAGCAGCAGCGCCAGCAGCAGTGCCCATCGTGGTGGCATGGTGGTCTCCCTGATGATTATGATCGCTGCCTGTATCCTAACACAAAAAAGCGCCCCCGTCGGGAGCGCTTCTGTGCCGCAGCGACACCAGGCCTAACCGAAGCGCCCGGCGATATAATCCGCAGTCTCGCCCGATTCCGGGCTGTTGAACAATTTTTCCGTTTCGGCAAATTCCACCAGCACGCCCCAGCGCCGTTCCACACCGCCGCTTTCCGCCTCTTTGCGGATGCTGTAGAACGCGGTGTAATCCGAAGCCCGCTGCGCCTGCTGCATGTTGTGGGTGACGATGACGATGGTATAGTCTTTCAGTTCTTCGCGCATGAGCTGCTCAATGCGCTGCGTGGCGATGGGGTCCAGCGCGGAGCAGGGTTCATCCATCAGGATCACATCCGGCTCCACGGCGATGCTGCGGGCGATGCACAGGCGCTGCTGCTGCCCGCCGGAGAGGGCCAGGCCGGATTTTTTCAGGTCGCCGGCGACTTCATCCCACAGGGCCGCCCCGCGCAGGCTGCGCTCCACGATCTCGTCAAGCTGGTTTTTGCGCGTGACCCCCAGCAGGCGCGGGCCGTAGGCCACATTGTCGTAAATGCTCTTGGGGAAGGGGTTGGGCTTCTGGAACACCATGCCAATGCGCCGGCGCACTTCCACCGGATCAACATTGCGGGCATACAGGTTCTGGTCACGGTAGATGATTTCGCCATCCACCCGCGCCCCCTGCACCAGGTCATTCATGCGGTTCAGGCAGCGCAGCACGGTACTTTTGCCACAGCCAGACGGCCCGATGAAAGCGGTAATCTTCTGCTTGCGGATGGGCAGCGTCACGTCTTTCACGGCCAGCTTATTGCTGTAGTAGACCGACACATTGTTCAGGTGAATGGTCGTTTCCCCGGTGATTGCCATGGTTTACCCTGCCAGTTTTTTGCTAAAACGGTTGCGAAGGATGATGGCGGCGCTGTTCATGATGAGCAGCAGGCTCATCAGCACGATGATGGCCGCGGCCGCCACGTTGCGAAATTCGATGTCCGGCACTTTCGTCCAGTTATAAATCTGGAGGGGCACCACGGTGAAGCGCGAGAAGGGCCCGGACGGATCGAAACTGATGAAGGACGCGCCGCCAATGACGATCAGCGGGGCGGTTTCGCCGATGGCCCGCGACAGCGCCAGGATGAAGCCGGTGAGGATGCCCGGCAGCGCCGCCGGCAGCACCTGCCGCCAGGTGGTCTGCCATTTGGTGGCCCCCAGGCCATAGCTGGCTTCGCGGATGGAATAGGGCACGGCGCGAATGGCTTCCTGGGCGTTGATGATAATCACCGGCAGAATGAGCAGCCCCAGGGTGAGGCCGGCGGACAGAATGGTGCGCCCGGTATCGCTTTGCACGCCCACAAACTGCCCGCTGGTGATCGTCACCAGGAAACGCACGAACACGGTGAGGCCCAGCAGCCCGTAAATGATGGAGGGCACGCCCGCCAGGTTGCGAATGTTGGTTTCAATCAGCCGGTTGATGAAACTGTCGTCGGCATATTCTTCCAGGTAAATGGCCGCGCCCACCCCCAGCGGGAAAGAGAACAGCACACAAATGGCGATCACCCACAGCGTGCCCAGCAGCGCCGTCCGCAGCCCGGTATCGGCGGCTTCGGTGGCCAGCGGGCTGCTGATGAAGCGCGGCGTAACCCATGACCGGAAGATCAATTCGGCGGCGGGGTATTCGCTGGCCATTTCGGCCTCAATGGCAGCGCGGTTGAACAGGGAATAGAAGAACTGCCAGCTTGCCACCACGTTGGGCTGCACGATGTTATTCAGCACCACATCGTACATTTGCTCCTGGCTTAAATTGTTGGTGATGATGCTCAGAAGCTGTTCTTCGTTCAGCTCATTAATCGTCAGCGTTTGCCAGGCCGTGGGGATGAAGACGTTCAGCGCCGCCGGCAGCGGGGTGGTGGTGAAGACATCGTTGGGCACCTGGCTAAAGTTATCGCGGATGATGACGCGCATCCGCCCGGCAGCGTTGGCCACCAGCACGTCGCCCAGTTCCGCTTCGGAAAGCGTCTCCAGCGGCCGATCCGACAGCGTATCCGGGTCTACCCGGAACTGCACGGCCACATAGCCAAAGGCCCCGTTGATGATGGTGAGCGCCAGCAGGATGAGCGTGAGCAGGGCGAAAGCGTTGGAGGCGAAGAACAGCCGGCTCCACAGCCGCCCGCGGGCCTGGCGCTGTACCAGGCGCTCCTTGAATGCGTCTTTTTTGGGGGATTCGGCGGCGCTCACTGGTACACCTCGCGGAAGCGGCTGGTAATGTAATTGCTCAGCAGGTTGAGGATGAGAGTCATGATGAACAGCGTCAGCCCCAGGGCGAACAGGCTGTTATAATCCATCGACTGGTAGCTGAGGTCGCCGCTGCTGATGCGGGCGATGTGGCCGGCGATGGTTTCGGCGGCTTCGAACGGGCACACGCTCAGGTTGGGCCCGGCACCAGAAGCCAGCGCCATCACCATGGTTTCGCCCACCGCGCGCGAAATGCCCAGCAGCACCGCCGCCAGAATGCCGGAGAGGGCCGCCGGGATGAGCACCCGGAACACCGTTTCCAGCCGGGTGGCCCCCAGGCCATAAGAGGCTTCGCGCAGCGAGCGCGGCACGGCCCGCAGGGCATCCTCGCTGATGGTGCTGATGGTGGGGATGATTAAAATGCCCACCACGATGGACGCGCCGAACAGGTTGTACACGCCCACTTCGCCGGGGGTGCACATGGCATCCGGCAGGGCCAGCACGCCGAAGACGATGGCCAGCAGTGCGGCGATGGTGCTGCCCCGCGTGAGCAGGGTGCGCCTGCTGCCGGTGGTGGTGCGGCTGCCCACCCAGAAGGCCACGAAAGCCAGCGCCGCGATCAGCAGCAGGCCGTTATAGGTGACGAAAAGGCCCGTATCCAGCAGCGGGAAGCCGCCCCCCATGGGAATACCAAAGGGGCTGCCACGCAGCGCCGGCGTAATGAAATTGAGCGCAAAATAGCCAAACACCACGGTCGGCACGCCCGCCAGCACTTCCAGAATGGGCTTCAGCGTGGCCCGCACGCCCGGCGCGGCATACTCGCTTAAATAAATGGCCGTGCCCAGCCCCACCGGCACCGCGATCAACATGGCCAGCAGGCTGCTGTACAGCGTCGCGCTGATGAGGGGAATGGCGCTAAATTCGGCGATCTGCGGCTGCCAGCGGCCCGGCATAAACTGGCCGGTTGTGGGGTCAAATTCGCCCACTTTCAAAAATTCGCTCAGCAGCACGCGCTTGCCTTTTTCCACCTGCACACCCACGTCATGGGGTACGGCCTGCGTGTTTTCGTAGCCGCGCTGTACCACCAGGTTTTCGCGGTCGATCACTTCCGTCACCAGCATCAGTTCATTCGCCGGCTGGCCGTTCACGGTGCCTTCCACAAACAGCGTGTCATTCACCTGAAAATTGAAGCCGCCGCCGGTGAGGACGATGCGCGTATCTTCGGCCGTCATGGGCGCGGCGGTGCGGCGCTGGCCATCTACCAGCCCCAGGGTGGTGAAGAAATTGATGGATTCGTTGCCCAGGGTGATGACAATGCCAACGGTGGTAAGGATGGACACTGCGCCACAGAAGAACAGAACGGATTGAATGAAGGCCTCGAAGGGACGCGGGCTTTTGAACATCGAGGCGGCGCGTTTGCGCTTCACCGGGCTGTCGGCTGCGTCGGCGGGCATGACAGGGGCTGATGGCATAACTTTCTCCGGCAGTTAAAAATGCCATGGCGGGGACAGGGCTGCCCCTTCCCCGCCAGGCTGACAATACGGAACGATTAGTTACCCATACCCATCATCGCGCCGGTGGCGGCGAGCCATTCCAGGCGATCCAGGTTCAGCGTGTCGTTGCTGACCGGGAAGTAACCAATCTGGCCTTCGTCGGTGCCAAGCTGGCTGCCCACGTTCTGGATGTAGAAGTTGATGAAAGCGGCCACCTGCGGTTTTTCCATCATGATGGTGGCATCGCTGTAGATGAACAGCGGGCGCGACAGCGGGTATTCGCCGCTTTCGGCGGTATCGGCATTCGGGGCGACCCCTTCGATGGCGATGGAGCGCAGGCGGTCGCGGTTTTCATTGTAGTAGGCGAAGCCGAAGTAACCGATGGCGAACTGGCTGCCTTCCACACCCTGCACCAGCACGTTGTCATCTTCGCTGAGCTGGATGCCGGGGGCGTTCAGGATGCGTTCCGCGTCGTCGTCAAACACTTCTTCCACGAAGTAATCGAAGGTGCCGCTGTCGGTGCCGGGGCTGAAGATCTGGATCGGTTCCGCCGGCCATTCGGCATTCACATCGGCCCAGGTGGTGGCATCACCGCTGAAGACGGCGGCGAGCTGTTCCAGGGTCAGGTTGTCCACGAAGGTGTTTTCGCTGCTGACGGCGATGGCCAGCGCGTCGATGCCGACGAAGAAGCCGATCGGGTCACGGCCATTGGCCACGCAGGAGTCAATTTCTTCCTGGCGGATGGGGCGGCTGGCGTTGCTGATGTCGGTTTCGGCATTCACGCAGAAGCGTTCGAAGCCCGCGCCGGTGCCGATGCTGTCCACGGTGATGTCACCGCCGAAGCCTTCTTCACCGAACAGGTTGGCCATGCGTTCCGTCACCGGGAACACGGTGGAGCTGCCGGCGGCGATGATGTTGTCCGAAACGGCCAGCGGGTCCACTTCCGGCAGGGTGATGGTGGGCAGCACGACCGAGTCAATGACGTGGATCACGCCGTTGCTGGCCAGCACATCCACGGCCACCACACTGGCGCTGTT
>JALOOI010000037.1 GCA_025454495.1 Anaerolineae bacterium
GGCGGGTGCAGGGGGGCACGCTGCGCCAGCCGGCGGCCGGCAGGGCATACAGGTCTTCATCGCGCAGGGTGTCCAGGCTGCGCAGCAGCGGCTGAAAATCCCGCGAGGTTTGCCAGATGAGGCAGTGCGCCTGATACAGCGCCTCACCCCGCGCCAGCGAAGCGGCATCCGGCGGCACCGGATTGAGGCGGGCGGGCGGCGGGCGCAGCGCCTGCTGAAAGCGCACCTGCTCCTGCTGCACGCCGATCACCGCCACGGCCAGCAGCGCGACGCTGATGGCGATGGCCCCGCCCCCGATGAGCAGGCTGGCCGGATGCAAATTGAGCCGGGCCGCCAGCCAGCGCAGCAGCGGCCGCAGCAGCCGGATCGCGGCCAGCACCACCAGGGCCAGCGCCGCCAGGGCCGGCAGGGAAGGCGGGCGCGAGGACAGCACCGCCGCTTCGGGGGCAATTTCCAGCGCGAAGAACGCACGGCGAAAACCGGCCGGGTCGCCGGGGTTTACGTCCACCAGCAGCCACCAGGTGCCCGGCGTGTTGATGGCATCGGCGGCCAGGGTGTACAGCCCGCCCGCCACCGGGTCGGCCGGCAGCCAGCGGGTGCGGCTGTCCTGCGCCGGGCTGGCCCACTGCACCTCCACCGGCGCAGTCACCGGCTGCCCGTCCTGGCTGAGCACCACATCCAGCGTATTGATGCCCGGCGCACCGGGCGACAGGGTGATGCTCACCGCCAGCCCGGCCACCGTCTGCGTCCCCGTCAGCGCCGGAAGCTGTGCCGCGAAGGTGGCCGGCTGCGGGATGGGCGTGGCGCTCAGCAGGGCCGCCAGCGCCAGCGTGAGGCTGGCAAACACGGCTTCCAGCCGCAGCAGCCCGCCGAACTGCCCGGCACGCACGATCAGCCGCTGGCTGAGGAAGCGTTCCAGCCGGGCGGCCAGCGCCGGCCGCAGCGCCACATGATGCAGCGCCGCCACCGCCAGCAGCAGCGCCACCAGCAGCAGTTTAAGCCCCAGGGCCGCCCCGTAACCGCTGACCACATCCGCCGGGGTAAAAAACCAGTTGGTCGCGTTATACATGCCGGTGGTGATGACCAGCGCCACCAGCAGCGTCATCAGCCGGGAGAAGCGCTGCATCACCGCCAGCAGGGCCGCCTGGCGGGCCGCGCCCTGGTAGGGTTGCAGCGCCACCGGCAGCACCAGCGCCAGCGCCACCACCCCGCCCACCCAGAAGGCCACCGCCAGCGTGTGCCCCCAGTGCATCAACAGGGCCAGCCAGGGCAGCACCGGCGAGCCAGCGGCATGGCTGATGACCGCCTGGGTGCCGATGATGAGCGCGATCAACCACACCGCCGCCGCCCACGCCGGCCGAATGAGCGCCGGGGTGGTGCGGCCATAGCGCTGGCTGAACACGAACAGCGCCAGCAGCAGCAGCAGGAACAGCAGCCGCGCCGTCCACACATCCCCGGTGCGCGAACCGCTGCGGACGATCTGCCACAGCCCGTCCCGCAGCACCGTCAGCGCATCCACATTAAAGAAGACCATGGTTTGCTGGAGCAGCGCGAGCAGGCTGGCCACCAGCGCCAGGCCCAGCCCCGTCCACAGACTGCGGTTCAGGCGCTGCATCACCCGCGGCGGCAGCCCCCCGGCCGGATAGGCCGCGCTGCCCCAGGCGGGCCACAGCACCCGGTCATACAGCAGCGCCGTGCCGAACAGCAGGCTGGTGCCGCACAGCAGCAGCGCTTTCCACAGCACCTCCAGCGGCCGGGCGCGATCATCCCGCGCCAGTGCATCCACGCCGGCCACCTCATCGCCCACATAAAACAGGCTGCTTTCGGCCGTCACATGGCCATCGCTGGCGAAGGCCGGGCGCAGTTCCACGATGTACGCGCCCTCCCCCAGGGTGCCCGGCGGCACCTGGAGCGTTAACAGGGTGGGGTTGCGGGCATCCACCCCCCCGGCCGCCAGCACCTGCCCGGCCGCATCGCGCAGCAGCAGCTCGCTGAAGCGCGGCTCCAGCGATTCGCTGAACCAGAATTGCAGGCGCGTGGGCGGGCGTTCCAGCACCGCCCGGTTGGCCGGGATCGCCCGCACGATATAACCGTGCGCCTGGGCGGGCAGCAGCGTCCCCGTCCACAGCAGCAGCGTGATGACCAGCAGCAGCAGGCGCGTTTTGCTCACAGAGCAGCATCCTTGAACAGGCCGCCCGGCAGCGGGCGGGCAGGTGTGCGATTTTTCACAAAGTCGCCGCTGATTCTCGCCGGTGGCCGGGCCGCGGTCAAGCGCGGGCTTGCATATTGCAAAATTCGCCCGTTCCCGTTAGGCTAACCTGACCTTCATCCGCAGCACGCAGAGGCAGTTTCGTTGGCAGCAGAACACCCCTCCCCCGGCCGACAGCCGGTTTTGAACGCCAGCCTGCGGCTGTACCGCATGACGCTGAAGCGCTTCCGCCCGGCCCATGTGGCCACCCACTGGCTGCTGTCGCACACGCTCATCCCGCTGCTGGAACGGCTGCGCGGCCTGAAGACCATGCCGGATGACCCGTTCTGGTTCCGGCTGGAACTGCTGTTGAACCAGCACGAGCCGGAGACCACCGCCCACCTGCGCCGCCTGATTCAGCCGGGGATGGTGGTGCTGGATGTGGGAGCGCACGTGGGTTACTATGCGCGGCTGTTCGCCGGGCTGGTGGGCAGCGGCGGGCGCGTCATCGCGTTTGAGCCGCACCCGCGCAATTATGGCTATTTGCAGCAGAATACCGGCCGCCTGCCGGCCGTGACGGCGCTCCAGGTGGCGGCGGCCGGCAGCGAAGGCAGCGCCGAACTGTACGATTATTTGATGATGTCCGCCAGCGGCTCGCTGCATTATGACGAAACGCTGCGCCAGGTGCAGCAGGCGCAGGCCACCAGCAGCGATTTTGCCCCGCGCATCGCCCGCGATTTTCCCGTGCAGACCTTCACCGTCCGCACCGCCCGCCTGGATGACTGCCTGGCGGAACTGGGCATTGTGCAGGTGGATGTGATGAAGATGGACATTGAAGGGGCCGAATTGAGCGCCCTGCACGGCTGCACCCGCACCATTCAGCAGTCGCCGCGCCTGGCGCTGGTGATGGAATACAACCCCCTGGGCCTGCAGGCCTTCGCGGTGGAGCCGGTGGCGGCGGTGCAGCAGGTGCTGGCGCTGGGTTTCGCCCGCGTGCAGGTGATCGAAAGCGATGGCCGCCTGACCGATTACACCGGCGATGCGGCCGGCCTGGCCCGGCTGACCGCCCGGCTGATGCAGCATATGGGCGTGGTCAATCTGCTGTTCACCCGCTGATAGCCCTGCGCCGGCCCGCCCCCGGCCGCGCCGGGGTGTATAATAGAAGCGTCCACCACCCGCAGGAGGCGCAGCCGATGGACACCCCCACCCTGTCGCAGGCCGTCACGCACACGGCGTTTCCCGTGTCGCTCAGCGGTACAGTCCTCGCCCGTGATGTGAGCCATGAAGACTTCCTGGCCGGCTACCCCGGCCGGCGCGTGGAATGGGTCAACGGAGTTGTGATCGACATGCCCGGCGTAACCCTGCTGCATGACGCTATCGTCCGCTTTCTGGAAAATTTGCTGGAATATTATCTGGAAGCCACCGGGGGCGGGCGTATCTGCACTGACCCGGTTTTAATGCGCCTGCCCGGCATCGCCACCCGCGCCCCGGATGTGCAGGTGCTGCGGCCGGAAAACAGCCCCCGGCTGCAAGCCACCCTGGTGGACGGCCCGGCCGACCTGGTGATCGAAATCATCTCCCCTGGCAGCCGCCGCACCGACACCGTGGAAAAATTTCTGGAATATGAGGCCGGCGGCGTGCCCGAATACTGGATCATCGACCCCGAACACCGCGAAGCCTATTTCTATCGGCGCGGTGAGGCGGGCCAGTATGAACGCTTCGCCCCGGACGCGCAGGGCGTGTATCACAGCCGCAGCCTGCCCCGGCTGCACCTGCGCCCGGAGTGGCTGTGGCGCGACCCGCGGCCCGGCCTGCGCGAAACCCTGGCCCTGGTCGAGGCCATGCTCAGCGCCCCGGCCGCCGGGTGAGCAGCCAATTGTGTGTTGCTTTGTGCGCGTGCTATGATTAAAGTTGTTGCCATCCTCGCAGTGATTTGAGTGTGTAAAGGCAGGTGTCATGTCCCATCATCGTTTCAGCCGGCGGCAGTTCCTGGAAATCGTGGGGCTTAGCACCGTCACCCTGGCGGCCGGCAGCAGCATCCAGGCCGCCGACGGCCGCCGGCCCGCACCCTGGCAGCAGCAGCAGCCGGAGACCGCCGCCGCCCCCACCCGCGCCGATGTGCTGGCGCAAATTCGCCGTAACCTGCAAGAAAAATTCGCCGGCAAAGAGATGGGGCTGGATTTTCGCCGCCTGAATGCCACGGGCGAACTGGATTTTAGCCTGACCTTTAACGCGCAGGAGCTGTACCCGGTCGCCAGCGCCTTTAAGGCCTTCGTCGTGCTGTACTATTTCCTGTATACCCCGGTCGATCAGTGGGAATATACCCCCGGTTCGCATGTGTACCGGGTGGCCGTCTACAGCAATAACTCGCTCACCGGCAACCTCATCCACAATACCGCCCCCTTCGCGCCGTTTGAAGGCAACAGCATCGAAAAATACAATGATTTTCTGGTGCAGGTGCTGGGCATGAAGGAAGGGCTGTACACCTGGTACTGGGTGGGCAACACCCCCACCAACGGCGTGCTGGATGAACGCTTCACCCCGCGCCGGGAACGCCTGGTGCGCGTGCGCGAACAGTCCGAATTCGTGGGCAATGTGTCCAGCGCCACCGATTTAGCCATCGGCTGGCAGTTCATCGCCACCGCCGAAAATGACCCGCGCTGGCAGGAAGACCAGTTCCGCCGCGCCATCGAAGCCACCCGCCAGCTCCTGTCCATCCCCTCCGCCCGCTATCGCTCGCCCATCGAGCGCGTGCTGTTCGGCGGCTACACCGGCAAAGATGGCACGCTCCAGGTGGGCGACCTGGATGTGGGCCGCGTGATTAACGATGCCGGGCTGGTGCGCGTGCTGGATGGCCAGTACATCGTCAGCTTCATGTCCGCCGGCGAATCGGAAGAATCCACCGATCCGGCGCTGTCCGAAGTCATCGACAGCATTCGCACCTACCAGGATTTTGTGAATCCGTTCCGGGCCATCACCATCGCCGGCACCTCTGCGCCCGTGGTGCCGGGGCAGTTCAATTACGGCTTTGTGCGCTCCAGCAACAACGTGCAGCTTTACCTGGAGCCAGATTCGCAGGCGGCGAAAGTGGATAACCCCACCCGGCGTACCTCCACCTTCGGCACCCCCTACGTCATGCGCGGGGCGCTGCTGCGCTTTGAGCCGGTCAACGATCAATGGGGGCGCATCGTGTGGGATGACCCCACCGATGATGTGTTCACCTATACCGATTACAGCTTTGTGTTCACCGAGGCCAACTGGGCTAACTGGAACAAATACACCCGCCCGTCGATTTATGTGCCGCTGGACACGCTGAAGATCATCGACAAATCGCACACGGAACCGATTGAATACGTCTCCGCTGTGGATGAGCCGGTGGATAAATTCATCATCCTGTATGTGCCGCGGCGGCAGTTGACGCTGTTTGAAGGCACCACGCCCATCCTCAAAACGCCCATCGTCCTCAATTCGTTGATGACCCCGCGCGGCCGGCTGTACGTCAACCGGATCATGGTGGCCCGCAACATGCCGCGTTACCCCGGCGTGCCCTATGCCAGCTTCCTGCACGATGGCGCAGCGCTCAACCAGATTGGCTATGCCGTCCACGGGGCCCCCTGGCAGTTGTGGAACGAAACCGTCACCGAATGGGAGACCATCCGGCGCTATTCCGCCGGCTGCATCAACATCCCCGGCTGGTCGTGGCCGGTGGGCAATTATGAACTGCCGGTGGATGAATTCATCTTCCGCTGGATCAACGGCTTCCCGGAGGAAGATTACAAAACGCAGCGCTCCTACTTCATGCGCAACCGCGTGCATGTGCTGTCCTTCAACAACCCGTATGAAGAAATTTTCCAGTATTCCATTCTGGATACCATGCGCCGGCAGGGGCTGAACTGGAACGACATCCTGCGCCGGTGGGAAGCCAAAGCCGTGGACGCGCCGCCGCAGTTCTTCCAGAACCCGTATACCCGCAATGGCGACCCGCTGCTGAACCTGGATGCCGCCACCGGGACGGAGGACGACGGTCAGTAACGATCATCAGGTGTTACGTTTGCCCGCCACCAGGCTGAAAGGGTGCCCCATGCGTCACCGTGTTGTGCTGCTGCTGCTGTGCCTGTGCCTGCTGCCCCTGGGCAGCGCCGCCGCCCTGGATGAACAGACGGCCGTCCTGCGGGCGGCCCGGCTGGCCCCGGCCGAAGCGGATGTTTTCTTCGCCATCCGCACCGATGATGCCTATGTGACCACGCTCCAGGGGCTGGTGGATCGGGTGTGGTCGGCGCTGCCGGCCCGCCTGCAAATACCGGCGGTGGATTTCCGCCAGGAACTGCGTAACGCGCTGGTTGGCACCCCCTTCACCTATGAGCAGTTGCGCGGCCTGCTGGGCGACACCGTATCCTTCAGCCTGCGTGATGCCGCCCCGCTGATGACCGACGACAGCAGCGCAGCGGCCAGCGCCGCCGGGCTGCTCATCGCGGTGGACATCACCGACCGCCCGGCGATGGTGCAGCTTTTGAACGCTATCGCCAGCGCCGCCGGCGACACACCGCCGACGCTCACGCGCACGGTGAACGACATCGACCTGTACGAGGACGTGCCGGGGACGATCATCGGCATTGGCCCGCAAACGCTGTACTTCGCCACCGGGGCCGACGCGCTGCCCGTGCCCGGCCAGGACACGCTGGCCACCGCGCCGGAATTTGTGCAGGCCATGAACGGGCTGCCGGCCGCGCGTTACAACATCCTGGCGTATGTGGATATTGAAGCGATTGCCCGGGCCTCGCTGGTCGCCGGCGGGGTGCCGGCCGATACGCCGCTGATCCCCGGCTTTACGCTGGACATGCTCGGCAGCATGAGTATGGGCTTCACCATCCTGGAAGATCGCTCGCTGGTGATCGACATCGTGCAGACCACCGTGCTGAACGCCGCGCAGGAGGCCGCCTATGTGCCGGTGAACCCGGCCCTGCTGCGCCGCATCCCCGCCGGGATGGATGCGCTCATCCAGGTGGCCGGGGTAGCGGCCTCGCTGCGGGCGGCGCTGGCCCCGCTGAGCGAGCTGGCGCAGCAGGCGAACCAGCCCGATCCAGCCGAACAGATCGCCATGCTCTTTCGCGCCATCGGGCTGGATTTTGAGCGCGATATTCTGGCAGGCATCAGCGGCGACATCGTGCTGTTCAGCGGGGTGGACTTTGCGCCGCTGCTGAGCGCGGCCACCGGCGGCCTGCCGCCGGGCGTGCCGCTGGAGTTCGGGCTGCTGGTGGAGACGAACAGCCCGGCCACGGCCGAACACCTGGCCACCCGCCTGGCGACCACGCTGCGCGGCGTGGCCGGCACTGCGCCGGAAGTGCGCTTTGGCACGGCCACCCTCAACGGCGCAGCCGTAACCAGCATCCGCCTGGACCTGAGCGCGAGTGGCATCAACAACCCCTATAACCTGGTCCTGGGCTGGCAGGACAGCCTGCTGTTCTTCGCCAGCGCCGAAGCCGCGGCTTTCATCACCGGCGGCCTGAATACGCCCCCGCTGGCGGCTGACCCGGTGTACGTGGCTGCCGCCCGTCACCTGCTGCCCGGTGCCACCCAGGTACTCTACACCAACGATGAAGGGCTGCTGCTGAGCACCCTCATCCCGCTGGCGCTGCTGGGCCCGGCCATCGGCGGTATTTTCGATGACATCGTGGACGATTTGCAGCAAACCGGCACGCCGGCCCACCGCCGCATCCAGATGAATGACCCGCTGGCCGAAGCGCGGGAACTGCTGGCCGTCTTTAACAACATCGTCGCCAGCAGCAGCATCTCCACCGCCCGCGTCGATGACCTGATCGTTTCGCGCCTGGTGCTGTCGCTGGAATAAGCGGCGGCCCGTTTCGCCGGTGCCCCGGCCTGCGCCGGGGTGCCGCCATCAGCAGCGTGCGCCGGCACGATACCGGCAGCGGGCAAAGCCTCATGGATACAGCGGCCGGCCGGGCAGCGCTGCGGGCGCTGGAACGCAACATCATCGACTATGTGCGCCTGTTCGCGGCGCTGCCCGGGGCCACCTGGCACGAAGAACCCGGCTTCGTCCGCCTGCACACGCCGGACGTGCCCAACCCCTTTTTTAACAGCGTGCTGCGGGCCCGCTGCGCCCCGGCCGCCGCGGCGGCCCTGGTGGCCCGGATGGTTGACCTGTACCAGGCGGACTGCCTGCCGCTGATGTGGTGGCTGGATGCCGACAGCCCGCCCGGACTGAGCCAGGTGCTGCGCCAGCAGCGTTTTTTTCTGGAAGCGTCGCCGGCGCTGGCCTGCCCGCTGGCCCACCTGCCGGCGCAGGAGCCGGCCCTGCCCGGCCGGCGGGTGACGCGGGTACAAACCCCGGCCGATCTGCGCCACTGGATTCAGATCAACACCGCCCCCTATCATTTTCTGGATTACGTCAACGACGCTTTTTATGCCTGCTACAGCGCCCACGGCTTCGCCCCGGCACACCCACTGCGGCATTACCTGGCGTGGCACGACGACACCCCGATTGGCTGCGCCACCCTGTTCCTGGCGGGCGGGGTGGCGGCGATTTACAGCGTGGCCGTGCTGGCGCAGCAGCGCCGCCAGGGGGTGGGCCGCGGCCTGCTGCTGGCGCTGCTGCACGAAGCCCGCGCCGCCGGCTACGCCACGGCTGCCCTCAGCAGCACCCCGGATGGCTATGGCGTGTATCAGCGCCTGGGCTTTATGCCGGTGGGCACCACCAGCCTGTATGTTCGGGAAAGCTGAGGTATTGTCCGTACATTTCCACCCCCCTTTGCCCGCCACGCGGTACAATCAGGGGTAGCAGCCTGCCGTTAGCAGGCTCAGGATCAGCGCCGGAAGGCACAACCTCGCAAAGGAACCTTATGCCAACGATTTCATTCATGAGTGCCAATTTTGTGGCGCGGCAGGTGGGCTACCACATGACCGAAGGCTGGATGCAGGGCGATAACGCCACCAATGATTATTTTCGCCCGCTGGCGACCTATGCCGCCCGTTTTGAGGCCCTGCTGCTGGAAGTGAAAGCGATGGGCTTCACCGCGCTGGATGTGTGGCTGGGCCACCTCAACCCGGCCTGGGCCACCCCCGACCATATCGCCATCGCCCGCGACCTGCTGGCCCGGCACGGCCTGACGGTGGTCAGCCTGGCGGGCTATTTTGGCACCACCGCCGCCGAAGTCGAAGCGTCCTGCCGGCTGGCGCAGGCCCTGGGCACCACCATCCTGGGGGGCAATACCGCCCTGCACGTGCAGGATCGGCCGCGTCTGGTCAGTTTGTTGCAGCATTACGGGCTAAAATTCGGCATCGAAAACCACCCGGAGAAAACCCCGGCCGACATGCTGGCGCAGATCGGCGATGGCGGCGGCGGCACCATCGGCACCGCCATGGATACCGGCTGGTATGGCACGCAGGGCTACGATGCCGCGCAGGCCGTGCGCGACCTGGGCCCGGAGGTGCTGTTCCATGTGCATCTCAAAGATGTGCGGGCCGCCGGGGCCCACGAAACCTGCCGCCTGGGTACCGGCGTGGTGCCGGTGGCGCAGTGTGTGCAGGCCCTGCGCCAGATGGGCTATGCCGGCGCGTACAGCATCGAGCATGAGCCAGAACTGTTTGATCCCACTGAGGATGTCATCGCAAGTCTCACCCTGTTGAAAGGCTGGTTATCCTGATGAGCACTCCCTTCAAAATTGGCATTCTGGGCTGCGGCAATATCTCGCGCGGGTATGGCAAAACGTTTTTGCCCTATCCCCACATCCACATCGCCGGGGCGGCGGATATTGACCCGGCGCGGGCGGCGGCCTTTGTGCAGGAATTCGGCGGCACCGCTTACCCCACCGCCGAAGCCATGCTGGCCGATCCATCCATTGACCTGGTGGTGAATTTGACCATTCATCATGCCCATTACGAGGTCATCCGCCAGTGCCTGCACGCCGGCAAGCACGTTTTCAGCGAAAAACCGCTGGCCCTGACCTATGCCGAAGCCAGCGCGCTGGTGACGCTGGCGGCGGAGCGCGGTCTGCGCCTGGCCTGCGCCCCCATCACCTTCCTGGGCGAAGTGCAGCAAACCGCCTGGAAGCTGATCCGTGAGGGGGCCATTGGCACGCCGCGGCTGGCCTATGCCGAAGTGAACTGGGCCCGCATTGAAGACTGGCACCCCAACCCGGTACCCTTCTACGACGTAGGCCCCCTGTTTGATGTGGGCGTGTACCCGCTGACGGTGGTCACGGCCATTTTTGGCCCGGCGCGGCGGGTGACGGGCTTCGGCACGGTGCTGTATCCTGACCGGGTGACGAAAGAGGGGCTGCCCTTCCACCTGAACACGGCCGATTTTATCGTGGGGATCATTGAACATGCCGGCGGGGCCGTCACCCGGCTGACCACCAATTTTTATGTGCCGCACGCCGGCAACAAGCAGCACGGGCTGGAATTTCATGGCGATGCCGGGTCGCTGTATATGCGTAGCTGGCACGATTTTCATGCGCCGCTGGAACTGGCGGCCTACGGCCAGCCCTACGCGCCGGTGGAGCCGGTGAAGCCCCCCTACGAAGGCACCGAATGGTCGCGCGGGGTGGTGGACATGGTAGAGGCGATCCAGGCGGGGCGGCCGCAGCGGGCCACCGGGGCCCAGGCGGCGCATGTGGTAGAGATCATGGAGGCCATCAAAGCGTCTTACACCGCCGGCCATCCGGTGGCGGTACAGTCCGATTTTCCGCCGCCGGCACCGATGGACTGGAGCCAGTGAACTGCTGACGGGCCGGGCGGGGTGGGGTGGCGCAGGCGGCCCCGCCCCCCCCGGCACCGGGGGTAACGGCGGCCTCACGGCTGGCGCTGCAACTGGCCCGTCGCCAGAAAAACGCCCAGTTCGGCGGCCCGCTGTGCCAGGATGGCCACGGCCCGGCCGGCGACGTAGGGGTGATCGTGGTTGAGGGCGATCCAGTGCATACTGGCGGCGTGGCGCAGGGCGATGCCGCTTTCCAGCGCCGCTTCATCCACGGCGGCATGGCGGGCATAGCCGGACTGGTACGCGGCCGCCAGCGCCGGGTAACGGACATCCGTCTTAAGCTGCCACAGCAGCGGGGCCAGGTCATACACATACGGGCCGGTGCCGCAGTATTCAAAATCCAGCAGGCGCACCGCCTCCCCATCGAACAGCACATTGTTCAGCAGCACATCGCCATGCAGCAGCCCGCCCGGCCCGGCCGCCAGTCCGCGCAGATGGGCCCGCACCTGCGCCAGCCGCGCTTCATGCGGGGCCAGCAGGCGGGCCGCCGCTGCGGACGGGGCATACAGGCCGTCCGCGCCGAACAACCCGGCTTCGTCCAGGCGCGGGCGCGGATAATCCGCTGCGTCCAGCGGGCGCAGGGCCGCATGAAGCTGTGCCAGCGCCGACCCCAGGCGCTCCATGTGCCCGGCGGTCAGGTCGGCCGGATCGAGCGCGTGGCCGGGCAAATAATCGAACAGGGTGCAGTAAAAGCCGCTTTCATCCACCCGCGTATGCAGCGGCAGCGGGGCGCTGACCGGGGTATTGCGGCGCAGGTGCCGCAGCAGCATCACCTCGCTCTGCTGCCACGCCAGCCGGTGCCGGCGCAGCGGTTGCAGCCGCAGGATGTAGCGCTGCCCCTCATGCGTGATCTGAAAGACCTGGTTATGCGTGTGCGCCAGCGGGGTGACGGCCGCCTGGTCCAGGTCACATTCGGTCAGCATCCGCTGGATGAGCGCCGCGGTATCGGTAGCGGGCATACGTTTCCATTCTGCACGGGCTATGCTATAGTTGACCGCGAACAGCGGCCGCTGGCTGGCTGTGGGGATCATTGTACTGCTGAACAGGCATCTGGTAAAACCACCCCGGCTGGAAGAACAGGCATGAAAGAGACATCGGCTTATATTGAACGTGTACGCCAGGTGAACGCGCATTATCAACACCTGGAACTGGCGGCGGTGGATGACGCGCTGCGGAAGATAAAACCGGGGCAGTCGCTGCTGGCCCGGCTGATTGATCGTAACCCGGAGGTGGAGCAGTGGGACCCGTACCTGCGCGAGCACTGGTGGCCCATCGGCTTTACGCCGGCCAATACCCTGTTGATCGAACGGCCCACGACGCAGCGCTATGAGCCGGGGCAGTTCCTCAGCCTCATTGGCCCCATTGGCGAGCATTATAAATTTCGCAAATCGCTGCGCAATGTGCTGCTGCTGGCCTACGACAGCGTGCCCACGCCCCTCACGGTGATGACCCCGCTGCTGCTGAAGAATGGCATCAGCGTGACGCTGATCCTGCTGGGCCGCGCCCGCCAGTACGACACCGCCCACCTGCCGCCGGAGATCGAAGTGATCCGCGGCGATGACCGGCTGAACTGGGAAGGCCAGGTGATGACGCTGGGCTGGGCCGACCAGATGTTTGTGACGGTGAACCCGGACGATGAATTGTTCCGCTTTGGCGAAGTGGTGCACCTGCTGCGGGAACGGCGCAACGGCATCGCCGATAATTACGTGTTTGGCATTTTCCAGCCGCCGCTGCCGTGCGGGGTGGGGGCCTGTTCGGCGTGTATGCTGCGGCTGAAAGAGGGTTTTCAGGCGGTGTGCACGAAGGGCCCGGCCTTCGACCTGACGCTGCTGCACCTGCCCGGCTGATGCTCACCCTGCGCCAGGCGCTGCATGATCTTGCGCCGCGCCTGCCCGAAGCGGATACCGCCTGGCTGGAGGCCCGCTGGCTGCTGAGCCATGTCCTGGGGATCGACAGTGCCGCCCTGTTCGCCCGCCAGGACGAGCTGCTGACCCCGGCCCAGGCAACCGCGCTGGCCACGCTGGCCGCCCGCCGCGCCGCCGGCGAGCCGCTGGCCTATGTCCTGGGCACCGCCGGCTTTTACGGCCGCGAATTTATCGTCTCGCCGGCCGTCCTCATCCCCCGGCCGGAGACGGAGCACCTGCTGGAAGCGGCCCTGGCCCACGCCGCGCCCCGGCCCGCCCTGACGGCCGCCGATATTGGCACCGGCAGCGGCATTCTGGCCATCACGCTGGCGCTGCATGTGCCCGCGGCTACCGTCCACGCGGTGGATGTTAGCGCGGCGGCGCTGGCCGTCGCCCGGCAGAATGCGGCCCGGCACGGCGCGGAGCGCATCGTGTTTCATGAGGGCGATCTGGTCGCGCCGCTGGCGGCGGCCAGGGTACGGTTGGGGCTGCTGCTGGCCAATTTGCCCTACATCGCCAGTGCCGAAGTGCCCACGCTGGCCGTCAGCCGGCATGAGCCACACCTGGCGCTGGATGGCGGCGACGACGGTCTGCGGCTGATCGCGGCGCTGCTGCGGGCCGCGCCGGCCGTGTGCACGGCGGATGCGCTGCTGCTGCTGGAGATCGGGGCCGGGCAGGGGCCGGCGCTGCAACGCCTGGTCGCGGCGCTGCTGCCGGGCGCAGCCTGCCACCTGCAACCGGATTACGCCGGCCATGACCGCGTGGCGCACATCCGGCTGCCGGGCCCGCCGGCCGGCGGGTGAGGGGCTAGCCCTGCACCGCATTTGACAGCCCGACCACTTTTCGCTAAAGTTGCTGCGTGCCGGCCCCGCCCGGCCCGCTTGACCTGACCTGACCTGACCTGCCTGAAGACGGAGATGAACCACGATGACAGTCTGCACCCCGGCCTTTTTGATCGGTCAGCGCTGCCCGACGAGCCGCTAACGCCCCATCGTTCTGCGCCCGCCCGCGGGCAGCCCTGAAACCGCCGGGACAGCCCTCCGCTGGACCCTGCTCAGTGATTCAATGACAACCTTCAGGCAGGTGATATGCGCTTTCCTTCGGGATCGTGGGACGCACTGCGCGTCTATCTTGTCCTCAGCGGGGCCACGGCGTTTGGCTTCGCGTTGATTTTTACCGTGAATCTGGTGTACCACGTGCAGGTGGTGGGCTTAAACCCGCTGCAACTGGTGCTGGTGGGCACGCTGCTGGAGATCGTGTGTTTGCTGCTGGAAGTGCCTACCGGCGTGGTGGCCGATGTCTACAGCCGCCGCCTGTCGATCCTGATCGGGCTGGCGCTGTTGGGGGTGGGCTTTGTGGTGGAAGGCAGCAGTGCCACCTTCGCCGGCGTGCTGCTGGCCCAGGTCTTCTGGGGCACCGGCGCAACCTTCATGAGCGGCGCAACGGATGCCTGGATCACCGATGAAATTGGCGAAGACCGGGCCGGGGCGGCCTTTTTGCAGGCCGCGCAGGTGGGCCAGGTGTGCAGCCTGGCGGGCATCGGCGTGAGTGTGCTGCTGGCGGGCCGGCATCTGGCGCTGCCCATCGTCCTGGGCGGGCTGCTGTTCCTGGGGCTGGCGCTGCTGCTGTGGCGGGTGATGCCGGAGCAGGGTTTTCGGCCGGCCCCGCGCCCGCCGCGCCAGGGCTGGCGGGCCCTGTTCCATACCACCGGCGACGGCCTGCGGCTCATCCGCGCCCGGCCGCTGCTGGTGACGATCCTGCTCATCAGCGTGGTGTATGGACTGTTCAGCGAGGGGCTGGATCGGCTGGCGACGGTGCATTTTTTGCAGAACATCACGCTGCCCCCCCTGGGCACGCTGGAGCCGGTGACGTGGTTCGGCCTCATCAGCGCCGGCGGCGGCCTGCTGGCGCTGTTCAGCAACCGGCTGTTGCAGCGGCGCGTGGCCACGACGGACAGCCGGGCCGTCTCGCGGGTGCTGACGTGGCTGTATACCGGGTTGATTGTGGGGGTGCTGGTCTTCGCGCTGGCACAGTCGCTGCTGACGGCCATCCTGGCGCTGTGGCTGGTGGGGGTGGTGCGGGCCGGCATCGGCCCGCTGGAGAGCGCCTGGCTGAACCTGAACATTGACTCGCGGGTGCGGGCCACGGTGCTGTCGTTCCACGCCCAGAGCAACGCCCTGGGGCAGATCGCCGGCGGGCCGCTGGTGGGGGCCCTGGCGACGTTTGGCTCGCTGCGGCTGGCGCTCAGCCTGTCCGCGCTGCTGCTGACCCCGGCCCTGGGGCTGTTCGTGCGCTCACGGGGGCAGATGGCCGCGGACGACACCGCCGCCTGAGTCCGGCGCTGAGGGTGGCCCAACCCCGGCCCCAACCCTGGCCCGGTGCCCGGCCGCCCTCAGCCCGTCAGCCCCTGCACGATCAGCCGGCCGCCGAACAGCAGCAGCAGGACGACAGTGGCCAGCAGCAGCCCGCGGGTGAAGCGCGGGTTCAGGTGCCCCAGGCGATCAAAGAGGAGGGACAGCAGCAGCAGCCCGCCCAGAAAGGTGCCGTAAAACGCCACCAGAAAGCCGGCCGCGTGCAGCGGCGAGACGGCCAGCGCCCGCAGCAGCAGCGGCCCGTTCACCGTTGACCAGAACAGGTAGGGGCCGGGGCTGAGGACGTTCATCAGCAGCGCCCGCCGGAAAATGTGCCGCGGCGCGTCGTCCATCGGGCCGGCCTCAACCCCCACTCCCACCTTAACCCCAACTGCGGCCGCGCCCGCGCCCGGCTGTGCCCCGGCGCGGTACTGCTGCCACGCCCCGCGGGCGATCCACAGCAGCAGCAGCCCGCCCGCCACCTGAATGAGGCGGATGGCCACCGGCACCACCGCCTGAAGCTGGTTGAGGATGAGCAGCGCCATGAGGATGATGGGAATATCCACCACCAGCGGCGACACAATGACGTACAGGCCGCGCCGCCAGCCGCCGCGCAGCGTCACATGCAGCAAATAGGCCGTCAGCGGCCCCGGCACCGTCACCGCGCTGAGCGCGAAACCGATGCCCGGCAGGATAAATTCGGTCAGCACAGGTGCTCCTGAGGTTTACGGCCGGGATACCGGCTCAGCCAGCGGCCGGGAAACCGGCCAGCAGCGTCGCCAGCGACACGCCGGCCAGCGTGGCCAGCTTCTTGTGGGCATTGTGCAGCGTATCCTGGGCGCTGATGCCGGCGACATAAAAACCGCCGTTCAGCCCGGCCGTCACCCCCACCTGCGAATCTTCCAGCACCAGAATTTCGCGCGGGGTTAGCCCCAGGGCCCCGGCCACCCACAGGAAAATATCCGGCGCGGGCTTGTGGTTTTGCACCGTGTGGCCATCCCCCACCACATGAAAATGCGCCAGCAGGCCCAGGGTGTGCAGCACGGTGCGGGCGTTGCGGCTGGCCGACCCCACGCCCAGGCGCAGCCCGGCGGCGCGGGCTTCGTCCAGCAGGGGGCGCACGCCCGGCATGGGCTGGATGTGCGCCATGCTCTCGTGAAAATAGCGATTTTTGCGGGCCATCAGCGCTGCCGCTTCCGCCGGGGTGACGGCCCGCGCCGGCTGCACCCGCGCCAGCACATAGCGCAGGCTGGCTTCGCGCGTTAAGCCGCGCACGGCTTCATTATCGGTCTCATCAAAGGGCAGCCCTTCTTCATCGGCCAGCCGCTTCCACGAGCGATAGTGAAATTCATGCGTGTCGGCAATCACGCCGTCCAGGTCAAAAATGAGTCCGCGTATGGGCATGGGCATGGTCATGCCGGGCTGATCCTGCGCTATCTCAGTCATGGCGACCGGGCATCCTTATAAACGCTGTGCCAGGGCCTGGACAGCGGCCGCCGCGCCGCCCAGGATGGGTTGCCCGTGCCCGAAGCCGATACGATCCGGGGCCAGGGCGGCAATTTTACCCACCGAAGCCCGGGCCATGGCCCAGTCCGGCGAGGGGGCCCGCAGCGGCATTCCCACCCCCCAGGGATAATGCCCCAGGGCATCGCCGCACAGCAGCATATTGTCGGTTGGCAGCCACAGGCCCACCTGCCCGTAAGAATGCCCCGGCAGGTGCACGGCCCGGGCCCCCGGCACAATGGCGGATAGATCATCGTCACCTTCCAGCAGCACGTCCACCCGCGCCGGGGCGTTGCGCGTTTGCATGAAGGGCAGCAGCAGCCGGGCAGACAGCGGCAGCCCGGCACGCGGCGCGTAGGTGTGGGGCTGCTCGCCGCGGATCACCGGCGCATCCAGCCGGTGGGCCAGCGTGGGGGCCGCGCAGCGCTGTTGCAGCGCCACCAGCCCGCCCACATGGTCGCTGTGGCAGTGGGTGATGAAGATGTGGCGCACATCCGCCAGCGTGCGCCCCAGGGATTGAATGCCCTGTTCCATGGCGGTGGCAAAGCCAGCGCTGTAGCCGGTATCGACAATGGTCAGCGCCCCGGCATGGTCAATGACGTAGGCATTCATAAAGGCACCCAGTTGCAGGATGCCATACACGTGATCGGTCAGTTTTTGCATGATGCTCCGCCAGCGGGCAGGTGAACCGGCCCTTATTGTAGCATTTTCGGCGGCCGCCGGTGATAGAAGCTGCCCCTTTTTAACACGGGCCCCGTGACCATGACGGCCGGCGGGCTACAGTTCGTCACGGGTTTGCAGGAAGAAGGCCCGGCGCAGGCGCGGCAGCGTATAATCAAAGCCGCAGGCGCGGAAAAATTCGTCCGAAGCAGAGATAGCCATCACCTCGAAGACATTTTTCTCCATCGCCAGGTCAATGCAGGCTTTGACCAGCTTCTTGCCCACGCCGCGGCCGCGCACTTTTTCCGAGACGGCCAGGCTGCGAATTTCGGCCAGCTTACGGCTGTAAATTTCCAGCGCGGCGCAGCCCACAATTTCGCCGTCCAGCTCCGCCACGAACAGGTTTTCCAGCAGTTCGGCCAGCTCATCCAGGGTGCGCGGCAGCAGCGTGCCGTGTTCCACAAACGTCATAATAAAATCGGACAGCGCCGGGATTTCGTGGGGCTGCGCTTTGCGGATGATGATGTTGACCTTCGTCACAACCGCCTCTTCCATATCAGGAAATGTCCTATCTTCGTGTCGATCCGTTCATAATTGGCGCTCAACCAGTCGCTCAGCGGCGGATACTGCACCAGCAGTTGATGCGAATCCAGGTCGCTGCCCGTCACCCAGGGCATATAATCCGCCTCCAGCACCAGCACATAGCGGGGCATGGCGGCCCACAGCACATCCACATTTTGCTGTCGCCAGTCCGGGGGATACCAGGGGGCCACCAGGGGAAACTGCGCCTGAAAGCGCGTCGCCGGCCGCCAGCCGCCCATATACAGCACCTCCGGGCGAAAGCCCCAGATGTACAGCGTATCGCCCGGTGCCAGCCGCGGCTGTAACCAGTCCACCATTTGCAGCGATTGCTCCGGGCGCACATCGCCGCCTTCATCGAAGCGGGCATAATATTGTACACGGCTTTCGCGCCCGGTGAGATAGTCAAATGCCCGCAGCCAGGTGCTGTGCAGCACGATGAGCAGCAGCCCGGCCGTGGCCAGCGCCAGGGGCAGGGGCGACGGCCGCCAGGCGCTCAGCCGTTGCAGCAGGCGCTCCAGCCCTTCGGCGGCCAGCAGGCACAGGGCCGGCAGCAGCGGCAGCCAGTGCGTGTCAAACCCTTTGGCCTGGATGACGACGAAGGCCAGCCCGGCGCTGATCCACAGCAGCAGCAGGGCCCGGCGGCGGGGCTGCGGCGGGGTGGCCAGGCGCAGCGGGGCCAGGCACAGCGCGGCCAGCAGCAGCAGCACGCCCCAGTGTCGCCAGCGAAAGCCCAGATAATTGTGCATGGAGGCCACAAACGCGCTCAGATCGTAGCCCTGGGCGTTGTAAGCGGCCGTCCCCTGGGCCACCAGCAGCATTTCCGCCCACATGCCCCGCGCCACGAAATAGGCCAGCAGCCCGCCGCCCACCAGCAGCCCGCCGGCGGCAAAGGCCAGGCCTTCCGGCAGCAGCGCCGCCCGCGGCCCGCCCCGCCAGCGCTGCCAGCCGTGGAACAGCACCAGCGCCACCACGAAAAAAGCATAATAGTGCTTAAACCACAGGATGACCCCGCACAGCGCCCCGCACAGCAGCGCCCACACCCACGCCCGCCGCGGCGCGTCCCCGGCGCGGACGGCACACACCGCCGCCAGAATCAGCGGCACGGTCACGAGGGAGTCGCTCTGGGTGAGGCTGGCATAGGTTTCGGTGAAGTAGAACACGCCGTACAGCAGCAGCGCCAGCGCCCCGGCCCGCCGGTTGATGAGCCGCCCGCCCAGCCAGTACAGGCCCAGCGCCCCGGCCGGCAGCAGCACAAAATCAATAGCGCGGATGGCGGCCGTGGAACTACCAAACAGGCTGATGCCGGCCGCAAAAATATAATAGATGGGCGGCGGCTTGATGTCCCACATATCCAGGTAGGGGGTGCCCCCGGCCAGGATGCTGCGGGCAATATTGGCGTACATGCCGTGGTCGCGCCACAGCGGGTACGTCAGCACCGGCAGCGCGGCCAGCAGCACCAGCGCCAGCAGCGCCAGCGCCAGACGATGGGTGTGCAACACACGAGAGAAGGAGCGCATGGGGCGCTATTGTACGGCAAAACCGGCCGCTGACCAGCGGCATGTTGGCGCGGCGAGCATTTCGATCTCCGTTGCCATTGGCCGCCACAGCCAGTATACTTGCGGCGGATCATGCGTCGTTAGCCTGCTGCTGAGCCTGTATGCCGGAACTGCCTGACCACTATAAAACCCTGGGCATCCCCCCCACTGCCGACAGCGCGACCATCAAACGCGCCTATTACGAACACATTCGCCGCAATCATCCTGATACGCTGATGGCCGAACGCCGCCGCCTGGAGAGCCAGGGCGACCGGGCCGGGCTGAAGAAGCTGGAAGAACGCCTGGAGAAGGCCCGGCGCATCAGCCAGGGGCTGAACGCGGCTTACGGGGTGCTGTCTGATGCGGAGCGCCGCGCCGAGTATGACCGGCAGCGGGCCCGGGCCGCCCCGCCACCGCCGCCCACCGGCGACCCGGACGCGGAGTATGATCGCCGCCGCGCGGGCCGGCCGCACAGCCAGCCCGCGCCGGCCGGCCGCCGCCCGGCCCCCCCGCCGCAGAATGAGCAGTTCCCGGCCGTGCTGGCCATTGGCTTTATTTTGCTGCTGGCGGTGGGTACGACGCTGGTCAGCAGTGTTTTACGCCTGCCGGGCCAGCGCGTGGAAGGGGTGGCGCAGCCGCCCACGGTGTATATGCCGGTGGGTTCCACCGATGCCACCGCCCAGGCGCTGCGGCGCACGCCCACCCCGCGCCCGGCGGCCAGTTACATCATCTCCGGCGATGCCCTGTATGCGGCCCGGCTGTACCCGGATGCCATCGCGGAATATACCCAGGCGCTGCGCCAGGGGCTGCTGACGGCCGAAGTCTACTGGAAGCGCGGCCGGGCCTATGCCGCCGCCGATGACCCCGACCGCGCCCTGACGGATTTAAACCAGGCGCTGCGGCTGGATGCGGCGCTGCTGGCCGCTTATAGCGAGCGCGGGCTGGTGTATACCGCCCTGTGGCAGCGCGACCGGCAGACCGACGCGGCCGAGGCCGCCCGGCGCGACTTCGCCACTTATGAACGCCTGGGCGGCGATATGACCGGCGCGATTCTGGCGGCCGCGCGGGCCCGCCTGGGGGAGTGAAGTCCCCTACTGCTGCACCAGCGGCAGCCCCTCCGCCTGCCACGCCGCCAGCCCGCCCGTCAGGTTCAGCACGTCGCTGTAACCGGCATTCAGCAGCAGGCTGGCCACCACCGCCGAGCGTATCCCCGTACCGCACTGCACCACCAGCGGCCCATCCGCCGGCAGTTCGGCCAGGCGCTGCGGTATCAGCCCCATGGGGATATGCAGCGCACCGGGGATATGCCGGCTGGCATACTCGCTCAGGCCGCGCACATCCAGCACCGGGTAGCCGGCCCGGTGCGCGGCCGCCGGCGTAACCTGCGCCAGGCTGCGGCCGGCGCTTTTCTCCAGCACATCGGGCGTAAAATAACCGGGGATGTTGTCCACGCCAATGGCCAGCAGCGCATTCAACACGTCCAGCACCTCGCTGGCGAAGGCGATGAAGAACACCGGGGTCGCATAATCCACATACCAGCCGACGTAAGTATTAAAAGCCGGGGCGCTGATGGGAATATTGACCGTGCCGGGAATGTGCCGGCGGGCATAGGCGGCCGGCGGGCGCGTATCAATGAACAGCGCGCCCGGCGGCACGATAGGCTGCGGGTCATCATTGATGTGCTGCGCCTGCGGCAGGTCACGCAGCAGGGTGGGCCCCACCCGGTTCACATGCTTCATGCGGGCGAAGTAGCGCGGCGCTTCCGGCTGTTCGGCCAGCAGCCAGGCCGCGAAAGCCGTTTCATCGTCGAACTGAAAGGCCGGGTTCACGCGCTTTTCATAGCCCAGGGTGGTGGACGGCACGGCCCCCAGGGCTTTGCCGCACACGCTGCCCGCCCCATGGCCGGGGAAAATGTGCAAATAATCCGGCAGGGCTTTAAACTGTTGCACCGTGTGGAACTGCTGCCGCGCGGCCGGTTCGGCCGTGTGGGCATAGCCGGCCGCCACCTCCAGCAGATCGGGGCGGCCCACATCGCCGGCGAACAGAAAATCGCCGGTGAAAATGCCCAGCGGCTCCGTCGTGGCGGCCGTATCCGTCACCTGGAAGGCGATATGTTCCGGCGTGTGCCCCGGCGTGTGCAGCACATCCAGCCGCACATCGCCCACCTGAATGGCATCGCCCTGCCGCAGGTGGATGACGTGTTCATCCGGCAGTTCATACGTCCAGTCCGGGCCGCCCATGCCGCTGACGTAGATTTGCGCCCCCGTCGCCGCGGCCAGTTCCCGCAGACCACTGACAAAATCGGCATGGATATGCGTTTCGGTGACGGCGACGATGAGCAGATTGTGGGCCTGGGCCGCCTGCAGGTAGGGCATAATGTCGCGGGCGGGGTCAATGATGATGGCTTCGCCGGTGGCCGGGCAGCCCACTAAATAGGAAGCCTGGGCCAGGCGTTCATCATAAAAATAGCGCAGCAGCATCCGGTATCCTCCTGTGGGTATGGCTGTGCATGGCCGGCCGGGTGTGCCGGGTTTAGCGTTCCAGCGGCAGCCCGCGCAGCATCCAGCCGAGCGTGCCATCGCTGAGGTTATACAGCCCGGCGTAGCCCTGGGCGGCCAAAAATTCGGCGGCCATGGCGCTGCGGCCGCCGCGGGCGCACACCAGCACCAGCGGCTGCGTGCTGCCAAGCTGGCGATACTGTGTTTCCAGCGTGCTCAGGGGCAGGTTGATGGCTCCGGGCAGATGGCCGGCGGCGTATTCATCCGCTTCGCGCACATCCACCAGCACAAACGCGGGGGCCGCCGCGCCGGTGAACTGCGCCTGATAATCGTCGATGGAGAGTTCAACAAACGGTTCGTCGAACATCAGCGCCTTCCTCTCACAGGTCGGCCGGGTCATCCTGCGTCAGGTGACGCAAAAACGCCTGCGGCTGATTTAAAAAATCACGGGTGATTGTAACATGCTCCAGCGTCTCGGCCTCTGCCGGTTTTACCGTGTGGTCGGCAAAATGCAGGATGCCCGCCCCCGGCGTGAGCAGCAGCAGGGGCGAATGGGTGGCAATGATGAACTGGGCGGACTGCGCCACCATATCCAGCAGCAGGCGGATGAGGGCAAGCTGACGCAGCGGCGAGAGGGGCGCTTCTGGCTCATCCAGCAGGTACAGCCCGCCGGGCACGAAGCGGGCGCGGAACAGCTTTAAGAAGCTCTCCCCGTGCGATTGCGCGTCCAGCCCGGCCCCGTAGGACTGGCGCAGGGCGTGCTGTTCCCGGCGATACGGCATGGTGGCCAGGGTTTGCGCCAGCGGGCTGTGCCCGTGCAGATCACGCCGCAGATCATCCGCCTCGCGGGCCAATTCCGCCTGCATCCGGGCGATGCGCCGGGCATAGCCGAAAAAATCTTCCGAGCGCATGAAGAAGCCTTTGCGGGTGCGTTTCGTCCATGCCGCCCGCAGGTGCCGGCTCAGGTCACGCATGGGGGCCAGCGTCTCATCGCGGTCGGTGTCGCTGCTGCCCACGGCCGGAAGCCCGGCCAGGCAGGCGATGGCTTCCAGCAGGGTGGATTTGCCGCTGCCATTTTCGCCCACGAAGAAGGTGATGGGATGAGTGAAGCTGAGCGGCGGCAGCGCCCGAATCACGGGCACGGTGAAGGGGAAAGTATCGGGCAGGTCGCCCAATGGTGCGAGAGCGATGGATTGCAGATGGATCATACGGGCCGGCCTCCGGGGCACTACCGGGCACAGGTGCGCCCGCCCCGGCGGCCGGCAGCACCCGTTACCGTATCGGACGCGCCCCGGCGACGATTTCATACCCGCCGCGCAGGCAAACGCTGTAACGAATGCCGTCCATAAAGAAAATATCCGGGATGGTGACGATGGTCAGCGTATCGTTGCTGCGCCCCACATAAAGCTCCACCGTGCGCCCGTCCGCCACATACTCGCCGATCTTCTGGCTATCGGGGTTGGCCAGCGTCCGCAGCCGGTCAAAATCAATGCTGCCCACTTTAACACCGGCCGTCGTCCACACGCTCAACTGGCCGCCCAGGCAGTACACCGCCAGCGCATCGGCCGGCGAAGCGAACAGCCGGCCATCATAATTGAAGCTGGTGGGGTCGCCTTCCCAGCCCCGGGCCGGGCGCGGCGGCTGGCTGAGGGTGAAATCGCAGGTGATGGTCGCCTGCTGGCGATCCACAATGTTCGTGCCGTCCCGCTGCACCAGTACCACGTTAAAGTCGCCCGTCTCGGCCGGGATGGCCAGCGCCGCGGCGGCCAGCGGGGCCGACGGCAGATTGGGGGTGGTGACCGACCGACTGCCGACGCTGACAGTCGCTTCCAGCACTTCGCCCGCTTCGGCAAAACTGTTGTAAACCAGGGTCAGGCTGCGACTGCCATCCAGATTACAGGCCAGGCGCAGAATAACCAGTTCGGGAAAGGTCACACCGGCCCGGGCCGGCAGTGCCGCCAGCAGCAGCCAGACAGCAGCCAGTATCATCAGCAGGCGATAACGTGGAGCCAGCATGAATGCCTCTTCATCAAATGTGTGTTTAAGCGATGACAACAGTATACCGGCCAGGGCGGGGGAAAAATCGTTAAGAAATATTAAAAAATAGCCGGGGCGACAGCAGGCCCCGGCCGGGGAAATTTAGTTCAGCACGACGTTCACTTTGGGTTCCTGGCCTTTGCGG
>JALOOI010000381.1 GCA_025454495.1 Anaerolineae bacterium
AGGAAAATTATCGCCAGCTTACCAGAGGTGTTGATGAATTGTTCAACCAGCAATTTGGCGGGCTGAATGATATCCGGGTTAAAAAAGATGATTGATCTTGCAGACCGTATCAGGCACAGCGATTTTTGATAGCTTCCTGTAGCTGTTGATCTATCACAGGGTTAAGTTTCTTCACTGCCTGGCATCTTTCAGGGCACAGAGCACAGCTACCCTCTGGATGCGGCGCACTATCGAGACAATCCGCACAGGTCAGTTCAATTTTTTCCAGTTCGGGCGCAATATCGGGCAAAAATTGCTGAAGATAATCATCAAGTCTTAATTTACGCTCCGTGTACATGCTGCTGCTCCAATAAACTGCTGATTGAGGGTTGAGTAACCGCTCAACCCTCGCGGGCGGCCATGCTGCTTAAAGCATCATAATTTCTGTATCCGTTTTGGCTGTGGTATCACGGATGATGAGCTTTTTAGACGGGTCTTTGCCAATCTTGTAAGCCAGGATGCCCATCTTTAAAAACTGCCGCAGAACATCGGTGATCGTTTCACCGCTTTCCGCAGCCGCAGCCATGACCTCCTGGTACACCGGATCAGGAATGGTCAGATTAAAACGATGGGCGGTGGCAGAAGTCGTCAACGCATCCCGCGGCGTTTGCGTCTCCTCCGGCAAAATGTCCGGTGTGGGTGTGTTGCTCCTGGGCATCTGGTTAACTCCGATCTTAGCGTTCTATACAAAGCGCTGAAAGAATCACAATGTGATCCATTTCTGGAGCGATCATAACACAGATGACATTTTAAAGCACATTTTTGTGCATTTTATGCACATATTTAACATCCTTCAGTATTCCGGTCAACTTAAACGCTTCATCAGCCAGTACCCCGGCCCCTGGCATTCTGCCAGAATCGCCCTATACTGGGGCTATGCACACACGGTATCCGGCGGCGCTGCTGCCACCCAACCCCGCCATTCCCATTCGCCCGGCGCAGCCTCACGATGCCGCGGCCCTGCATGAGGGCTGCTGGCCCACCGGCAGCGTGGCCCACTGCCACGATTATTTGCTGCGGATGGAACATTTGATGCAGCGCCGGCGCGGCCTGTGCTGCGTGGCCCTGGGCACGGACGGCCGGCAGATCGTGGGCTATGGCCAGTTGCTGCTGTGGCGTGGCAGCGGCGAAATTAGCGATTTGATCGTGGCGGCGGCGCAGCGTTCCCGCGGCACCGGGACGGCGCTCATCCAGCATCTGGTGCAGGCGGGGCGCAGCCTGGGCGTGCCGGCGGTCGAAATCGGCGTGCAGGACAGCAACCGGCGGGCGCGGGCGCTGTATGAACGCCTGGGCTTTACGCTGGCCCACACCCGCACCCCGGATGATGAGCCGGTGCATTACCTGCGCCTGCTGCTGCCGCTGGAACCATAAACCATAACCCCTGTTTTACGCATCATGGAGCTGCTGCGATGCCTGTTCGCCGTCTGGGAATGTTGCTCTTTGAAGATGTTGAAGTGCTGGATTTTGCCGGCCCCTTTGAGGTGTTTAGCATGGCCCGGGCGACTGACCATACGCCCCTGTTTGAGGTGTGCACCTTCAGCCGCGCTGGCCGGCCGCTGCACGCCCGCCACGGCCTGGCGGTGATCCCGCAGTATGGCCTGGCCGACCTGCCGCCGCTGGACGTGCTGCTCCTCCCCGGCGGGCCGGATGCCGGCGTGCAGCGCGTGCTGGACGATGCCGATTTTCTGCGCTGGCTGGTGGCACAGCGCCCCCGGCTGGAACTGCTGCTCTTATGCCGATACCGGCGATGTCGTCACCTCGGCCGGCGTTTCGGCCGGGATTGATATGTCGCTGTACGTGGTGCAAAAATTATTCGGCGCGGAGATCGCCCGCGCCACCGCCCGCCGCATGGAGTACGATTATTTTCAGCCGCTTTGAGTTACAATCAGGATGACCATCCTGCACGGATGATGGCGTGCCGGGGCAGTTATTCAGGAACAGGACACTTGCCATGCCAAAATGGGAATATGAATGCGTCAATGTGGTACGGTCTTACGGCATGAATTATCGCCGCAACGGGGTAAAACAGGCCGCCTGGAAAGATAAGCCCATTTACGAAATGCTGGCCTTCATGGGCGAAGAAGGCTTTGAACTGGCGGCCTACGACGGCGCGAATTACATTTTTAAGCGCCCGGTGGTGGAAGCCGCGCCGGTGCGCCCGCCGGCCCCCGTCCAGTCGCCGCAGCCGCAACCGCAGCCGCGCCCGGCACAGCCCGGCCAACCCCAACCGCAGCCGCGCCCGGTACAACCCGGCCAACCGCAACCGCAACCGCCGCGCCCTGCTCAGCCGGGCCAGACCGCACAGCCGCCGCAGCCGCAACCGCAACCGCGCCCCGCGCAGCCGGGCCAGTCGGGCCAGTCGCAGCCGCCGCGCCTCATTCAGCCGCGCCCGGCCCAGCCCGGCCAACCGCAACCCCAACCGCAACCGCAGCGCCCCGTGGCCCCGCGCCCGGCGGAACCGGATGAGGACGCATGATTGACCTGTCGCCGG
>JALOOI010000224.1 GCA_025454495.1 Anaerolineae bacterium
CATCCGCAAAGAGTTCGACATCCCCCGCCGCGATGACCTCAAGCTGCGCGATTACCCCACCCTGGGCCGCGTCATCGACTTCGTGCGCGAATCCCGCCCTGACCTGAAACCCCTGCCCGCCGCCCCGGCCCCCGCGCCGGTGACAACGGCGGCCCCGGCCGCGCCCGTCGCGCCGGCTCCCGGTGGCTCTCTGGATGATGCCGACCGGATGCCGCGCCGGGTGCCGGTGCCCATGCTGCGCCCGGACATTCGTCTGTGCCGGCCCACCGGGGTAACGCTGGATGCCAGCAGCCGCGTGATCGTGATGAGCGACAGCGGCGGCGTGGGCAAAGCGCTGATCGAACGGCTGCAAAAACGCGGCGTAACCGTGCTGGCGCTGGAGAGCAGCCTGAGCACCGACGCGCTGGACGCACAGCTTGCCGCCTGGCAGGCCGACGGCCCCATCACCGGGGTGTACTGGCTGCCGGCGCTGGATGCGGAGCCGACCCTGGACGATCTCACCCTCGAAAGCTGGCGCGAACTGAATCGCCAGCGGGTGAAGAACCTGTACCGCACCATGCGGGCCCTGTATGACGGCATTCAGGCCGCCGGGACGTTCCTCATCAGCGCCACCCGCCTGGGCGGGCAGCATGGCTACGGCGAGTCCGGCGCAGCCGCCCCCCTGGGCGGCGCGGTGACGGGCTTCACCAAAGCCTACAAACGGGAACGCAGCGCGGCCCTGGTGAAAGCGGTGGACTTTGAGATCAGCCGCAAGACGGCCGCCTATGCCGAAGCCCTCATCAGCGAAACCCTGTTCGATCCAGGTGTGGTCGAGGTCGGTTATCAGGGGGACAGCCGTTTTACCATCACCCTGGAGATCATCCCGGCTGACCGCCGCACCACGCACCTGCCGCTGAACAGCAGCACCGTCTTCGTGGTCACGGGCGCGGCCGGCGGCATCACCAGTGCCATCGTGCAGGATCTGGCGGCTGCCAGTGGTGGCATCTTCTACCTGCTCGATCTGGTGGCCGCACCGCACGCCGATGATCCGCTGGTGACGCTGTTCCGCCAGGATCGGGAAGCGCTCAAGCAGCGGTTGATCGAAGAAGCCCGCGCCAGCGGCGAAAAACTCACCCCGGTGCAGGTCGATAAACGCATCGCCGGCATCGAGCGCGAAGAAGCGGCGCTGCGGGCCGTGGAAGCGGTCAGCGCGGCCGGCGGCACGCCCTACTACTACAGCGTCGATCTGCGCGACGGTGCCCGCGTGGCCGCCGTGGTGGACGAAATCCGCGCCAGCTACGGCCGCATTGATGCCCTCATCCACGCCGGCGGGCTTGAGATCAGCCGCAGCCTGGCGGATAAAGACCCGGCCCAGTTCGATCTGGTGTTCGATGTGAAAGCCGATGGCTTCTTTAACCTGCTGCGGGCCGCGAAGGGAATGCCCATCGCCGCCGCCGTGGTGTTCAGTTCGGTGGCCGGGCGCTTTGGCAACAACGGCCAGACCGATTACAGCGCGGCCAATGACCTGCTGTGCAAGATCAGCAGCAGCTTTAAAGCCTGGCGGCCCGAAACCCGCGGCATCGCCATCGACTGGACGGCATGGGGCGGCATTGGCATGGCCACCCGCGGCTCCATCCCGAAGATCATGGAAATGGCCGGCATCGAAATGCTGCCGCCGCAATCGGGCATCCCCACCGTCCGGCGCGAACTGCTGCACGGCGGCGGTGAGCTGGTGGTGGGCGGTAAACTGGGCGTGCTGGTGGACGAATGGGATGCCACGGGCGGGCTGGACGTGAGCCAGATGCCCGCCTCGCTGGCGGTACAGACCGTCAAAGGGGCCTTCGTCTACAGCGGCTGGCAGATGGAAACCACGCTTGACCCGCAGCAGCAGCCGTTCCTGTTCGATCATCAGATCGAAGGGGTGCCGGTGCTGCCCGGCGTGATGGGCACCGAAATTTTCGCCCAGGCCGCCGCCCTGCTGGCCCCCGGCTGGCGCGTGGCCGCGGTCGAAAATGAACATTTCGACAGCCCGTTCAAGTTCTACCGCATGGAGCCGCAAACGCTGTACCTGAGCGCGAAACTGTTCCCGGCGGCCGCCGGCGACCTGCTGGCGCAGGTGGCGCTGCATTCCCGCCGGAAGATGGTGGATGGCAGCGTGCAGGAAAAAGCGCACTTCACCGCCCGCGTGCGGCTGACGCAGCGCGAACCGGAAGCGCAGCACATCGCCTTCAGCGCCCCGGAGTTCCCCATCACGCCGGCGCAAATTTACCGGCGCTACTTCCATGGCCCCGCCTACCAGGTCATGGCCGGGGCCTTCGTGGGCGACGGGCTGGCCGTCGCGCCGCTGGCGCAGCCGCTGCCGGCCGATACGCACCCGGCGGACGTGCCGCTGCGGATGCTGCCGCGCCTGATTGAACTGGCGTTCCAGACGGCCGGCATCTACGAGATGCAGACCGCCGGGCGCATGGCGCTGCCGCTGGCGCTGGAAAAAGTGGCCGTGCTGGCCACACCGGCGGCCACCGAAGCGCTGTTCGCCCGTGTGCAGGTGCGCCCGGATGGCCGTTTTGATGTGTCTGTCGTCGATGCCGGCGGCACGGTGTATGTGGCCCTCACCGGCTACCAGACCGTGGCCCTGCCGGGTGAGGTTACGCTGTGAACGATGTCCTGTGGTTGATGCAGACCGCCGCCGCCCACCCTGATCTCACTCAGGGCCGGGCCCCCGCCGGTCTGCTCACCCCGGCAGAAGCGGCCTGTTTCGCCGCCCTTAAAACGCCCAAACGCCGGCATGACTGGCTGCTGGGGCGCTGGACGGCGAAACGGCTGTTGCAGGGGCAGGTGCCCGGCAACCCGGAAATTTTAAACAATGCGGACGGCGTGCCGCTGGTGACGGGCTGCCCGGCGCTCAGCCTGTCCATCAGCCACTGCGATGACCGGGCCGTGTGCGCGGCCGCCTGGCAGCACACGGTGGGCGTGGATGTGGAACGCATCGCCCCGCGCCAGCCGGTCTTTGTGCAGGATTACTTCACCCCGCTGGAAGTGGCGCAGGTCGACCAGGCCGCCCCCGCACAGCGCGATACCCTGGTCACGCTTATCTGGAGTGCTAAAGAAACCGCGCTTAAAGTGCTGCATCGGGGGCTGTCCCTGGATACGCGCACAGTGCAGGTGACGCTGCCCGCCGCGCCGCCGGCGGCCGCGGGCTGGTCGCCGCTGCACCTGGACTGCGGCCCGCAGGGCAGTTTTCCCGGCTGGTGGCGCATGGAAGCCGGTTATGTATTCACCCTGGCAGTGAATGCCCGTTAAGGGAGGCAAGTTCTGTGGCAAATTCGATCATGGAACACTACATTGAAGACCTGCGGCAGCGCAAAGCCATCGCAGAAGGCACGGCCAAAGATATTGAGGCGCAGCACAGCAAAGGCCGGCTGACGGCCCGCGAGCGCCTGCAACTGCTGTTCGACCCCGGCACCTTCACCGAGATCGACTCGCTGGTGATGCCGCGCTCCGACGTGTATATGGGCGGCAAAACCTCGCGCTATGGCGATGGCGTGGTGACGGGCTTCGGCCTCATCAACGGCCAGCACACCATGGCCGCCGCGCAGGATGCCGCGGTGCTGGGCGGCTCCCTGGGCGAAATGCACGCCAACAAAATCGTCAAGGCGATGAAGATGGCCATTGAATATGGCTGCCCGTTCATCGCGCTCAACGACAGCGGCGGCGCACGCATTCAGGAAGGGGTGGACAGCCTGGGCGGCTATGCCCGCATCTTCGATGCCAACTGCGAAGCCAGCGGGGTGATCCCGCAGATCAGCGTCATCATGGGGCCCTGCGCTGGCGGCGCGGTCTATTCCCCGGCGCTGACGGATTTCGTCTTCATGACGGAAAACAGCTATATGTTCATCACCGGGCCGGATGTGGTGAAAGCCGTGATGCAGGAAGAAGTGAGCCTGGAAGACCTGGGCGGCGGGCGCGTTCACAGCCAGTCCAGCGGCGTGTGCCACTTCCTCACCCGCGATGACCGCGAATGCCTCATCCAGGTGCGCGAACTGCTCAGCTACCTGCCGCCCAACAACCAGGAAGACCCGCCCTACATCCGCCCGCTGGACGATGCCGACCGGCGCTGCCCGGAACTGGAGCAGCTCGTCCCGGCCGACCCGTACCAGCCCTACGATGTGCGGCGCGTCATCAGCAGTTTGATGGACGATGGCAAATTCCTGGAAGTGCATCGCCTGTGGGCCGAAAATATGGTGGTGGGCTTCGCGCGGCTGAATGGCTATGTGGTGGGACTGGTGGCCAACCAGCCCATGGTGCTGGCCGGCTGCATTGATATTCAGGCTTCCATCAAAGCGGCCCACTTCATCCGCATTTGCGATGCCTACAATGTGCCCATCATCACCCTCCAGGATGTGCCGGGCTTCCTGCCGGGCAAAGACCAGGAATATGGCGGCATCATTCGCAACGGGGCCCGCATGATTTACGCCTACAGCGAAGCCACCGTGCCCAAATTGATGGTCATCCTGCGTAAAAGCTACGGCGGGGCCTACTGTGTGATGAGCAGCAAAGGGCTGCGCGGCGACCTGCTGTATGCCTGGCCCAATGCCGAAATTGCCGTGATGGGCGCAGAAGGCGCGGTGAATATCCTGTTCCGCAACGACGTAAAAAATGCGCCCGATCCAGCCGCCCGCCGTAAAGAACTGGTGGATGATTATCAGCGCAAGTTCAACAATCCCTACGTGGCCGCCTCGCGCGGGTTGATCGACGAAGTGATTGAACCGCGCGATACCCGCCGGCTGCTCATTCGCGGGCTGCAACTGACGTTGAGCAAACGTGAGCGCCATGTGCCGCGCAAACACGGCATTTCACCCGCGTAAGGAGGCGAACCATGTTTAAGAAAATCCTCATCGCCAACCGCGGCGAGATCGCCGTGCGCGTGCTGCAAACCTGCCGCGAAATGGGTATTCAGGTGGTGGCGCTGTACGAAGCGGCCGACCGCGATTCGCTGCATGTGCGCCTGGCGGATGAAGTGGTCGAACTGGCGACCGGCTTTACGGACGGCGCTGCCATCCTCAAGATCGCGCAGGAGCGCGGTGCCGAGGCCATCCACCCCGGTTACGGCTTCCTGGCAGAACGGGCGGATTTCGCCCGCGACTGTGCCGCGGCCGGCATCACCTTCATCGGGCCCTCGGCCGCCGTGCTGGCAGCGCTGCACAGCAAAGTCGCCGTGCTGGATCAGGTGCGGGCGGCCGGCTTCCCCACGGTGGATTATGCCCCGCAGGCCTTCGACGGCGACGAGGCAGCCCTGGCACAGATCGCCGCCACCCTGCCCCCCTGCCCGCTGGTGGTGAAATCCAGCCGGGGCGGGCGCGGCCCCGGTGAGCGCCTGGTACGCCAGCCCGATCATCTGACCGAGGCCGTCCGCAGCGCCCGCGCCGAAGCCAGCGCCGTCTTCGGCAGCACCAGCGTTTACTTCGAAAAAGCCATCCTGCCCGCCCGCCAGATTGGGGTGCAGATCATGGGCGACCGGCACGGCCACCTCATCCACCTGGGCGAGCGCGAAGGCTCCCTGCTCCAGGGCACGCAGATGCTGGTGGAAGAAGCCCCGGCCCCCTGCTGCAACGACGCACAGCGGGCCAGCCTGCTGCAAACCGCTCTGGAAATCGCCCGCCTGTTCCACTATGACAGCGCCGGCACGGTGGAATTTGTGGCGGACGATGCAGGCAATTTCTACTTCACCGAGATTAAAGCGCGGCTGCAAACCGAACACCCTTTGATCGAGATGGTGACGCAGACCGACCTGGTGCAAATGCAGTTACAGGTGGCCGCCGGGGACGCGCTGGAACTGCGCCAGGCAGACATCTTCACCCGCGGGCACGCCATTCTGTGCCGGGTGTACACCCAGGACCCGCTGAACCGGCTGCTGCCGCGCAGCGGGCAAATTACCCGGCTGCGGCTGCCCACCGGCGGCGGCGTGCGCGTGGATACTTACGTCTATGAAGGCTGCGATGTGCCCGCGCTGTATAACCCGCTCATCGCCAAAGTGACCTGCCGGGCCGGTAATCGCGCGGCCGCCGTCCGCCGAATGCAGCGGGCGCTGACGGAATTCATCATCCAGGGGGTGCCGGCCAACCTGCCGCGCCTGCTGGAGATTGTGCAGGCCGGCTTTTTCGTGGAGGGCCATTACACCACCGAATCGCTGACGCACTTTGCCGGCAGCAAAGACAGCCAGACGGCCCTCAGCGACCTGGCGGCCATCGCGGCGGTGCTGTATCTGCGGCGTAATGCCCTGTTCGCCCCGGTGGAATCGGAACGGCTGAAGGGTGGCTGGCATCGCAGCAGCCGCCGCCTGCCAGAATAGAGAGGCACACAGATGTATACCCTGCACATTACCGTGGATGGTCAATCCTTTACGGTGGAAGCGCCGCCCATGCTGCCCGGCGATACCCGCCTCACGCTGCACGTCAACGGCACCCCGGTCGAAATTACCCTGCCAGACGCGCTGGAGCCGGATCGGCTGCTGGTGAATGAGCGGCCGTATGAAATTGATTATGATCGTGACCTGCACTGGCTGAAGATTTTTGGCCGGCTGCACGCGCTGGACATCAAAGATCAGCAGGCGGCGGGCGGCGGGCAGCGCAGCGGCGATGGCCGGGTGAAAGCGCCCATTCCAGGGCGCATTACCCGCATCCTGGTACAGCCCGGCGAGGCCGTGGAAGCCGGGCAAACGGTCATCATGCTGGAAGCGATGAAGATGGAAAATCAACTGCGGGCCACCCGCGCCGGCATCGTCCGCAGCATTCAGGTGGCGGCCGGGCAGACCGTCGTCCGCAGCCAGGTCCTGCTGGAAGTGGAATAACCTGCCCCCGGCGGGCCGGGGCCCTGCGCCCCGGTCGGCCGGCCCCCTGACTTTCGTACTGTCGCAAATCATGCTATAGTGGCGGCGTACCGGCACACACAAACGGGCGCTGCCATGGGTGATTTGACCGAGCAAAAAATTCGCACCTATACCATTGGCGAAGTGATCGGCCGGGGCGGGGCCGCCACCGTCTATCGGGCGCATCAGGAGATCATTGAGCGTGAGGTGGCGCCAATATCCCCCAGTTCGTGCGCCAGTTCAACCTGGAAGCGCAGATCGTCGCCCGGCTGGAACACCCGCACATCGTGCCGCTGTACGATTACTGGCGCGAGCCGAACAATGCCTTCCTGGTGATGCGCTACCTGCGCGGCGGCAGCCTGCTGAACGTCCTCAAAAATCAGCCGTCCATCAAAGAAGCCGCCCGCCTGTTCGACCAGATCGCCAGGGCGCTGGCCGTGGCGCACCAGGCTTCCGTCATCCACCAGGACATTAAACCGGGCAATATCCTGCTGGATGAAAACGACAATGCCTATCTGTCCGATTTTGGCATCGCCCGCGATTTGTCCGTGTCGCCGGAAGAACACCAGATTCGCCGGGGCACGCTGGCCTACATGGCCCCCGAACAATTCATGAGCAGCGAGAAGGAGATCACCCATCACGTTGATATTTACAGCATGGGGGTCATCCTGTATGAGCTGATCGCCGGAGAACGGGCCTTTAAGCCCGCCTCCGAAACGGATTTGATCCGCGCCAAGGTGCATGGCAAGGTGCCCTCCGTCAGCAGCGCCCGCCCCGACCTGCCGCCGGGCATTGATGAGATCATCCAGAAGGCCACGCATAAAGTCCCTTCGGAACGGCACAACACCATCATCGAGCTTTCCGATGCCTTTCAGGAATATGTGGCCGGCAGCAGCGCCCTCCAGACTCCCAACCGGCCCATCAGCGCCAGCCGGCCGCCGCGCAGCGAGGCCGTGCTGGACGAAAGCACGCCGCAGCAGATCATCGAGCCGGTGAACCCGTTCCTGGGGCTGCGGGCCTTTCAGGAAGGCGATGCCCGCTTTTTCTTCGGCCGTGAGCAGGTGACGAAACAGTTGATTTATCGCCTGGCGCAGTATGAGCCGGATTATCGTTTTCTGGCGGTGGTGGGGCCCAGCGGCAGCGGCAAATCCAGCGTGGTGAAAGCGGGGGTGATCCCGGCGCTGCGGGCGGGCGCGGTGCCCGGCTCCCG
>JALOOI010000038.1 GCA_025454495.1 Anaerolineae bacterium
GCGGCATCATCCCGCGGGACGAGTTCCAGCCGCCGCCCGCCGAGCACCCCCCCCGGCTGAATACGGCAGTTGCTGCCTGGCACTGTCACCGGCGGCGTGGCTTCAGCCATGGCTTCGACCCCGGCCGTTGCTTCCGCCGGCGGGGTGGTTTCTGGCTCACCCGGCAGCGGGTCGCAGATAAGCTTTTCCGCGTTAATCTCCTGCACGGCCATGGCCACGCCATCCGGCAGGCGATCCGCCTCATCGGAGAAGGGCCACACAAAACCAATGCGCACCGGCGTGCCGGTGGTGGCATCGCCGGCGCGGGCGGCCCGCTGATCTTTGAGGCTTTGCCCGGCGCAGCCGGTGAGCAGCGCGGCCAGCACCACCGCGATAAGGCCAAAACGAGCGATCATGGCACGATGCGCCCTTTTTCCATCACCAGAATATGATCGGCATTGACGATGGTCGTCAGCCGGTGGGCGATGACGATGCGGGTCGCATCCAGCCGTTCCAAGCTTTCGCTGACGACGGCCTGCGTCTGGTTGTCCAGGGCGCTGGTGGCTTCGTCGAAGAACAGGATTTTGGGCCGGCGGGCGATGGCGCGGGCGATCAGCAGGCGCTGGCGCTGCCCGCCGCTGAGCGTGCTGCCACCTTCGCTGATGACCGTATGCATCCCCATGGGCATTTGCTCAATATCTTTCTTTAAGCCCGACATCTCTGCGGCCCGCCAGGCATCCTCCAGCGTCAGGGGAGCCACACCCACGATGTTGGAGAAAATGTCGCCGGTCATCAACTGGCCATTTTGCAGCACCACGCCCAGTTGCTGCCGCACCGACGTAATATCCAGATTGGCTAAATCCTGCCCGTCGTAAAAAATCGCGCCTGATTCTGGCTGTTCAAAGCCCAGCAGCAGGCGGAACAGGGTGGATTTGCCGCTGCCGGAAGGGCCCACAATGGCCACGAACTGCCCCGGTTTGATGTGAATGGAGACATCGCCCAGAATTAAAGGCGATCCCGGTTCATAGCGGAAGGAAACGCGGCTGACTTCGATCTCGCCGCTTAATTCGCCGGGGTCGGTGCGCGTTTCATCGACTTCGGGCAGCGTTTGCAGGATGGGCTTCATGCGCTCGTAGGCCGGCACAATTTCCAGCACGGCGATGAACGTGTTGCTGAGCGTGAGCGCCGCCAGCAAAAACTGAATAAACGCCGCATTGAAGGCCAAAAACTGCCCGGTGCTGATGCCCTCAATGGTGGTCACGGCGGCAAACAGCGCCATGGTAGCGATGACGGGGTAGGTGCTGTTGAACACCTGGAGCCAGTTTTCAATGCTGCCCGCCTGGAACGCCACTTTTTTCTTCTGCGTGAACGATTTCGCCCACTCGGTAAAAGCACGGCTTTCCACCCCCGCCACGCGAAATTTGCTGATGCCGTTGATGAACTGGAACACCATGCCGGAGATGTACCCGTCCAGGTCGGCAAGCTGGCGCTCATAACGCATTTTACGCAGGCCGGCCAGCGCCGAGACGGCAAAGGCCACCAGAATCAGCGCGGTCGCCAGCAGGGCCAGCCCGGCATTCAGATAGAACAGCAGCGCAAAATTAAACAGGGAGAAAATGCCGGCCAGCAGCGAGACGGCCAGCGACCCGGAAATGCGCCGCCGAATGGTGCTGATGCCCATAGCCCGGATGCTGAGATCGCCGGCGGTGTATTCACGAAAAAAAGGCACCGGCAGGTTCAACAGGCGATCCCACAGGGCGGATTGCAGCGCGGTATCCAGCCGCATTTCCAGCCGCAGCAGCGCGATATTTTGCACCACCTGGAACAGCGCCGTCACCAGCGCGCCGACCAGCAGCAGCAGCATGAATTCGGCCAGCCCGGCGCGGTCGGCCGAGGGCACGATCAAATCAAAAATACGGCCGATCACCAGCGGCACCGCCATCCCGATGATACCGCCCAGGATGCCCGCGCTCAGGACGCGCATTAAGTCGCGGCGGGTGCCGCGCAGCCCAAAGCGCAGCAGCCGGCGGATGCTCAAAATCTGGTTGGGCAGCGTGCGGTACAGTTGATAGGCCGCCGGTGCCAGCTCACGCGCGACGCTGGCGGTGACGGGAGTTACGGTTTTACGCGCCGGGTCATGCAGGCGATAGGCGCGGGTGCCGTCTGGTACCAGGGCCACCGGCCGCTGGTCGCCCTCCATGAAGGCCAGCAGCGCCCCATTATCCTGCCGCCACCAGTCTTCGCGCAGCGTCACCTGGCGCATTCGCAGCCCGCTGTTGCGGATAATCAATTCCAGCGTCTGATTTTCTTTTTTGCCATCCACCCGTTCCGGGCGGGCGAGGACGGTTGCGCCAATGGCCTGGCCCACAATCTGCGATGCCGCCACCAGCGCGTCCACCTCCTCGTGTTGAAGCCGGGCGTATTCGTCGCGGCGATAGCTGAGCAGGTCAGCCAGCCCCTTTAACGCCGCATCCACCCGGCGGCTGTCCTGCGCCTGGCGCAGCAGCAGGCGCTCACGATCCTGGTCTTCGCGCGTGTCCAGGTTCCACAGAATGCTGTTGAGGATGACATCATGAAAGCGATTAATGTGCTGCCAGGTGAACCCGGCCGTCATAAAACCCAGGGTGCTTTGCATGGTCAGGCGGCTGTCGCGGTGGGCCCGGATCCACGTTTTATCACACAGGGGGATAAAATCGCCCCCGGTGAGCAGCGGCAGCTCATCCCGGCTGACAAATTCGATCATGCCGGTCTGGATTTGCGCCCACACCACCTCGCGGCGGGGGCGGGCGATTTCGCCGGTGGCCAGTTGAATTTCGCCGGCCGCTTCCAGCGGCACCACCTGGCGCACGCTGGTATCCGGCACGATGCTGGAAGAAAAATTGCGAATCCAGCCATCCAGCAGCTTCACCGCATGTTTGGCCAGCATGGGGTTGGCCAGGGCTTCTTCAAAGCGGGCGCGTTCCACCTGGCTCACGCTGGTCTGGCTGGTGCCCACCGCCAGCAGCATCAGCTTGCCGCGAAAATGGCTTAAATCCAGCCCGAAGGCGGCCGAACCTTCTTTAATCCGCACCAGATGCGCCCGCGCACTGGCGGTACGGCCATCTTTCAGCCGCACTGCGAAAATATCGACATCGCCTTTGTGCACCAGCAGCAGCATTCCGGGGTCATCCAGCGGCACCGGGGTATTGCTGCCAATCTCGACCGGATTGGCACCGAAGATCGAAAAAAGCACGTCTTCGCCCAGGCGGTACAGGCTGCTGATGCTGGCTTCTTTTTCTGGACCCGGCATGAGAACTCCTGGCGTATCCTCTAAAACAGATACTCCATGTAGGCTTTCGATTGTTCTTCGGCGTAGGCTTCGGCGCTGATGAGATCGCTGTACAGGCCGCCGGCCTTTTTCAGCTTTTCGTGCGTGCCGCGCTCGATCACCTGGCCGCGATCCAGCACGATGATTTCATCGGCATCGCGGATGGTGCTGAGGCGATGGGCGATGATGAGGCAGGTACAGCCGCGCCGCCGCAAATTGTCGTCGATGGTCTTTTCCGTCAGCGGGTCAAGGGCGCTGGTGGCTTCGTCCATGATGACGATGGACGGATTGTTGACCAGCGCCCGCGCAATCTCCATGCGCTGCAACTGCCCGCCGCTGAAGTTGCGCCCGCCTTCTTCCACCACATGCTCATAGCCGCCCGGCCGCTCCACAATATCATTGTGGATGGCGGCATCTTTGGCCGCCTGGATGATCTGGTTTTCCGGGATGGTGCCATCCCACAGCGTTAAATTATCGCTGATCTTGCCCTGGAACATAAAAATGTCCTGGTCGATCATGGCGATAGAATTGGTGATGACGCTGCGGGGGTAGTCGCCGCGCGGGTGGCCATCGAACAGAATATCGCCTTCCCACGCTTCATACAGCCCGGCCACCACCCTGGCGATGGTGGATTTGCCGCTGCCAGAGCCGCCGACGATGGCCACCCGCGCCCCCGGCTCGATCACCAGGTTAAACCCCTGGATCAGCGGTTCGGCGGAACGGTTGTAGCCAAAGGTGAGATTGCGAATTTCGATGCGCCCGGACAGCTTGCTCTCCTCTTCGGCCGGCAGCGCCGACGCGGGCGGGGCCGTCTCGGCCGCCTCAAAGCGGGCATCCACTTTGTAACGCAGCACATCATCCAGCCGGTTCATATCGCCTTCGGCTTCCTGAAAACGCCCGCCCAGGCTGACAATTTCGTTAAACGGGGTGATGAAGCTGAGCATGAGCGTCTGGAAGGCCATCAATTCGCCGATGGTCAATTCCCCGCGCATGACGCGCAAACTGCCAAAATACAGGATGACGGTGGTGTTGAGGGTGGTGAGGAAGACCGGCAGGGTGGACAGCACCTGGGACAGCAGCTTGAACTGCTGTTCCGCCCGCAGCGCTTTGGCATGGTAGCCGGCCAGCCGGGCGAACAAATCGCCCTCAGAGCCGGTGGCTTTCACCGTTTCGATGGTTTGCAGCCCGTTCATGGCAGTGCCGGTGAGCTTGCCCATCTCCTGCAACAGGTGCTGGTTGGCATCCGCCCGCTGCCGGGCAATGTAGCGCAGCACGATGATATTGAGCAGGGCGATAGAAATGCCCACCGCTGTTAAAAAGCTGTCGTAAGCGAACAGCAGCCCGGTGTAAAAAATCACCAGCACCAGGTTCAGCAGGTTGGTGGCCAGTTCACCGGAGAGCAGCCGCGCCACCCGGTCATTAATGCCCACGCGGGCGCTGATCTCGCCACCATAGCGCTGATTAAAAAATTCCACCGGCAGCCGCAAAATGTGCCACATGAACATGCTGGAAGTGGCCAGCGCCAGCCGGGTTTCCAGCCGCAGCAGGTAATATTGTTGCAGCCAGGTGAGAAAAACGCGGATGAGCGCCGTCATCGCCATGGCCAGCAAAATACCGGGCAGCCAGTTTTGCCCGCTGACCAGCACCTGATCGACAAAAATCTGGGTGAAGGCCGGCACCAGCAGCCCCGGCACGATGAGCGCCAGGCTGACCAGCACCACATACACCAGCGCCAGCCGGGAATGTGCCAGCCGCGTTCCCAGGGCGTGCAGCAGGCTGCTGCGCTGCCCCGCCCGCTGAAAGCCTTCGCCCGGCTCAAAGGTCAGCACCACGCCGGTAAACCCGCGATCAAATTCTTCCGCGCTGACGCTGCGCGAGCCGGAGGCAGGATCGTTTAAATACACCCGCTGGCGGCTGAAGCCTTCCACCACCAGAAAATGATTGAACTCCCAGAAGACGATCATCGGCAGGGGCATCGCCTGGAGTTCGTGCAATTCTTTGCGGAAGCCTTTGGCCGTCAGCCCGTACAGGCGGCCCACCTGGACGACGGTGCTGGCTTTTACCCCATCGCGGGAGACGGCGCAGGCTGACCGCAGTTCCTCCAGCGGCACATAGCGGCCATAGTAAGCCAGGATCATCGCCAGCGAGGCCGCGCCGCACTCCACCGATTCCATTTGCAGCACGGTGGGCGTGCGATAGCGCCGGGTGGGCTTAAACGTTATCGGCGGGGCAGGGGCAGCAGCCGCGGTGGTCATAAGGGTTAATCCGCCTGTGAGAAAATGAGCCGGACGGGTGGCTGCTGGCTGAGGATGATGGTCGCTGTCGCCAGCGTGCCGCTGCGAATGGCCGTGTCCGGGCCGGCCGGGGTGGTCCAGCGGTAGCCGCTGATGGTATGACGATCCGGCACGAGCTGCACCCGCACTTCAATGGGGGTGTTATCGGTGGCATCGAAGAAACGCTGCGTGAGATTGTCATTCTCCAGCACGCGGTTCACGCTCTCCTGGCTTTCGGGAAATTCACCCACGGCCACCACCCAGCCCAGCATCACGCCGCTTTCTTCGGCCCGCACGGTATCCGGCACCAGTTGCACCGCCATCCCCGGCTGCACCTTTTTACCATCCGCCGCCGGTAAATACAGAATCGCTTCCAGGTCGGTATCATCGCTGATGGGTTCAATGGTCATCATCACGCTGCCGGTACGCAAAAAATCATCCCGCGAGACCAGAATTTCAATGATGCGCCCGCTGAAGGTGGCCAGAATGGGGATATTTTCGTTGCTGCTTTCATTGACGATGCGGCCAATCACCTGGCCCGATTCGACCTGCTCCCTGGGGCTGACGTAAAGATCATTGAGCAGCCCGGTGGTGGGCGCGGTAATGCTGGTGATGCCGGCCCCGCCGCGCAGGAAAATGCCCTGGCCGGCCACCGTCACCGGAATGCTGCCCACAAAGCCCCACGTCACCAGCGCCACCAGCAGGAGCAAGACCCCCAGCAGCGCCAGCCAGGCCTGTGGCGATGTCACCTGCATCAATAAATCGAGGCGTTCTGGCGATGAAAGGCGTTCCAGCGCCGAGCGGCGAAACAGCCGATTTTGCATGACACCTGTCCTGCGTATGTGCTGCCAGCGAATAGGATTATTGTAAACATGAACCAGAATGAAGACAAACACAAAAATAAGGGAAAACAAAACAGGTCTCATGCAAGACCTGTTTATACAAGGCAGTTATGCTGTGCGCTGTGTCTTAACGGACGTGCCGCGCACCAGCCCGATTAGCGATTGCCGGCGGGCGGCGGGGGCGGCGGGGGCGACCCGGCACCGGCCACATCTTCCAGCTCTTCGTCGCTCAGTTCCCCGTCTTCGGGATCATTAACAAACCAGCTCATCACGTACTCCTTCGACGCTTACTCGATCACTCTGTTTAGTATAACGCAGAATTGCAGCAGTGCAGCGCCCGACCTATCGATTTTGTGATCTTTTAACACATTTTTACGATTCGGGCGGGCAGTACGGCTCAATCCGGTACAGGTCACGCTGGACGCAGGTGAAATCGGGAATGTAGCGGTTGGCCCGCGCCCACGTCACCAGTTCATCGGTGGTTAAAAGCTGCCAGTGGCGAATGCTGTTGTCCATCCCGGCCGAGAACAGGCTGTGGCCATCCGGCGCAAAGCCCACGGCCACCGGCGAGTCCTGGTGGCCTTCAAAGCGTTGCAGTTCATTGCCGGTGGCAATATCCCACAGGCGCACCGTGCGATCATCGGAGACGGAGGCAATCTGGCGCTCATCCGGGCTAAAGCGGGCGCTGTTTACATCGGCCCGGTGCCCCACAAAGACGCGAATGGTATTGCCCGTGGTGGCATCCCACAGGCGGATGGTGCGATCCTGCGACGATGATAGAATCTGGCTGCCGTCGGCGCTGAAGATGGCGCTGTAGATGGCCCCGCTGTGGCCTTCCAGCCGCAGCCGGCGCTCGCCGGTGGCTGCATCCCACAGGGTGATGTTGCCGCTGGTATCGGCCGTCACCAGGCGGGTACCATCCGGGCTAAAGCGGGCGCTCCAGGTGCGCTGTGCGCCGGCATTGTTGATCTCGCGGACGATCTCCCCGGTGCCGGTATCCCACAGCACGGTCAGGTCATTTTCTGCACCCAGGGCGATCAGTTGGCCATCCGGGCTGAAGCTAATGCCCCGGAACTGCTGTTCCGGCAGCGTGAGCGTGTGCAGCAGGCTGCCATCGGCGACGGCGAACAGGATGGCCGTGCCGCCATCGGTGGAAGCCGCCACCTGCGTTTGATCGCTGTTGATGGCCACCGCCCGCACATTGCCCAGGGCCACATCTACCGGGAAGGTGGTCAGGATGCTGCCGGTGGCCAGATCACGAATCTGGAGGCTGTTATCTGCGCCGGCCGCCAGGAGGCGCGGCTGCCCGTCCGCGGTCTGGAAGATTTGCATCCCGCCCGGCGCATAGAAGCCGGTAAAATCCGGCTGGCGGGCCAGTTCGGCACTGTTGATGATGTCCCACACGCGCAGCGTGCCATCCACCGAGCCGGAGAAAAACTGGCGATTGTTGATGAAGGCCACGCCGTAAACGGTGGTGTTGTGCCCGCGGAAGATGCGAATAACCCCGCCGCTGTTCAAATCCCAGAAGATGATGTTGTTGTCGTAACCGCCGGAGATGGCCGTCTGGCCATCCGCGCTGACATCTATGCTCCACACGATATTGGTATGCTCGCGCAGGCGCAGGATTTCGGTCTGCGTCACCAGGTCATACATCTGGATGCTGCTGTCATCGTAGCCCACCAGAATCCGCTGACCATCCGGCATGAACGCCAGCGACCACACCTGGCCGGCCCCGGCATTGTAGGTCGCTTTCAGCGCCCCCGTTGCCAGATCCCACCAGTAAATATCGCCGTTGTAATCACCGCTGACGGCCGTCGTGCCATCCGGGCTGATGACGGCCGCCGTGTAGATGAACGAAGTCTCCTGTTCAAAGGTGACGCTGACAGCGGCATCGGCAATATTCCATACGCGCACATTACCATCGCCGCTGGCATCCACGATGGACTGGCCATCGGGCGTGAAGGACAGCCAGGCATCGGTATTTTCCGAAAAAACCCCGAACTGTGCTTCAATGGTGCCACCGGCGACATCAAACACGGTAATCATGGCGCTTTTATCCGCCACGGCCAGGCGGCTGCCATCCGGGCTGAAGGCAATGGAAGTCAGGGGCAGCTCAGACGGGGCGGGCCAGCGCTGCTTTTCTGCGCCGGTGCTGAGGTCGGTGAGCACAATCTCATTGCTCCCGGCGATCCAGGCCCCGGTTTGCGTGGTTTGGGCCACGCTGATGCGGGCCAGGTTGCGCGTGCCATCCTCCAGAATATAACGGGTGGCGGGGAAGTAGGCGATCTGGGCGAGGGCGCTGCTGGCCAGCGGCGGCGGCTGGCTGGTGTTCACGGCTTCCAGGGCCAGGGCGAGCGCCAGTTCCGGGTTATCGTCACGGTAGATAGATTGCTGTGCGCTGGCGGCCAGGGCGATGCTGTGCGATTGATCGCCATTGAAGACGGCGGTGGCTTCGGCTGCGACGGCCGTCGCTGCGTTCAATTCCGCAATCTGGCGCTGGTCATCGGCAATTTCGCGCTGTTGTTCGGCCTCCTGGCGGCGATTTTCGGCCGTGACGGCCTGCCAGAAGGCGAACAGCGCCAGCACCAGCACCACCAGCCCGTACACCGTGGTGAGCGCCACCACCCGCCGCCGTCCGGCGGCCGCCCGCTGGCTCGCGTGGATGTAATCGCCGTGCAGTTCGGTGGGGGCCGGCTGCTTCTCAACGCTTTTATCCAGCCACTGCACGGCTTCGCGCAGTTCGTTGCCGCGCAGCACCAGGCTGGCATCGCGCTCTTTATCGTTCCACTGCACCGCCCGCACCAGCAGCCGGGTATGCAGCCGCAGATAGTCCAGGTCGGTATTCAGTGCATCCATCAGCGCGGTAAACGATTTGTCGAAATCGTCCGTCTCGCGGAAAAAAATCCAGTTGTGCGAAGAAATATGCGGATCCAGCGCTTTCTTGTCCATATCCTCCACCAGGTCGCGGTGCAGGATGGGGATGAGCCGCTTGTTATGCTGGATGGCGTGCGCCAGTTCCAGGCTGCACACTTCCGAACGCACGGAATCCGGGCTGATGACGTAGGCGAAGGCATTGGCAGCTTCGATGCCGTCGTAAATTTCCTGCAACCATTCGGCGGTCAGGGGAATATTTTCCCAGTCCACCCAGGCATCACGCCCGTGCTCTTCCAGCCCCACATGCAGTTGGCGAACAAACTGCTGGTCTTTGCGTGAATACGAAATGAAGAGATCAGCCATAGGAATACCGCCAGCCAGTGAATGAATCTGCCGGTGATTATAGCACACGCGGCCGCGCTGCGTTGCCAGGGAGCAGCCCGATTCGGGCCGGGGTGGCGATCTCATCAAGTTCTCACAGGCAGATTATGCCTTTCTTTTGGTCAGCCGCCACACTCATAGTAATCCATTGTTATGAAGGACAGGCATCCTATGAGCGCGGTTCCGGTAAGCTCTGCCCGCACCATTTACGAAAAAAGGTCAATTCTGCCGACCACGCTGGCAAAGCTGCTGGCATTTCATCAAAGCCCGGCGGCGCTGGCGCAGCTTACGCCCCCGCCCATCTTCGTGCAGCTTAAAGAAGATACGCGCACCTCGTTTGAACAGGGCGATCTAAAATTCGTGCTGTGGCTGGGCCCGCTGCCCATCCGCTGGTGGGCCCGGCATGAACCGGGGCCGGTGCCATCTTCCTTTGCGGATGTGATGGTGGAAGGCCCGCTGGCCTACTGGCGGCACGAACACATCTTCACCGAAGTACCCGGCGGCGTGGAACTGCTCGACCGGGTGACGCTGTCGCATCATGCCGGGCTGCGCGGGCTGTTCAGCCGGCTGATGTTCGACGGCGTGCCGCTGCGGATTCTGTTCTTCTATCGCCACCTGCGGACGCGCCTGGCGCTGCGCGATTAACTGACCACCTGTGCAGCATAGCCCATGGAAACTATCATGAAACGTATTCTGGTCATTGGGGCCGGGGTGGGCGGTTTAACCACGGCCGCCCTGCTGGCACAGGCCGGCTACCGGGTTACGGTGCTGGAAGCCCAGACGTACCCCGGCGGCAGCGCCAGCAGCTTTTTTCACCAGGGGTATCGCTTTGAATCCGGCGCGACGGTGGCCGGTGGTTTTCAGCCGGATGGCCCTCACGCCGTGGCCGCCCGCCTGCTGGGTCTGGAGTGGCAGGTGCAGCAGCATGACCCGGCCTGGGTGACGCATCTGCCGGGGCAGACGGTGGCACTGCGCCAGGATCATACCGATATGCTGGCCCAATTCCCGCATACGGCCGCGTTCTGGCAGCAGCAAAGCCGCATCGCGGCGCTGGCGTGGCGTATGTCGGCGGCGGGGCTGCCTTTTCCGCCGCGCAGCGGGGCCGAGGTGCTGCAACTGGCCAAAGTGGCGCTGCAATTTTTCCCGGCGGATGTGCAACTGCTGCCTTTTGCCCTGGGCAGCGTGGGCCAGTGGCTGCGCTGGCATGGTCTGGCGCAGGATAAGGCGTTTGTGCGCCTGCTGGATGCCACGCTGCTGATCTCCGCGCAGACGACGGCCGACCATGTGAACGCGCTGTATGGCGCGACCGCGCTCGACCTCGCCCGCCAGGGGGTGTATCACGTCGCCGGGGGCATCGGCGGGCTGGCGGAAACGCTGGTGGACAAAGTGCGGGCCCTGGGCGGCGAGGTGCTGTATCGCCAGGTCGTCACCCGTATTCAGGTCACGGGCGGCCGCGTCACCGGGGTCTATGCCACCCGGGGGCGACGCAGCGACAAAGAAACGCTTTACCCGGCGGATTTCGTCATCGCCAACGTTACGCCCTGGTCGCTGAAGACGCTGCTGGGTGACAGTGCCCCGCGGGGACTGCGGCGCGAAGTGCAGCAGCGTGAGCCGACCTGGGGCGCGTTTGTGCTGCATCTGGGTGTGCAGGCCGCGGCCCTGCCGGCCGGCATCGCCGATCATCATCAGATCATCAAAACGCTGGACGGCCCCATGGGCGAGGGTGAAACCTTGTTCATCTCCATGTCGCCGGCCTGGGATACCTCGCGGGCCCCGGCCGGGTACCGGGCGGTTACGGTCAGCACGCACACGCGCATTGCCCCCTGGTGGGAACTGCTGCGCCAGGATGAGGCGGCCTATTATGCCCGCAAAGAGGCCTATGCCGCCCGCATCATCCAGACGATTGACGGCGTGATCCCCGGTTTTGCTGCCGGCGTAGACCTTGTGCTGCCCGGCACGCCGGTCACGTATGCTTTTTATACCCTGCGCGAGCAGGGCATGGTGGGCGGCTTCGCCCAGACTTCGCTGCTGCGGGCCCGCGGCCCGCGCACCGGCATCGCCAATTTGCGGCTGGTGGGCGATTCCATCTTCCCCGGCCAATCCACCGCCGGCGTAACCCTGGGCGGGCTGCGGGTGGCGCAGGATGTGCAGCACAGCCTGCCGCTGGCCCGTCCGCGCCATTTTCTGCCGCCGCTGCCGCGCCAGACCGGGACAAAATCATCATGAGTGTGGTGCTGCACTGGTTCCGGCGCGACCTGCGGCTGAGCGATAATCTGGCGCTGCACGCGGCCTGCCGCAGCGGGGCGGCGGTGATCCCGGTGTTCATCTTTGACCGGCGCATTTACACCGCCCCGCGGGCCGGGGCACCACGCCTGGCCTTTCTGCTGGCGGCGCTGCACGCGCTGGATGCCGCGCTGCGGCAGTATGGCAGCCGCCTGCTGGTGCGCTCCGGCGATCCGGTGGCGGTGCTGGCGGCGCTGGTGGCAGAAACCGGCGCGGCAGCGGTGTATCTCAATGAGGATTACACGCCCTATGCCCGCCGGCGTGATGCGGCGCTGGCCGCCCGGCTGAACGTGCCTGTTCATGCGTCGGCGGATGCGCTGCTGCTGCCGCCGGGCAGCGTGCTGACCGGGGCGGGGGAACCGTACACGGTGTATACGCCGTTTCGCAACAACTGGAACAAACAGCCCAAAGCGCCGGTATCGTCGCTGGCGCTGCGGGCGGAGCATTTCCACCCGCTGACGGAGATCGCCGGGGAGCCGCTGCCAGCACTGCCCGACCTGGGCTTTGCGCCCACCATCGCCGTGCCCCCCGCCAGCGAAGCCGCCGCCGCGGCCCTGCTGGACGCTTTCATCGCCGGCGATATTCACACTTACGACGATAAGCGCAACCTGCTGCCCGCGCAGCCGTACCACACCCCGCGCCCGGCCGGCACCTCGTATCTGTCGCCTTATTTGCGCCTGGGGCTGCTCTCGCCGCGCCAGGCCTACCAGGCCGCGCGGGAAGCGTATCGCCACACGCACAGCGTCGCCTGGCGCGAATCCATCGAAACGTGGGTCAGTGAGCTGACGTGGCGCGATTTTTACATGCACATCCTGGCGCATTTCCCCCATGTGCTGGAGCGCGATTTTAAAGATACCTATCTGGCGCTGGCCTGGCGCGATGACCCCGACTGGCTGCACGCCTGGCAGGAGGGGCGCACCGGCTACCCGGTGGTGGATGCCCCCATGCGCCAGTTGAACGCCATCGGCTGGCTGCCCAACCGCGCCCGGATGATCGTGGCCAGCTTTTTGACCAAAGACCTGCTCATTCACTGGCGGCACGGCGACCGGTATTTTATGCAGCACCTCATCGACGGCGACCCGGCGGCCAACAATGGCGGCTGGCAGTGGGCCGCCGGCACCGGCACCGACGCACAGCCGTACTTCCGCATCTTTAACCCGGTGTCGCAATCGGAAAAGTTTGCCAGCCCGGCCTATTTGCGCCACTGGCTGCCGGAACTGCGCGGTGTGCCGGATAAGGACATCCATGCACCCTGGCGGCTGCCCAAACCGCCGGTTGATTATCCGCCGCCTATCGTCGATCATGCTATCGCCCGCGAGCAAACGCTGGCGGCTTTTAAGCAGGCGGTCGGTAAATAATTTTTACGCTCCCGGAGGGAACCATGCTCAAACGTCTCTGGCTCGTCCTCATTGTGCTCAGCGCGGCGCTGCCGGTGCTGGCCCAGCAGTTCAAAACGCCGCAGGAACTGGCCGACCCCGATGGCCGTTTTGCCGATGTCAACGGTGCGTCCATTTACTACATCGCCCGCGGCAACCCGGACGATCCGGCCGTCATCCTCATTCACGGGTTTGGCGGCTCCACCTTCACCTGGCGCGATAATATGGACGCGCTGGCCGCCGCCGGGCTGTATGTGGTGGCGCTGGATCTGCCGCCCTTCGGCCTGTCGGACAAAAGCCCGACGCTGGATTACACGCGGGCCGGGATGGCCGAAACGGTGGTGGGGCTGATGGATGTGCTGGCGATTGAACGCGCCAGCATCGTGGGGCACAGCATGGGCGGCGGCGTGACGGCCTGTGTAGCCGTGCGCCACCCGGAGCGCGTGGAGCGCCTGGTGTTTGTGGCCGGGGGCGTGTTCGACCCGGCGCTGAGGGAACCGGCGGAGACGGAAACCACCACCGAAGACAGCGAACAGCAGTCACCGCTGGCCCTTCTGCGTACCTTCGACCCCAATTCGCCGCTGGCGGCCACGCTGTTACGCACCCTGCTTACGCCGGAGCGCTTCACCGATATTCTCACCAGCGCCTACTATCGCCCGGAGATCGTCACGGATGAAGTCGCGGCCGGCTATCAGCGCCCGCTGGCGATTGAAACATGGACGGCCGGCTTTCTGGCCTATCAACGCGCTGAAGATGCGAATCCTGTCACGCTGGCGCAACTGGCCCAGATGGATGTTCCCACACTCATCCTGTGGGGCGAGGAAGATACCTGGGTGCCGATTACGGTGGGGGAGGCCATGGCGGCCATGCTGCCGTCGGTGACATTCATCACCTATCCGGCGACCGGCCACCTGCCGATGGAAGAAGATACCGCGGCCTTCAATGCGGATGTGATCGCCTTTTTAACGCCGCCGGCGGACTAATCCATCAGGACTGGGATTGGCCCGCCGGTAGGGTATCACGCAGGGTACAGCCGGCGCTGTGCCCTTATTTTTCGTTGCGGTCTTTCAGCAGCAGCGCGTGCACAAGATCGAACACCAGCAGGAAACCACCCTGAAGGATGACCCCCAGTCCGGTGCCCCGCGCTTTGCCATCGCCCGTATCGCGGGCCGCCCAGGCCCGTCCGCCCAGGATATACAGCACATCCAGCCCGGCATTTACCAGCAGGATGGCGCGTAATTTCTGCGCTTCTTTGGCCAGCACTGCCGGCTCGCCGGGGTTGTCCAGGTCATCAATGCGGCGGTTGGCATCCGCCTGGCCGAACAGCGCAATGGCGGCATTGATGGCCCCCCAGGAGGCGAACTGGGCCCCCATGCTGCGCCAGAAAGGTTTGCCGGTCAGCCACATCACCAGCCCGGCGACGATGCTCAAGCCGCCCCAGCGCAGCAGCCGCCGCGACAGCTTATCCTGTGTTTGCCATGCGTTCATAAGATTGAGATACCTTTCCCGTGCGGCTGCGGCCGTGTGTGGCCGCAGCGTCAATATCCGTGTGAGAACAGCGACTTAATCGCCGGCCTGAGTCGCGGTTGTGGTTGTGGACGCGGCCGCGACCTGCGGCTGGCGCTTCATCCATTCCGTCACCGGGCGCAGGAACTGGTAACGCCCGGTGAGCGCAATCGCCCGCGCCTGGCTTTCTTCCGCCTGCACCAGCACCAGCCCCATCACCACCAGCACATTGACGATGAGGAAAAAGACCACTTCTTCAATCGGCAGCACCCCGCCAATGTACCATTGCAGCGACTGCGCCGGGTCAATCGTCCAGGTGCCCGAATCAATGGCGATAAAATCGGCCACGCACAGGTAAAAGGTGGTGACGAAGATGGAACCGAAGACGATGCCGCGGTGCCGCCACAGAATATCCGCGCCGAAAGCCAGTTGAATGAGGATGGGGATGAGCGCCCACGACAGCTCCAGCGCCAGGTACGTCCCCGGCTTAAACTGTTCCGGGTTCACGAAGGTGAGCACCAGCAGCACCACCGAAGCCACCCACACGAGGAACGTCACCGCCGTCGCCACCACCCGTATCCGCACGCTATCAGCCTTGACCGGGTTGATGGGCAGATAACGCATGAGCAGCAGCGCGAACAGCCCGGTGAAGATGGGCAGCACGATGAAGAAGGTATATTCCTCAATGGGCACCCAGCCAATGACGATGCCCGTCACCAGCGCCGGATCGTACCACCATACGCCGGTGGCCACCAGGTAATTGTCCCAGGGGGTGGTGTAGATGAGCGCCACCAGGCACAGCGCCAGAATGACCACCCAGGGCCGCCAGGCGTGCAGCGCTGCCGGCACCCATTTCCCGCGCCGATAATCCCGAATGGTGATGAAGCTGAGCAGCGCCATCGGGATGCCCAGAAAAATGGCCAGAAAGGTAAAATAGGTCATGGTTTAAAGGTCTCCCTGTGCTTCCAGGTCGTCAATCAGGCGGCGGATGAGGGTGGCGCTGGCGTGCAGTTGGGCCTGCTCATCGTCATCCAGCGTCAGGCTAATGTGATCGTCCAGCACGCCATCGCCGCCCAGGATATGCGGCATGGCCACGGTGACATCTTTCACCCCGGCAATGTCCGCTTCCGGTGTGCAGATGGTCATGATGGAGCGTTGATCGTGCAGCAGCACATCGACAATGCGTGCCAGGGCGCTGCCGATGCCATAATAGGTGGAGCCTTTGCCCGCGATGATGTGGTAAGCCGCGCGGCGCACTTTTTCATCGATGGTGGCTTTGATGCGGTCGTCCAGCGGAATTTTTTGCTCGGCGCAAAATTCTGCCAGCGGTACCCCGCCCACCGTCGCCCGCGACCACACCAGCACTTCGGAATCGCCATGTTCACCGATGACCACCGCATGAATATGGCGCGAATCGATGCCCACATGCCGCGCCAGCAGGGAACGGAAGCGGGCCGTATCCAGCGTGGTGCCAGAGCCGATCACCCGGCGCGACGATACGCCGTGGGCCGCTGCCACCCGCGCCGAAATGTGCGTCATGATGTCCACCGGGTTGGTGGCGATGAGCAGAATCGCGGCCGGTGCCTGTTCCAGAATGGCCGGGATCACCTGACGGAAGACGGCCGCATTGCGGCTCAGCAGTTGCAGGCGCGTTTCGCCGGGTTTTTGCGCCACCCCGGCCGCCACGATCACCACGCGGCTGTCTTTGAGGTCGGCATACGTCCCGGCGTGGATTTCCAGCGGGGCGGCAAACGGCACCGCATGATAGATGTCGTCAGCTTCGGCCTGGGCCCGCTGCGGGTTCAGGTCTACCAGCACAATTTCGCGGCCCACGCCCTGCATGACCATGGCATAGGCCGCCGTTGCGCCCACCATCCCGCTGCCCACGATCCCAATCTTCATTCGCGTATCCTTCGTCTCACACCCGGCTGGTACGGCTTTGCCACCAGATGCGCGGCAGCCGCGCCAGCTTGCCCGATGTGCCCACGCTGGCACGGCGATTAAACACGTTGTAATCGTGCGTTTCGATGTTGCCCAGGATGGCCCGGTACAGCCCGGCCGCCGCCGCGATGGCAAAACGCCCCGTATCCGCCAGCAGCGCAATCCCCGGCAGCGACTCATCGTACAGCCGCCGGTTGCGTTCAATCTGGAAGGCCATAAACTCGCGCCAGCGCGGGGTGACGATGCCCCGTTCCAGATCGGCCTCGGAGAGGCCGAAAGCGTGCAGTTCTTCCAGCGGCAGGTACAGCCGGCCGTTGCGCCAGTCTTCGCCCACATCGCGCAGGATGTTCGTCACCTGAAGCGCGATGCCCAGACGAATGGCGTAGGGCAGGGCATCTTCACCGCGGAAGCCGATGATGTGCATGGCCATCAGCCCCACGGTGGAAGCCACGCCATAGGCATATTCCGCCAGATCATCGAAGGTTTCGTAGCGCGTCTGGTGCATATCACGCGCCACCCCGTCGATCAGTTGCAGGGCATAGCCCCGCGGAATATTGAAGCGCGATTGCGCCTCCGCCCACGCCAGGCACACCGGGTCATCGGCGGGCGGGGTATCGCTCATCACCTGGGCCTGCCAGGCCCGCAGCATCTTCAGGCGCACTTCAGTCGGCTGTACCGGGGTATCGACGATGTCATCGGTGATGCGGCAAAAAGCATACAGCGCCCGCGCCGCCAGGCGTTTTTCCGGCGGCAGCAGGCTGGATGCCATGAAGAAGGTACGGCTGTGCTGCCGGGTGATGGCTTCACACTGCCCGTAGGCAGACAGCAGCACCTGGCTATCGGCTTTCACTTTTTCTTTGCGCGTCTGGCTGTTAAACGCTTCCTGCGCGGCCAGCAGCAGTCGAACTTCCCAGGGCTGTGACTGAATGAGACTCATAGGGCAGGCTCAGAGTGTGCGACAGGGGCCGGGCGTTCCCGCCGCACTCCCGCCGGGCCGATTAAATGCTCCACGATGATCGACGATGACAGCACCCCCGGCAGACCGGCCCCCGGATGTGTCCCTGCGCCCACAAAATACAGATTATCAAAATCTTCGGCGCGGTTGTGCGGCCGGAACCAGGCAGACTGCATGAGGATGGGCTGCACCGAGAAGGCCGCGCCCAGGTGGCTGTTCAGGGTGTGGCGGAAGTGCAGCGGATCAATGTAGTGTTCCGCGATGATATTCGCCTGAAGATCGGGCAGGTAGTTGTCTTCCAGGAACTGCATCACCCGGTCGCGGTACGGCTTCGCCATGGTCTTCCAGTCGATGCCGCTGCCCAGGTGCGGCACCGGCGACAGCACATAGAAGTTCTCGCAGCCTTCCGGGGCGATGGAAGGATCCGTCAGGGTGGGCATGTGCAGGTACAGCGAGAAATCATCCGCCAGGGTTTTCTCCTGGAAGATGTCGTGCAGCAGCTCGCGGTAGCGGGCCCCCAGGATGATATTGTGATGCGACAGGCCATGCTCGCGGTACAGCTTTTTGGTGCCAAAGTAGATGACGAACAGCGACATGCTGTACTTCATCAGCCCCATTTTGGCGCGGGTGGCCAGGCTCTGGTGCTTTTTCTTCAACATGCGCTCATAGACAAAGCCCACATCGGCATTGGCCACCACATGGTCGGCCTTCTGGAGCGTGCCATTCTTCAGCCGTACCCCCGTGACACGGCGATTTTCCACCGTAATTTCATCCACTTCGGTATTGAGGTGCAGCCGCCCGCCGATGTCCTGGAACAGCTTCACCATGCCATTGACAATGGCCCCGGTGCCGCCCATGGCGTAATGAATGCCCCATTCGCGCTCCAGATAGTGGATCATGGCGTAAATGGAGGGGGCATCAAACGGGTTGCCGCCGATGAGCAGCGGGTGGAAGGAGAAGCAGCGCCGCAGAAACTCATTTTCGATGTACTGGGATGCATATTGATACACGCTGAGGTAGGATTGCAGCCGCATCAAATCCGGGGCGACCTTGAGCATGTCGGTAAAATTCAGGAAGGGCTTATCCGCCAGTTCGATGAAGCCCTTGTCAAAAATGGGCTTCGTGGTGGCCATAAAACGCCGGTAGCCTTCTTTGTCCGCCGGGTTCCACTGGTCGATCTGGCTGAGGATGAACGCTTCATCACCGTTATAATCAAAAGCGCGTTTTTGATGATCGAAGATGCGGTAGAAGGGGTCGCAGGGCACCATCTGGAAGTAATCTTCGCGGCGTTTGCCGGCCGCGGCCCAGATGTCATCGAACATGAAAGGGGCGGTGATGACCGTGGGGCCGCCGTCGAACTTAAAGCCATTCACTTCATGCACGTAAGCCCGGCCGCCGGGTTTATCCAGCTTTTCATACATATCGACCTCGTGCCCGGCGGCGGCCAGCCGGATGGCGGCCCCCAGTCCCCCGAAGCCACTGCCGATAACGATCACTCTTGCCATGATTTTTCTCCCCTGAGAACACGTTTGAGTTATGACTCGTGCCGCATAAGGCAGCATGAGGCTGTTATGAGAGAGGTATGAGCGCCCTTTTGGTCGCTCAGCGTCATAAATCCAGCGCCCCGGCCGCCCCGGCCAGATGATGCTGAAGGATGGCGGCCGCCACCACGGCGGGCGCTTTGGCCTCGGCCGGCATCTTAAAGGTGACGTTGCGCCAGAAGGGCGTATTGACCGGGCCCGGCCGCACCAGGGTAAAACGCTGGCGGCGATGTTCCTTCGCCAGCACCTGCACCAGTTCCGCCAGGGCGGCTTTGGCGGCGGCATAAGCGCTCATCTTCAGGATGCGCAAATGCTCGACATACGCGCCGATGAACACCATATGGCCGCCTTCGGGCAGCAGCGCCAGGCTGTGCCGCGCAGCCAGGTAGGCCCCGGTCAGGTTTGAGTCCAGCGTGGCCTGCCAGCCGGCCAGTGGCAGCGTCTCCACTTTGTCGTAAACCAGCGTCCCGGCGGCGTAGACCATCAAATCAATGCGGCCGGACTGCTGTGCCACCTGCATCACCGCCTGCTGAATGCTGGCTTCGCTGGCCGCGTCGAACTCGCACACGGTATCGGCGGCCGCCGGAATCTGGTCGGTGTGGCGGGCCGCCGCGTGCACACGCCAGCCGGCTTCTTTCAGCGTGTGCACCAGCGCCTGGCCAATGCCGCCCGATGCGCCCCAGATGAGAGCTTCAGACACCATCATACCACCTTCGGCTTCAGTCACCGGAGGCCGCCGACAACCGCGGGCGGCCCGGCTGCATGAGCAGCACGCGCCGCGCCAGCAGCACCACCGCCACGAGGATCGCCGCGGCGACCGCGCTGCCGGCCACGATGGCCACCGTTTGATGTTTGACGGCGATGCCGGCAAAGGCCCACACGAAGACAGCGATGTAAGCAATATCACTGTGGCGGACGATCATAATCAGCCCCAGCACCGCCGCCACCGCCAGCATGATGGCCGCCCACACCTCCGGCGCAATGCCGAAGCCATCCCAGCGCACGTCATACAGCACATTGGTGACGTTGGCAATGGTGGCGACCGAAATCCAGCCCAGGTAAATGCTGAACGGCACCTGCACAAACCATTTTTCGCCCCGCGTCACCGGGCGGCCGCCGTTGCGCGTGGCCACGTAGATCATCATCAACGATACCAGCAGCGTGAGCATGAAGACCAGCGAGAGGGGGAATTGCAGCCAGTGCCAGGCGAAAATCCACACGCTGTTGGCCGCGCAGGCCAGCGCAAACCAGTAGCCGATGCGGCGCAGCAGCGGGTTGGCCCGCTGCGATGGCCGCGCCTGGAAGACGATAAAGCTAATCAGCGCCAGGTAGATCACCCCCCAGATGCTGAAGACATACCCCGCCGGCACGAAGAAGATGGGGAAGCTGTCGGAAATTGCGCCGGTCATCATGCCGTTGAGGGGCAGGGCATTGGCCAGCGTGTTCACCACCAGGGTGATGATGAGGGCAAAAATGTTCACCCACTGGCGCACCGAGTCACGATCGACTTTAAACATGGTACATCACTTTCAGGATAGCCGTTCATAAAAACCACTTTTACCAGTATGGCACGTTCCCCTGAAGACTGCCTGAAGTCTTATTTAATGTTAGCTGAGTTAAATGTTGAGTGGGTTAATCTTTTTGCGCCATAGATGTGCTGCGGGTGAGTTATTCATTGTCCTTTAGGGGTGTTTCCGGTACACTGGTTTTTAAATAGCGCCACGCCGGGTGGCAGGAGTTTGCTACGTCATGGGTAGATGGAAAACCTTACCGGTGGTTATCATACTGCTGGTGGTGATATCGCCGGCACTGGCGCAGGAGAACAGCCATTTTCTACAAAATTTACCGGGCACCATTGCTTATATTGGTGCCGATTATAACGTTTATAACCTGGATTTTGCCGCGAAAGAAACCACCTCTTTAACCACCGATGCCGCCTGGGATCGCCGTTATCAGTGGGTCACCTGGTCGAATGATGGGCACCTGGCGTATTTCTGCTGCGATCTGGCCACCGCCGGCAGCCCGGAAACGGCCGCTTATGTGTCGTCTGACGGGCAGCAGCCGGGGCAGGTGGTGTTTGAAGGCTCCGGCGAAGCCATCATCTATGCTTCATGGTCGCCGGGCCAGTGTGCCGCCGGCACCCGCTGCCGTGATCTGGCGATGCTGGTGAACGATGTGTTCAACGGGACGCTGCGGGTGGACCTGGTGCGGGCCAGCGATGACACGTTCAGCAGCCGCACCATTGCCGATGGCTCGCCCTTTTACTATAGCTGGAGCCCGGATGGCTCGCGCATGGTGCTGCATCGCAACAATCGCAGCCTTGACCTGTACAGCCTGAACGATGACCGGCTGACCGAACTCCAGCCCGATTCGCCCGGCACCTACCAGTCGCCGGCCTGGTCGCCGGTGGATGACCGGATTCTGGCGGGCGTGGATGGTGATGTGCCCCGGCGTACCAGCCTGACGATTACGGCCGATGGCGTATCTGAACTGCTGGTGAGCAACGTCAGCGGGCTGGTCTCGTTTGCCTGGTCGCCGGATGGCAATTACATCGCCTATCGTAATGTGACCGAAGATGGCTTTGGCGCGTTGTTCGTGGTGGATGCCGTCAGCGGTGAGGTCATCAGCCGCAGCCTGACCAACGATGTGATCGCGTTTTTCTGGTCGCCGGACAGCCGCAAAGTGGCCTACGTCACCCGCAGCGAAGCCGGCAGTTTTAACAGCGCCGCCCGCCCATCCTCGCGGCAGACGGTGCAGTATGTGCAGCAGGAAGCCCCGCTGACGCTCTCGTGGTCAACGCTGGAAGTGGGCACCGGCTTAAATCGCCGTTACAGCTCTTTTGTGCCCTCGCGCGGGTTTGTATATCTGCTGCTCTATTTTGACCAGTTCGCCCAGAGCCATCGCATCTGGGCACCGGACAGCAGTTCCATCCTTTACAGCGAACTCACCACCATCCAGGGGCGCGAACAGCCCATCATCAGCATCCTGGATGTGCGCCAGCCCAATACCGTCCCGGTGACGGTGGCAGATGGCAGTTTCGCGGTCTGGAGCTTCCGTTAACTTGAAACCGCGTCTGGTGCCGGTGGGGCTGCTGCTCAGCCTGCTGCTGGCCGCGTGCGTCCGCGAGCAGCCCCAGGTGATCGTCATCACGGCCACGTTTCCGTCGGAGCCGCAGGTGCTGGTGCCCGCCGGGTCAACCCCGCTGCCGGCGACGACGAACCCGGTGCAGCCACCCGCGGCCCCGGTCATTGTCCCCACGCCGGATGCTGTGCTGCCGGTGGTGTCCGCAGCAACTGCGACCGAGCACGTCGTGCAGGCGGGGGATACGCTGTCGCGCATCGCGCAGCAGTACGGCCTGAGCATGGAAGCGCTGATGCAGGCCAACGCGCTCACCAACCCGGATGTGCTGTTCGTAGGGCAGGTGCTCACCCTGCCGCAGACCCCGGCGCAGCTCAGCCCCGGCTTCAAAATCATCCCGGACAGCCGGCTGGTGCGCGGCCCCGGCAGCCGCGAGTTTGATATTGCCGGGTTCATCGCCGCGCAGCCGGGTTACATCATCACGGCGACCGATGTCGTGACCACCCGGCTGGCCAATGGCGCAGGTTTTGACCTGGCGCTGACGGCCGCGCAGGTGGTGGAACGGGTGGCCCTGGAATACAGTGTGGATCCGCGTCTGCTGCTGGCGCTGCTGGAATATCGCGCCGGGTGGCTGAGCAACCCGCAGCCGGACGGTACGCGGCCCACTCACCCGCTCATTGCCCCGGAAAACTCGCTGGATTTTGACCGCAGCGGGCTGTATAAGCAGCTTGCCTGGGCCGCCAATGAGCTAAATCGCGGGTATTATGGCTGGAAGTCCCGCGGGTTACAGGTGATCGAACTGGTGGACGGCACCCGCCTGAGCTTTGCGCCGGGACTGAATGCCGGCAGCATCAGCGTGCAGTACCTGCTGAGCCGCTTTAACACGCTGCCAGCGTGGCAGATGGATGTCAGCGCCGATGGGCTGTATCGCACCTATCTGGCCTATTTTGGCGATCCTTTCGTGAATGCCGTGGAGCCGCTGGTGCCCATCACTATTGAGCAGCCGCCGCTGACGCTGCCTTTTGCCGCCGGCGAAATCTGGTATTACACCGGCGGGCCACACGGTGGCTGGGGCGCGGGCAGCGCCTGGGCCGCGGTGGATTTCGCCCCGCCGGATGACATCACCGCGGTGGCTTCCATGTGCTATACCTCACAGTATGCCGTGCGGGCGCTTGCGCCGGGGGTCATCGCCCGCAGCGGCGATGGCGCGGTGCTGCTGGATATTGATGGCGATGGCGATGAGGCCACCGGCTGGACGATCCTGTATTTGCACCTGGCCAACCTGATCCCGGCCGGGCAGCGCGTCCTGACGGGCGATATTGTGGGGCAGGCGGCCTGTGCCGGCGGTTTTTCCACCGCCACCCATATCCACGTGGGGCGGCGCTTTAATGGCGAATGGCTGCCCGCCGATTGCCAGCAGTGCCGGCCGGGCCATGAGCGCCCGCCTTTCGTGATGAGCGGCTGGCAGGTGACGGGGCTGGCCGGGCAGGAATACCAGGGCTTTTTGCAGAGCGCGGCCGGCACAGTGATCGCCGACCAGGGCCGCACCAACCCGGCCAATCGTATCTCATGGAGCAGCCCGTGAAGCCTGTACGCTATGTTGTGGTGGGACTGCTGTGCCTGGTGCTGGCGCTGCCGGCGCTGGCACAGGCACCGG
>JALOOI010000225.1 GCA_025454495.1 Anaerolineae bacterium
CGGGCCGGCTGGGTGCGGGTTTGTTCCACAATCTGGCTGAAGATGCCCTCGCCGGTGGCCGGGAAGACGGGCAGCAGCAGCACATCCTCGGCGAAGAGGCAAAAGACCAGGCGGGTTAAAAAGCCGGCGATGTGGTCGGCGCGGGCGTGCCACTCGCGCATATTATCGGCGATGAGCTTAAAAGCGGCGGCGGCATCGCGGGTGACTTCTTCGGTATTGCGGCGCGGGTGCAGGCGTTCCGGGGCGAAGAACAGCGCCTCCAGGTATTCCCGCACGCGGGGGTTGTGCAGCAGTTCCTCATGGCGAAAGGGGTATTCGCGCTTTTCGGTATTCTGGAAATTGGTGTGGATGACCCAGGTATCAATATCCGTGACGACCAGCAGGGGCGGGTTATCCAGCTTTTCGCGGTACTGCTGCAACTGCTGGTAGGCCTCGCGCAGGTCTTTGTATTTGCCGGGGGCCTTATATTCAATGGCGAAGTGGCCGGCCAGGAAGACATCGGCATAGCCCTGGCCGCCGCTGTCCTTCTTCAGGCTGTATTCAAAGGTAAAGGTCTGGCCGCGGGCATCGGTGCCGGTGCCACCGGGCAGGTCATAGCCCACCAGGCGGCACACATCCATAAAATGCGCCTGGTAGGACTGGCGTTCATTGAGAGTGGTATTGCGCCAGCGCTCGTAAAATTCTTCCGGTGTCATGGTGTTTTTTCCTTCTTACCCGCCGATCATAACGCGGCCGGGGGCCGGCGGCAAGGCCCCGCCGGGCGGGTATTCATCCGGCGGCAGTTCGGCGTTACAATAGCCTAAAATTTGACCTGTCGGAGCAGCAGCCAATGGATTTTCAACTGACGGAAGAACACATTCAGGCCCAGAAGATGGTGCGCGATTTCGCCGCCCGTGAGGTGATTCCGGTCATCGGCGAGTGGGATCGTAAACAGCAGCACAACCCGGCCTTTTTGCCGCGCATGGCGGAACTGGGCATCCTGGGCATCAGCATTCCGGTGCGCTACGGCGGCCAGGGCTACGATTATATTACCCTGGGGCTGGTGTGCGAAGAACTGGAACGCGCGGATACCCACCTGCGCGTCATTATGTCGGTGCATCACGGCCTGAACAGCCAGGCGCTGCTGCAATGGGGCACCGAAGACCAGAAACAGCGCTTTCTGGTGCCCCAGGCGCGGGGCGACAAATACGCCGCCTTCTGCCTCACGGAACCGGGAGCCGGCAGCGATGTCGCCGGGATGCTGAGCACGGCCCGCCGCGTGGGCGATACCTACATCCTCAACGGCGAAAAAATGTGGATCAGCCTGGCGACGCGGGCCCACCATTTTCTGGTGGTGGCCAAAACCGATCCTGACGCGGGCCATCGCGGCATGTCCGCCTTCATCGTCACCAGCGATATGCCAGGCGTGACCAGCGGCGATATTCACGGCAAGCTGGGCGTGCGGGCCGGCTCTACCGGCTGGGTGAAGCTGGAAGATGTGGCCGTGCCCGCGGCCAACCGCCTGGGCGAAGAAGGCGAAGGCTTCAAGATCGCCATGTCCTGCCTGGACAACGGCCGCTACACCGTGGGAGCCGGGGCCACCGGCCTCATTCGCGCCTGCCTGGAGGAGAGCGTGAAATATGCCCACGAGCGCAGCACCTTCGGCCGGCCCATCGGTGAGCATCAACTGGTGAAGCAGAAGCTGGCCTACATGCGGCTGTGGTACGATACCGCCCGGCTGATGCTGCTGCGGGTGGGCTGGCTGAAGAATGCCGGCGTGCGTAACACCCGCGAAACCGGCCAGTTCAAATGGTACGCCACCGACCAGAGCGTGCAGGCGGCGCTGGAAGCGGTGCAAATTCACGGGGCCTACGGCTTCAGCGATGAGTACCCGGTGGAGCGCTACCTGCGTAACAGCAAGGGCGCGGTCATCTATGAAGGCACCTCGGAAATTCACCAGATCATGCAGGCGGATTATGAACTGGGCTACCGCGACGATAAACCGCTGCGCTGCGAAATGCCCGCTTACGATCCGCTGACCTGGCAGCACGAGGCCGAAGCCATCGCCGGCGCTTAAACGCCGCCTGCAACACGGGGCCGGCCGGGCCCGCCTGTGCGCCCGGCTGACCTCAGCCCCGGCCTGCTCATGATATAACGCCCGTGAGGGGCACCGCGATAGTTGTTCATCATCAGAATGCGGCCGCCGGATGGCGGCGCACAGGAGTGCCAGTGATACTGGACGCGCCCTCACCCCCCGCCCCTCTCCCCGACGGGCTGCGCCCCGGGCGCGGGGAGTCCGGCCCTTTCAATCCTGGCGCTGTGGCTCTGTGGCTCTGTGTCCCGCTGATTTTTGCCCCCTTGACAAATATTTTTCATCTGGCTATAGTTTATTCATGTTCCTGAGAGGATAGGTTGTGATGATTTTTACCTGCTGCTGCCCCTGTTGTCTGTGTATGGTCAATGACCACCGGGGTTAGTGTTCTCAGGACACCTGCATGAAATAACATGCGCCCCGGTCACACCGGGGCGTTTTTCATCCACACGGATCAGACGCGCCCCGGACACCTGCCGGGGCGTTGTTATTGCGACACCGGGTTGTTCATTGTGAGCTGCGAAGGGGGTTCGTGCGTATGGAAGACTGTTGTTGTTGCCACCGGTAATCCAGCAGGTAGCGGCTGTTCCGTTGCAATCATTCATATAACCCATCACTCAACTTTAGAGGAGTTTGTGTCATGCTGCGTATCAAACGTGCTGTTTTTGTGCTGCTGCTGCTCGTCAGCGCCGGGGTCCTGGGCGCGGGTGTGCTGTCGGCGGAGAATGTCGCGGTGGAAGAGGTACTGGTCAGCGCGGACTGGCTGGAAGCCCGCCTGGATGATCCGTCCGTGCGGGTGATTGAAGTGAGCGTGATCCCCGGTGTGTATGAGCGCGGGCACATCCCCGGTGCGCTCAATTTTGTGTGGCATACCGATTTTGTGGATACAGTGCGGCGCGATATTGTGTCGGCGGAGCGCTTTGAAGAACTGGCCCGCGCGGCCGGCATCAATGAAGATACCACCGTCATCCTGTACGGCGATAACAACAACTGGTTCGCCGCCTGGGGCGCGTGGATTTTTAACCTGTACGGGCATGAAGATGTGCGCCTGCTGGACGGCGGCCGCGTGAAGTGGGAAGCCGACGGGCGGGCCCTGTCCACCAGCGCCGAAAGCTATGCGGCGGGCAATTTCACCGCCAACGACATTCGGCCGGAACTGCGCGTGCGCCTGGCGGACGTGCTGAGCGTGGTCGATGGCGAAAATGTGGGCACGCTGATTGATATTCGCTCGCCCGCAGAATACAACGGTGAAATTTTTGCGCCGGAAGGCGTGCAGGAACTGGCAGTGCGGGCCGGCCACATCCCCGGCGCGGTCAATGTGCCCTGGGGCCAGAACGTCCGCGAAGATGGCACCTTCAAATCCATCGATGAACTGAAGGCGCTGTATGGCGGCCTGGGCATTGATGGCAGCCAGCCCATCATCACCTACTGCCGCATCGGGGAACGCGCCGCGCTCACCTGGTTCGTGCTGAACCAGCTTCTGGGCTACGACGTGGCGCTGTATGACGGCTCGTGGACGGAATGGGGTAACACCGTGGGCGTGCCGGTGGACAACCCGGCGGGCACGGTCTGGGGCGGTCGCTAAACAATGGCGGCAGTAGCGTCCGGCGGGGGAACTTCGGTGCAAGGGGGTTCCCCCCGCTTGTTACGGCAGGTGGTGCCCGGCCTGGTGCTCCTGGCCGGGCTGCTGGCCGGGGCCTTCGCCCTGCATGATACGCCCGGTTACGGGGCCCAGGCCTCGCTGTCGCTGTTGATCGGCGTGGCGCTCGGCGTGGTGTTCCAGCGCGGGCGTTTTTGCTTTTTCTGCATCCTGCGGGACTGGATCGAATTTCGCAACAGCACCGGGTTATATGCCATTCTGGTGGCGCTGGCGGTGGGGGGCATCGGCTATGCGCTGGTGTTCGGGGCCTTTTTGCCCAACCCGCTGGCCGGCCGGCTGCCGCCGGATGCCCACATTGGCCCGGTGAGCCTGGTGCTGGTGGCGGCCGGGGCGGCCTTCGGCGTGGGCATGGCGCTGTCCGGCGCGTGCATCAGCGGGCACCTGTACCGCCTGGGCGAGGGCTACAGCCGCGCCCCTTTCGCGCTGTTCGGGGCGCTCATGGGCTTTGGGGCTGGCTTTTTCACCTGGCAAAGCGTGTACCTGAGCCAGATTTTTTACGCCCCCACCGCCTGGCTGCCGGCCACCCTGGGCTATGGCGGGGCGCTGGCGCTGCATCTGGCGGTGCTGGCGGCGCTGGCGCTGCTGCTGCTGCGCTGGCTGCCGGAACAGCCGGCCCGCCCTGGCGGGCGCATCACCCTGGCGGGGCTGTATCGCACGGTGTTGCAGGAACGCTGGCCCCCGCTGGTGAGCGGGGCCATCGTGGGCGTGCTGGGCATGGTGGCCTATTTCCGCGTGGAACCCCTGGGCGTGACTTCGCAACTGGGCAGCGTGGCCCGCACCACGCTGGACAATGCCGGGCTGCTGGCCGACCGCCTGAACGGGCTGGATACGCTGGCCGGCTGTGCCACCCAGGTGATCCAGACCATCACCGATAACGGCTGGCTCATCGGCGGGATGGTGGCCGGCTCGCTGGCGGTGGTGCTGCTGGCGGGGCGCTTTCAACTGAGTGCGCTCACGCTGCGGGGCGGCTTCACCGCGCTGCTCGGCGGGGTGTTCATGGGCTGGGGGTCGATGCTGGCCCTGGGCTGCACGGTGGGCACGCTGCTGTCCGGCATGTCGGCCTTTGCCGTCTCCGGGTGGGTGTTCGGCGCGGCCGTCATCGCCGGGGTGTGGCTGGGGCTGCGGCTGCGGCTGCACAGGCTGGACTGAAGCGGGCCTGCGCCGCGCCGGCCGCTGCGACCTGTTCCGCAGATACTGCGGCAGCCCGATGGGCCAATTAAGCTGCCTGGCACGATCCTTCACCGGGCAGCGCCGGGGAACCGGCCGGCGGCCGGGGCGCAGCCAGCCGGCAAACCGGCCCTGCGCCCGGCGGCACTGGCTTAGCCCGCCTGCGCCAGAATTTTCTGGATTTGTTCGATATGGTCGCAGTCGTGGGTGGCCGCCTGGATGAGACCATCCATCACGGTAAAGCGGCCGCGCTCCGGGTGGGTGCCGGCGCGGGCCCACTGTTCCTCCGTCAGCCCTTCAAACAGGGCGATGAAGCCGCGCCGGTGCTGCTGCAAGTCCGCCAGCACCGTCGCCAGGTGCTGCGCATTGTAGGCCCGTTCCCGCGCCAGCGCTTCATGATCGTAAGCGGGCAGCGCCGGGTTCGCCTGCGCCAGTATCAACTCCACCCGCTGCTGAAAAATGACATCATAATCGCGCAGGTGGCACAGCACTTCCAGCACCGTCCAGCCGTCGCCGCCGTCGCGGTACGTGGTGGCCTGGGCCGGGGTGACGGGGCGCAGCACATGCCCCAGGCTGGCCAGGGTTTTATCCAGCAGCCACAGGTGGCGTTTGCGCGTGCGGGCAATATCCAGCAGTTCCATGAGCCTGTCCTCCCGGCCGATTACCCGGCCGCCGGTGTATAACGTTCCAGGATGAGCGTCACATTGTGCCCGCCGAAGCCGGCGGTGTAATTCAGCACCCGGTCAATGCGATGGGCCCGGCCCACGTTGGGCGTGTAATTCAGGTCACATTCGGGGTCGGGCGTGTCGTAATTGATGGTGGGCGGCACGAAGCTATCGTGCATGGCCATGATGGAGAAGATGGTTTCCGCTGCGCCGGCTGCGCCCATCATGTGCCCGGTCATGGATTTGGTGGAGCTGATGGGCACGGTGTAAGCGTGTTCGCCCAGGGCCAGTTTCATGGCCAGGGTTTCGCTTTTGTCGTTGAAATAGGTGCCGGTGCCGTGCGCGTTGACGTAATCAATCGCTTCGGGCTGTAGCCCGGCATCGCGCAGGGCCAGCGTCATGGAACGGGCCGCGCCGGTGCCATCCTCCCGCGGGGCGGTGACGTGGAAAGCGTCGGAGGTGTGGCCGTAGCCGGTAATTTCGGCATAGATGCGTGCGCCGCGGGCCAGGGCATCGTCCAGCGTTTCCAGCACCAGCACCGCGCCGCCTTCGCCGGTGGCAAAGCCTTTGCGATTTTTGTCAAAGGGGCGGGCGGCGGTGGCCGGGTTATCGCCGCCGGGGGCCAGCACCTTCATATTGTGGAAGCCGGCCAGCACCATGGGGATGATGCAGGCTTCGCTGGCCCCGGCCAGCATGGCCCGGGCCCGCCCCATACGGATCATGTCGGCGGCTTCGCCCAGGGTGTTGTTGCCGGTGGCGCAGGCGGTGGTGATGTCAAAATTGGGGCCGCGCAGCCCCAGGTCAATGGATAATTTGGCGGCGATGCTGTCGTGCAGGATTTGCGGCACCAGGGTGGGGCTTACGCCGCGCGGGCCGCGTTCAAAATAGTCCGCCAGCACGCTCACCAGGGTGCTGATGCCGCCGATGCCGGTGCCCATCACCACGCCAATTTCATGCGCCTGATCGCCCGCCACCGACAGGCCGCTGTCCTTCAGCGCCTGGTCGGCCGCCACCAGCGCGAACTGCTGGCCGCGGTCGGTGCGGCGGGCTTCTTTCGCGCCGAACAGCGCCACCGGGTCAAACTGTTTCACTTCGCCGGCGATCTTCATCTCCAGTTCAGCATGATCGTACAGGGTAATCCAGTCAATACCGCTGACCCCGGCGCGGGCATTGGCCCACGATTCGGCCACCGTATGCCCCAGGGGGCTAATTAAACCCATCCCGGTAATCACAATCCGGGTTTTTGTATCTGGTGTCCTCACAGCCCATCTATCCTCTCATCATCCGGTGTGGAACGGCCGCCGGCGATTGATAAAAATGCCACACAGTGGTCATTATACGAATCACCAGATGATAACACCACCACCCGCCCCGCCGATGCTGCCTGCCGGCAGTTTACAGCCCGGCCGGGGCGCGTTACAATGGCCGCCACACGCCCGCCTGCGCCCCGGAGGTGAACCCATGACACAACAAAATCCGCTGGCCCGCTACCTGGATGCTGAGGGCCGGGTGACGCGCTGGCCCGGCCAGAAACACAACCGCACGCCGGACGGGGCCCGCTACTGGCGCACGCCCTCCGTCACCCTCTATTAACCTGAGTTTGGGCTGGCTCGCAGCCCTTAGTCTCCAGTCGGTCGCGGTGAGGCCAGAGCCTGTGGAAGGGCAGAAAATCATCCACGTTGCCAGCGCCGGTAGTAAGCTGAATGCGATTAGCAGCCCGCATTTGCTTTTGACCGGCGACCAACGACTAAAGACGATAAGCCAGGCGATGCTGAGGTTCTATTAAAGGCGATTCCCCATGACCATGTCCATGCCCCTGACTGACCCCGACCCGCTGGTGAGCGTGGCCGGCCTATCGCTGTATTATGACCGCGTGGCCGCGCTGGAAGACCTGCATTTTAGCATCCGGCGCGGCGAGAGCGTGGCCATCATCGGCCCCAACGGCGCGGGCAAATCCACCCTGCTCAAAGTGCTGATGGGCCTCATTCAGCCCTCCCCCGGTGCCCGCATCCGCTTTGCGCCGGGCGTGGGGCTGCCGGGCTACGTGCCGCAGCAGCAGGAAGTGGACTGGCAGTTCCCGGTGACGGTGCAGGATGTGGTGCTGATGGGCCTGGTGCGGCAAATTGGCTGGCTGCGGCAGCCGGGCAAGGTGCACCTGAAACAGGTGGAATCGGCACTGGAACGGGTGGGCCTGCGCGACCTGGCCGGGCGGCAAATCGGCGAACTGAGCGGCGGGCAGCGCCAGCGCGTCTTCATCGCCCGCGCCCTGGTGCGCCAGGTGGCGCTGCTGCTGCTGGATGAGCCTTTCGCCGGGGTGGATGCCGCCGCCCAGACCGGGCTGATGGAAGTGATCGACCGCCTGCACCAGGAAGGCCTGACCATTGTGCTCTCCACCCATGACCTGGGGCTGGCCTTCCGGCGCTTTCAAACGGTGCTGGCGCTGAATAAGCGCCTGGTCGCCTGGGGCCCGGCCGCCACCCTGTACACGCCGGCCACGCTGCGCGGCCTGTATGGCGAGGGCGTGGCCGTCGTGCCAGCGGGCGACACCGTGACGCTGTTCGTGGATGAACACGGCTGCTGCTAACCAGCACCACCACGGCCGCGTCTTTTCCAGCGATTTTACAGCGTGTGACAGAATATTGTGCTATGATTAAGGAGGTTTGTTCGCTTAACGTATTTTATCTCTGAGGAATGCCCGGTATGGTCGAACGTCTGCAACCTGCCCGCAAAAGACCAATCGTTACCCGCCGCCGGGCCGCCCGCCGCCCGGATGACAGTCCGCCCGGCGACTCCCTCAACAGCCTCATGCGCCAGTTACAGCACGGCGACCGCCCCGATCAGCACCCGGAGATGATCCCGCAGTTGCAGCACACCATTGGCAACCAGGGGGTGATGCGCCTGTTGCAGCGCACGCCTGCCGCCACCATTCAGCGGCTGCCCACCGCGGTCGAATTCCAGACAGAAGCCGGCACCGCCAAAAAGAATATGGAATCCTATGGCAAAGTGCTGACGGCGCTGAGAAACCTGGATGATCGGCTGACCCTCAGCATCGGCGCAGAGAGTATCAAGAATGCTTATGCGCTCATCCTGGAATGTTACGATCGGGTTTACCGGGCCGCCGATGACTATGTCACCAAAAAAGAGGGCAAATTCCTGTCCAGCAAGCGGCGCATCGCGGCCATGAAAAACCTGCGGACGCGCATCATGCGCGAGCGGGTGGTGCTGGGCACGGTGTATGACCATTACCTGCGTCAACCGAAGCAGGAGCAGCAGCGCGTCACCTGGAAGCAGGCGCTGACCACGGCCGCCACGGGCGATGCCTGGCGCAACCAGGCCGTGAGCTTTAGCGATGACGATGTTCAAAGCACCGCCAGGGGTGGCTCGCACGAGGTGAAGAAACTCACTCCCGGCGGCAAAGGCCCGGCCGGTTACTTCCAGGGCGAGTCTGGCATGACGGCCAACCCGGATATGGTGCGCTCGGAGATCGCCACGGCTGAAAAAAAGGCGCGTGAGGAGGCACTGAAACAGGGTGATGACCTGAATGTGGCCACGACCAAAGGAGTCATCGCCCAGGCCAAACGCCTGGTGGAACTGCTGCGCGGCACGCCGATGGACCCGGGCAACATCAATGTGGAGGAGATGCAGCAGCGGGACGAACTGCGCGGCTGGCTGTCGGGCATCCTGAACACGCTGACCAACATGGATTATGTGATGGTCACTGGCGCGGGCATTGGCGAACTGCCCAATACGCCCATCGGCCAGGATGATAACCTCAATCTGCCGCAGCGCAACGTCGCCATGACGCGCCTCGACCGGCTGCTGGGGGCCGGGGTGATCGCCAGGGCAGAAAAAGCCGTGAGCAATACCGGCGAAAAAGGCAGCCTGATGGAAGCCACCGACGGCACCCAGGCCACCAGCCTCAGCAAACCCCAGGTGAACAAGCTGCTCACCGACCCCAATTTCATGCGGCAGCTTTCGCGGCTGCAACTGCTGGATACCATCGCCTTCCAGGTGGATCGCAACCTGTCCAATTATTTTGTGCGCATGGATCGCAATGGTAAAGTGATCGGGCTGACGGGCATTGATAATGATATGTCCTTCGGCAAATCCACCGATATTGGCGGGCGCGAAGGCCAGTATCCCGGCCTCAGCCGGTATGTGGACAGCGAACTGGCGGAAGCCATCCTGAACATGCAGCCCTCCGACCTGGATTATATCCTCAGCGATCTGGTCAGCCCTGGCGAAATTACGGCCGCCAGAAGCCGGCTGGAAATGTTGCAGATGCACCTCCAGCAGTTGAAGCAGGCCGGCAAGCTGTTGAAGCCGGATGAATGGACGCTGCTGGTGCAGCAGGGGCTGCTGAACGAAAAGGGCGAAAAGGGCGAGAACAGCTACTATAGAATGATGCAATATGAAATGAGCAAACGGAATTAAGCGCCGGCCGGCGGCCCGGCTCGCAAGGATGCCCCATGAGCGAAACCCCGCCCCTGTGGCGGCAGATCATCGAGGACACACAGCACCCGCTGCACAGCGCCACCTGGGAATTATTTTCGGCGAAATGCAGCGTTAAATGGCTGGATCGCCAGCCGGCCGCCCTGCGCCCGCAGATCATTGAGCTGTGCTGGCTGCTGCTGGATACCGAAGAATTGTACCTGGAGGCGGCCCTGGGCAGCGGCTACGCGCCCCCCAATGCCCTGGAACTGCTGGCCCACTGGCAGGTGCCGGGCATCGTGCCGCGCCTCATCACCCTGCTGGAAGAGGATTATGATGCAGACGATGGCGTGAGCGTGGTCAGCGACCGCATCATGGCCACCATCGAGGCGATGGGCGCGGAGGTGATCGAACCGCTGCTGGCCCTGGCGCAGCGCCAGCCGTCGGGCAGCCTGCTGCGCGAGACCATTGGCGGGCTGCTGGCCAAACCCGGCCGGGGCGATGAGCGCGTGTGGCAGTACCTGGTCAGCCTGTTTGAGCAGAGCCGCCGCGATGAGATGGTGCTGTCGTTCATCGCAGAAAACCTGCTGACGTGCGATGTGGCGCGGGCCATCCTCTACCTGGAAGCGAAGGTGAAGCAGGGCAAATATCGCGTCGCCCGCGAGCGCATCCTGGCGTACCTGGACGATGCCCGCGCCGGCCGTTTTCCGTAGGAGCCGCCATGCCGGAAGATGCCGAACACTATCCCGACCTGTTCCGGGAAACGCTGTGGCCGTGGGGGCCGCAGCGGGTGCAGTTCGCCCGCTGCACGGTGCCGCCGCACCCGGTGGCCCATGTGAACCTCATCCCCTTCACGCCGGCGGGCTGGGTCATCCTGCGGGTGGCCCCCGGTGCCTGGTCCATGCCCGGCGGCACGCTGGAGCCGGGGGAAAGCATCGAAGCGGCGCTGCGCCGCGAAGTGCTGGAAGAAGCCGGGGCGGACATCCTGCATTTTCGGCCCTTCGGTGCCTGGCACTGTCATTCACTGGCCGCGCAGCCCTATCGCCCGCATGTGCCCCACCCGGAATTTTACCGGCTGGTGTGCGTGGGAGAGGTGCGCCTGGTCAGCGCCCCGGCCCGCCTGCCCGGTGCCGAAGACGTGCTGGCGGTGGACGTGGTGCCGCTGCCCGAAATTGAGCGCCGCTTTCTGGCCGAAGACCGCCCGGAGATGGCGCAGCTTTACCGCCTGGCCGCCGACCTGCGCTGAGGTGGCCCCCCCGCCGCGCCGCTGTGTTATACTCCCCCCAGGCGTACATCACCCGAAAGCCACCTGTTATGCCTGCTGACGATGTTTTGCCCGGACGTTATATCCCCCTGGGCGCAACGGTTTACCCCGATGGCGTTAATTTTTGCCTGTTCTCCAAAAATTGCACCATGCTGGAGCTGCTGCTGTTCGATGCGCCGGATACCCCGCGCCCGGCCCGCGTCATCCGTTTTGACCCGCGCCGCCACCGCACCTTTTATTACTGGCATCTGTTCGTCAAAGGGCTGCAACCGGGGCAGCTTTACGGCTACCGGGCGCACGGGCCCTATAAGCCGGAGGATGGGCACCGCTTCGACGGCAGCAAAATACTGCTGGATCCGTATGCCCGCGCCATTGCCAGCGGCAGCTTTTATGACCGTAAAATGGCCACCCATTACGGGGTGGACAATACCCGCGCCAGCCTGAAAAGCGTGGTGGTCGATCCTTATGCGTATGACTGGGAAGATGACCTGCCGCTGAACCTGCCCTATGCCCGCAGCCTCATCTATGAACTGCATGTGGGCGGCTTCACCCGCCATCCGTCGTCCGGGGTGCCGGCGGCCGAGCGCGGCACCTACGCCGGGCTGATCCACAAAATTCCCTATCTCCAGTCCCTGGGCGTGACCACCGTCGAATTGATGCCCATCTACCAGTTTGATGAGCAGGACGCGCCGCAGGGAATGCACAATTACTGGGGCTACAGCCCGGTGGGCTTCTTCGCGCCGCACCTGGCCTATGCCGCCGATAGCACGCCCCTGGGGGCCATCGCCGAATTCCGCGCGATGGTCAAAGCGCTGCACCGTGCCGGGATCGAAGTGGTGCTGGATGTGGTCTTTAACCACACCGCCGAGGGCAACCACGAGGGGCCGGTGCAGTCGTTTCGCGGGCTGGAAAATCGCGCGTATTACATCCTGGAACGCCAGCGGGCCGCCTATGCCAATTACAGCGGCTGCGGCAATACCGTGAATGCCAATCATTCCATCGTGCGGCGCATGATTATGGATGCGCTGCGCTACTGGGTGGAATGTATGCATGTGGACGGCTTCCGTTTTGACCTGGCCTCGTCGCTGGCCCGCGATGCCGATGGCCAGCCCCTCAGCAACCCGCCCATTTTATGGGAGATCGAAAGTGAGCCGCTGCTGGCCGGCACCAAATTGATCGCCGAAGCGTGGGACGCGGGCGGGCTGTACCAGGTGGGGTCTTTCATCGGCGACCGCTGGGCGGAGTGGAACGGGCGCTTCCGCGATGATGTGCGGGCCTTCCTGAAGGGCGACCAGGGCACCGTCAGCCGTTTTGCCGCCCGCATCACCGCCAGCCCGGATATGTACACGCCGGATCGTGACCCCAACCGCAGCATTAACCTGGTGACGTGCCATGATGGTTTTACGCTGAATGACCTGGTGAGCTACAACGAGCGCCACAACGAAGCCAACGGCGAGAACAACCGCGACGGGCACAATTACAATTTAAGCTGGAACTGCGGCGTGGAAGGCCCCACCGATAACCCGGCGGTGGAGATGCTGCGCGGCCGCCAGATTCGTAATTTTTTGCTGGCGCTGCTGCTGGCCCAGGGCACCCCCATGCTGCTGATGGGCGATGAGGTGCGGCGCACGCAGCAGGGCAACAACAACGCCTATGCCCAGAATAACCCCCTGAGCTGGTTCGATTGGTCGCTGGTGGAGCAGCACAGCGGGCTGCTGCGCTTTGTGCAGGGGCTGGCCCATTTTGTGCAGGCGCAGGATTATCTGGAGGAGGAGCATTTCTGGCCGGTGTCTGACCGGACGAAGCTCACCTGGCACGGCACGGCGCTGTATCAGCCGGACTGGAGCGACAATTCGCACAGCCTGGCCTTCACCCTCAGCCATCCGGGGGGGCACCTGCACGCCATCTTTAACGCCTACTGGGAGCCGCTGATCTTTGAACTGCCGCCGGCCGTGTGGCAGCGCATTGTGGATACCGACCTGCCGCCGCCGCAGGATTTTTCCCCGCCGGGCCAGGCCCCGCGGCTGACGGGCCCGCGCTATACGGCCGCCGCGCGCTCGGCGGTGCTGCTGCTGGCGCACAACCCGGGCCGCCCCCCGGCCACCGGCTGACGGGCGGGGGAGCCGGCGAAGTTATAACTTCGTCGTAATCGAATTAGAATCCTGGCACACTGTTTGTTTTTTCGTGCCGAATGATCGTATTCTGGCATAGAATACACAGTAAGGCCCGTCAACAGAGAGTATGGTTTGCCAGCAGCTATGGCGATAAAAGAGGCAGAATTTTTCGTGGATGGCGAAAAACATCTGGGACACTATACCGTTTTTATCCTGCAACAGTCCAATGCGAACTGGCTGCCGGCGGTGCTGCCGCTGGATGCGGTCGTCACCAACTTTCGGCTGCTGCTGCGCCCCACCCGCAAAAAGTATGCCCCGGCCACCCTGCCCGGATATTACATAAAACATATCGAAATGTCCAAACGGGGCTTTTACCACTGCGTGGCGCTGCTGCTGGTGACGGGGCACGAACTGTATTTGCTGCCTGGCACCGGCAAGCTGGAAAATTTTTATGACGATTTATGCCTGCTGAAGGTGCCGCCGCCGCGCTTCACCTTCGATGAACGGGTGGCCAGCCACGATATTCAACGGCTGATTAGCTTCTTCCGGGATCCGGTGCAGTAAC
>JALOOI010000039.1 GCA_025454495.1 Anaerolineae bacterium
TCGCCCTGCTGGATGATGTGCCGCAGCGTTTTGTACACGCCGATCCAGTGCGCCGCTTCTGCCAGTTCGGCGGCCGTCCACGCGGCCAGGTTGCCGCCAATGCCCAGGACCCCGGTCATGCTGACGTGCAGCCGAAAGCGCAGCGGCACCACCCCGCGCCCCATATCCGTCACCCAGGCTTCCATGATGCTGGCCGGGAACACCTGCGAAAACCCGGCCTGAATCCCCAGGCGGGCGGTGGCTTCGGTGTTGTCGCTGGCCCACACCTGGTCTGCATAGCGCAAAATGCCGGTATCCACCCGGCCGCCGCCGCCGGAACAGCTCTGCCAGATGACGTGCGGAAAGCGCTCGCGCAGCGTGCCCCACACCTGGTATAAGCCCAGGGTATAGCGCACCCACACCTCCCGCGCGTCGTGGTCGTCCTCCGGCAGCCAGCCCGGTTCGCTCATGTTGCGGTTGGCATCCCACTTGATGAAGGTGATGTTGTGCTCGCGCAGCAGCGCGGACAGCGTTTCGATGAGATGCTGCTGCACCTCCGGGCGGGCCAGGTTCAGCATCAACTGCTGGCGGGCGGTGGTGCGCTCGCGGTGCGGAAAGTGCAGCACCCAGTCCGGGTGAGCGCGATACAGGTCGCTGTCCGGGTTCACCATCTCCGGCTCCACCCACAGGCCAAAATCCATCCCCAGGGCATTCACCCGGTCGATCAGCGGCTTTAGCCCGCCGGGGAATTTCACCGGGTCGGGTGTCCAGTCGCCCAGGCCGGCGCGGTCAGAGGTGCGGCCTTTAAACCAGCCATCATCCATGACGAACAATTCCACGCCCAGGCGGGCCGCCTGTTCCGCCAGGGCCGTTTGCCCGGCTGCGCTGACCTCGAACAGGGTGGCTTCCCACGAATTGTAGAGGATTTTATGGGTGGCGCTGCCATGGGGCAGAATTTGCCCGCGAATAAAATCATGCAGCAGGCGGCTGGCCGCGCCGAAGCCCTCCGGCGTGTACCCGGCATAGCACACCGGCGTGCTGAAGATGTCGCCGGGGGGCACGCGCCAGGCAAAATCCCAGTCATTTACCCCCAGGCTGATGGCCGTGCGGCCAAAATCGGTTTTTTCGGCCGTCAGCTTCCAGCTACCACTCCAGGCCAGCACCCCGAACCACACGTCGCCGCCGTCTTCGGTCGCGGTGCCATCGTCAGCGGCAAACCACGGGTTATGATGATGCCCGGTCAGCCCGCGCCGGCTTTCCAGCACCGTCACCCCCTGCGCCAGCGGGTCGCGGTGCAGGTGCCATTCATCGAACCAGCGCCCGGTGAGGTGCGACAGGCGATAAGCGCCATCCGCGGGCAGGTGCCAGCAGGCAGAAAAAGCGCGTTCCACGGTAAAAGGCACATCGCCGGTATTGGTGATGATGGCCTGGCGTTCAATGAGGTCATACACGGGATGCACGCGGTAGACCAGCGTCAGCCGCAGCGGATAATGGGCATCCTCAAAATGCAGCGCCAGCACTTCATCTTCGGTTTCGGCGCTTTCAAAGCGCAGGACGACATCGCGCACGCCATCGGCAAAGGTCACTTTAAGGCAGGGTTCGGTATAGCGCAGCCCGCCCCAGGGGGCATATTCTTCCGGCAAAAGCTGCCCGCGCCCGTTAAACGAGGCCCAGCCCGTCGCTTCGGGCGGGGGTGGATAATCTTCCGGGTAGGGCAGCCAGGGGCCCCAGTAGCGCTGCACCAGGTCGCCGGTGCTGTTCAGTCCGATGACGTAAGCGGTGGTATTGGTTTCCAGCGTCCAGCCCTGCGGCGTGCTGCGAACAGGCACGATACTTCCTCTCTTTCTGCTGCGATGGCTCGTCAGCGGCAAAAATCCGCCGCCACATTAAAGGCAAAACTGCCGCGTACCAGGATGGTCTGCACCGGGTTCACCAGGGCCCCGGCGGCATATTCAAATTCACCCTGCATGGTGCCACCGCCGGCAGGCGGCAGCGCGGTGAGGACGAACAGGCCATCCAGGTTGACATCATAGGTCACGCCGGATTCCAGCACCAGCACCGGGCGAATCTCCACCCCGCGCACGATCACATCGCGCAGGGGGTACACGCCGGGGGTGATCTCCGGCGGCAGGATGAAACTGAGGCGCGGCACAGCGGCCGCATCGGCCGCGCTGGCCAGGACAAACGCGCCCTGCTCATCGCAGGTCAGGCTGCCGCCGGCCGCCAGTTGCAGCGTCTCCACGCCATCCACGCGGGCCGCAAAGGCGGCTCCGGCGCGGTCAAACGGCGACAGCGCCGCCGGATCAAGGTTCACCCCCGACCCGGCGCTGAGGGTGGGGGCGGCCGTGCCCGGCGCGGCCGGGGCATCTTCGCGCGTGGGGGTGGGTTCTGTGTCTGCCGTGGCCGGCGCGGACTCCGTGGGGAGCAGCGCGACGGTGGGCAGCGGGCGGTCTGGCGCGGGGGCGGGGCTGCACGCTGCCGCCAGCAGTGTTATCATCAGCAACCAGCCGCCGGCATACCGGCGGTACGTTTGACCGGCCATCATCGCTCATCCTGTGCTGTTCTTCGCTGCGGAGGATTATGCTGTGTTTGCCGGGCATTTGCCAGTGGGGGCGCGGATGCCGGTGTACGAAAAAGATGGCCTGCGGCTGCACCTGAACGAAGACACCGCGGCCGCCGATGTGCTGATTATCGACGAGGTGCAGCGGGCTTATGCCTGGGATACGCCTCTGGCTTATGCGCTGGATGTGGGGGCGCACATTGGCGCGTGGACGTGCGTGGCCCTGCGGCAGTATCCCGCGGCCCGCATCATCGCCATTGAAGTGGACGCACAGAATGCGGCGCTGCTGCGGCAGAACACGGCCCACCTGCCCGGCGTAAGCTGTTACGAAGCCCGCTGCGGCTATGCCCCCGGCGCGTTCAGCGTGGCGCGGCACCGCACCAACAGCGGCAGCACGCGCGTCTACCCGGCCGCCGCGCCGGGCAGCCTGGCGCTGGCCGCGGCCTACCACGCCCCGTACCCGGCCCCGCCGCGGCTCACCCCGGAACAGGCCGTGCAGGCGCAGGGCTTCCCCCGGCTGGATGTGCTGAAGCTGGATTGCGAAGGTGCCGAGATCGACATTTTGAACGGACTATCGGCGGCGCTGCTGGCGCAGGTACAGCAGATCGTGGGGGAAATTCACAGCCCGCCGGCCGTTTTTGAACAGCAAACCGGGCAGCGCCTGCAACGGGCCGGCTTCCGTGTGACGTACACGCCGCACCCGGTCAGCCCGCATCTGTACCACACGCTGACGGCGCGGCGCTGAGGGGCGGCCGGGCAACAAAAAAGACGCGCTGTGCGTCTCTTTTGTGTGCCGCAGGCCGGGATCGAACCGGCGACCCTGCGATTTTCAGTCGCATGCTCTACCAGCTGAGCTACCGCGGCAAGTGATGAGCATTGTATAAGTCGGGTGCGGCAGTGTCAAGGCGCAACCCGACGACTGCCCTGTGCCACATAGACAGCCCGGCCAGACCTGTGCTATGCTGCCAGCAGGAGCATACGCATACGCGGCGAGGCTGCACAGCCTGCCTGAGATCGCAGGAGTCACGATGTCGTCCTATCCGGTGCTGCAAACCGATGTCTACAACAACCCGATCGCCTGGCGCGAAGCGGTGGGCGTGTTCCGGTCGCGCAGTCAATGGTTCTGGCGCGTGGCCTGCGCCATCACGGCCTTTGTCGTGCTCATCCCGGTGCTGCACGGGCAGTATTATTTCTGGCGGTCGCTGAACACCGCCATAGGGATACTGCTGATGATGAACATCATCCTGTTTCCCATGTTCATCGTCCGCACCATTACCATGGCCGTAGATTCCGTGGCGCGGGAACGGCGCGGGCAAACGTGGGAACTGCTGCTGCTGACCGGGGTCAGCACCTGGCGCGTCATCATGGGCAAGTGGCTGGGCACCCTGCGGGGCCTGCTGCGCGATTGTCTGTGGCTGTACGGGCTGCGGCTGGCGCTGTTCGCCGGGTTCATCGCCGAGCGCAGCCTGCACCCTTACCTGCGGGATGTTCACTGGCGCGATTATGACACCGTGCGCGACAGCCTGACGCTGTTCAACGTGCAGATGGATGTGGGGCTGCTGCTGCTGGTGGCGGGCATCACGGCGGTGTACCTGCTGCTGGAACTGCTGCTGTCGTCGGCCATGGGGCTGGCCATTGCCTTCTTCCCGTGGAGCCACAAAGCCGGGGCGTGGGTGGCCATCGGGCTGCGCGTGGGCGTGGCCGTGCTGTTCTTCCTGGTGTTCAATTTCATCAATGGCAGCATCCGCCCCTACCCCTTTAATGTGCGTTATCCTGAAACGATGCAAACGTTCCTGCACAGCTTCAGCGGGGCGCTGACGGAAAACAGCGCCATGGTGAGCGCCAGCATCATCACCGCCGCGAGTGAACGGACGTATATCGTGAACAGCCTGCTGGCCGGGCTGGTCCTGGGCACGCTGCCCTACCTGGCGCTGACGCTGTTCAGCCTGCGGGCCGCGGTCAGCGTGGCCTACCGCGCCGGGGTCAACCCGGCCGGGCCGGAGACGCGGCGGGGCACCAAAACCAAAGCGAAGCGTGACCATGACTATGACCGTGACCATGACCATGACCGTGAACCTCATGCGCCGGCGGAAGTGCCCGCGGTGCCGGCACCGTCTGCCACCCGCCCCGCGCCGGGGACGGCCAATGTCTTTAAGCTGGCCGCGCCGGAGCAATACCAGGTGGAGTTATTCCACTATCAGCGCAGTTTGTCGCGGCTGCTGCTGCGGCTGCACCGGGCCGGCGAAACGCGCTACCTGCGCTTTAGCAGCGTGGGCTATGTGGATGCGCCGCTGACGTGGGCGGGCGCGAACTTCCACACCGCGCCGGATAGCGACTATGTGGCGCTGGCGCAGGGCCTGAACCGGCGCGAAAACAGCTTCACCGCCGATGGCCTGCGGCTGTATACGGTGGTCACGCCGGAAAAAACCATCCGCATCCTGGCCGGGGCGGTGGAATTGCTGGACGAACCGCACCCGGCCGCGCTGTAAGCCCCTGCTCTTTCCGCGCGAACTCCGGTATCATGGCGCTGTTCATGATCGACCGGAGTTCGCATGGCTGCCCTGCCGCGCCGTCTGCTCATCTCTGGCTGGCTGTACGGCCTGCCTTTCGCCCTGGCGCTGCTGCTGATCGCCCTCCTGGGCAGTTACAGCCGCCCGCTGGCCGATGATTACTGTACCGCGGCCGATGGGCTGCGCTATGGCCCGGCCGGCATGGTCAGCGCGTACCGTGACGGCTGGTCGGGGCTGTACACCAATTTTTTCCTCAAGGGGCTGGCGGCACCGCTGCATCCCGGTCTGCACATTTACCTGACGGCCGCCACGGTGGCCGGGCTGTGGCTGGCGGCCGCGGCCCTGCTGTATGAAGTATGTCGCACGCTCCGTATGGCCGCGGCTGGCTTCAGCGCCGCGCTGCTGGCCACCATCGGCGTATGTGCCCTGCTGACCACCGCCCCGGATGAGCAGGCGCTCTACTGGTTCGGCGCAATCATTCCCTACACCCTGCCGCTGATCGTGCTGCTGCTGGCGGGGGCCGGGCTGCTGCGCCTGCTGCGGGCCGGGCTGCCGCGCGGCGGGCTGCTGGCGGCCCTGCCGCTGAGCCTTACCCTGGCCTTCCTCAATGCGGGACTATCGGAGACGGCCACCGTGTTCCAGGGGGGGCTGCTGCTGCTGTTGAGCGGGCTGGCGGGGTGGCGGCTGCGCGGCGACCTGCGCCGGGGTGTGCTGCTGGTGCTGCTGCTGGCCCTGGCTGGCACGGCCATCGGACTGCTCACCAATTTGAGCGCTCCCGGTAATGCGGCCCGCCAGGTGTCCGTCGAAGCGGCCAAAGACTACGACTCCGGCAGCATTGATCCCGTCCTGCTCATGGTGCTGGCCTACGCTTTCGCCGTCCAGACCACCATCACCCCGGCGGCGCTGCTGGCGTGCCTGGGGGTTTTCGTCACGGCGGCGGCGCTCACCTGGCGCTTTTACCCGCCGGAACAGACTCTGCCGTGGCGGCGGCTGCAACGCTATTTCAATCTCTCCATCCCGGCGGCCTTCAGCCTGGCGGCGCTGGTGATCGCGGTGCCGCTGTATGGCGTGGCGCATCCCTCGCCCAGGGCGCTGCTGGTGGTGCGCCTGTGGCAGATCATGGTGGTGGTGGCCTGGGGCTGGCTGGCCGGGCAAACGCTGCGCCGGCGCGGGGCCCTGCAAACGTGGCTGCTAACCGCGTTGCAGCGGCGCGGGGTGCCGGCCGTGCTGCTGGCGCTGGTGTGGCTGGCCCCGCTGGCCAGCCTGGCGCACAATGCCGCCCGCCTGCCCGCTTTCGCCGCCTATGCGGCTGCCTGGGATGCCCGCGATGCCTTCATCCGCCAGGCGGCGGGCACGGGTGCCGCCACCGTGACCATTACGCCGCAGCCGACGTATCTGGAAGACACGCTGGCGCTGGACACCCTCACCACCTGGCGCGATTGTGCCGCCCGGTGGTATGGTATCGGGCTGGAATTACGTGCCGAAAGCCAGGACTCCTCATGAATGCATCGACTGTGATCGTCGCTTCCACCAACCCGGTGAAGCTGGCCGCCGCTGAAGCGGGTTTCCGGCGGATGTTCCCGCAGCAGGATTTTCATTTTCACGGGCACAGCGTGCCTTCGGGGGTCAGCCACCAGCCCATGAGCAGCGACGAAACGCGGCGCGGGGCGGCGCAGCGGGCCGCGGCAGCCGCACTGGCTTTCCCGCAGGCGGCGTATACCGTGGGCATCGAAGGCGGCTGCGAGCCAGAGGGCGACCGGCTGCGCGTGTTCGCCTGGGTGGTGGCGCAGCACGACGGCCGCACCGGGCAGGCCATGACCGGCGTATTTTACCTGCCGCAGGAAGTCGCCCGGCTCATTCACCATGGGCTGGAACTGGGGGCGGCGGATGATGCGGTCTTCGGGCGCAGCAATTCCAAACAGGCCAATGGCTCCATCGGCCTGCTGACCGACGACGCGCTCACCCGCGCCGATTATTACATGCCGGCCGTCATCATGGCGCTGATTCCGTTTAAGAAGCCCCAGTTCACCTGGGGTTGATTCAGGGGGCTGCCGGTTCCAGCCCGGTAAAATAATCCTGGATTACATCACGCAGGGACAGCGGAATATATTCGCCGCTGAGGGTGCGGCTGGCGGCATCGGCATAGGCGCGAAAGACCTGGTTATAGGGCACCCGCGCCTGCCCGACCGGGTTTTCCTGAAAATTGCCTTCCGTCACCGGCACATTGCCGGCATCTGGCTCCAGGATGATGTCGCTGCTGCCGTCCGTGGTCAGCCCCTGGGGGGCGTAAATGGCTTCATAGGGCACTTCGCCGGTGCCATCCGGGTTATTGCTCTGCGAGGCTGCGCCCGTCGCGCCGATGGTTTCGCTCGCGCCTGCGGCCTGATCGCCCGCGCCGCCGCTGTTGACGCTGGCATTCCCGGCCGCGGCCGGCTGGCTGCCTGCGCCGGTGGCATTCGCGCCCTGACCCTGACCCTGACCCTGGCTGCTGGCATCGCCATTTTCGCCCGATTGCTGTCCTTCGCTGCCGGACTGCTGTCCCTCACTGCCGGACTGCTGTCCCTCGCTGCCGGACTGCTGTCCCTCGCTGCCCGATTGCTGCCCTTCGCTGCCGGACTGCTGCCCCTCGCTGCCGGACTGCTGTCCCTCGCTGCCGGACTGCTGCCCCTCGCTGCCGGACTGCTGCCCCTCACTGCCCGATTGCTGCCCCTCACTGCCGGACTGCTGCCCCTCGCTGCCGGACTGCTGCCCTTCGCTGCCGGATTGCTGCCCCTCGCTGCCCGATTGCTGTCCCTCGCTGCCGGACTGCTGTCCCTCGCTACCCGACTGCTGCTGTTCTGATTGGGCGAGATTTTGCGCGGCGTTTTGCGCCTGTTGTGCCGCCTGTTGCAGCGCGTCGGCGGATTGCAACTGGCTTTGCGCGGCGTTTTGCGCCTGCTGCGCGGCGTTCAGGGCCTCTTGCAGCGCCTGCTGTGCCGCGGCAGTATCCCCCTGCTGCAAAGATGCGGCGGCCTCTTGCAGCGCCTGGGCGGTGGCCGGGCTGGACTGGCCCAGGGATTGCGCCAGGCTCTCCAGCAGCCCACTTTGCGCGGCGGCTTCCGGGCTGTTCAACGCCGGCAGCAGCGCCTGCATGGCTTCCTCCAGCGACGACGTGCCCGCCGCCCCGGCCGATGCCTCGTCAGCGCTGAAGCCGGCCGCGTTCAAAGCCTGGGCGGCGGCTTCAAAAGCCTCCTGCTGCGTGCGGGCAGTCTGGCGCTGGCCGGCCGCCTGGTCGCGCAGAGCCTGCTCCACGGCGCTCAGCCCGGCGAAGGCTTCATCGGTGGACAGCGGCTCATCGGTGAGCGTCTCCAGGCGTGTTTCCAGCGTTTCCAGCAGCGACTGGCGTTCTTCCGGGGTCAGGCTGGTATCGGTAGCGACCGTTTCGGTGATGTCGCGCAGGGCCGCGGCCGCGGCGGCCAGTGCGTCACGGGTGGCCGCGGACAGGGTATCGGCCGGGGGCGCGTTGAAGGCCAGCACCGCTGCCAGCGCGAACAGCGCCGCACCCAGCAGGGCCCCGCCCCAGGCGCGGGGGCGCTGCTCCAGCCGGATGGCCGTCCGCACGTCGATCGCGCGGGCCCGGTGCAGCGCATCGGCCAGTTGCTGCGCGGCAAATTCTTCGGTGGTGTGGATGCGCCCGGCCAGCAGTTCCAGCGCGGTGGACAGGCGCTCTTGCAGGCCGAAGCGCCTGTCATAATCACGGACGGCCGTCAGCAGCGGGCGGCGGCGCAGGGCCCACAGCAGCCGGGCCGTGCCGGCCAGCAGCATGGCCGCGGCCACCCCCGGCACACCGGGGCCGGCGGGCACCCCGACCAGCCGATACAGCAGCAGCAGCGCCGCCCCGGCCAGCAGCGCCAGCATCAGCGCTCCGGGCAGCCACAGCAGCAGCCGCCGCTGCCGGTCGCGCCCTTCCCAGGCGCGGATGATGCTTTCCAGTTCCCGGCGCGGCCCGCCTGTTTCCATCACTGCCACCGGTCGCCCCTCTCACCCATCATTGTCCTGTGCCGCGTTATGAACCGCCGCTGCGGCGCATCCGGCGCACCGCCAGCAGAATGAGCAGCGCCGCCAGCACCAGATACCCCACCGTCAGCAAAATCCACGGCGACAGTACCGGAATGGTGCCGCCGGTGGTCTGAAGCTGCACCTGCATCAGCGTCACCTGGCCCTGGTTGATGAGCATTTGCCCGGTGTAATACGCCGCCGTAACCGGGTTCACGCTGGCGATGAGCATATCCAGATAAATGGTCAGCGCTTCCAGCAGCGGCGAAGCCCCGCCCACCGCCACGCCGGCCACGGCCTGGCCAAACGCCTGGCGCAGCAGCACCAGCGACACCACCGGCAGCGCGAAGACCACCGCCAGCGCCAGCGTATACACGCGCACCGTCGCCGTCAGCGTGCGCTCGGTGAGGGACGAGAAGAACAGCCCCAGGGCCGCCAGCAGCACGGCCGTCACCGCCAGAATCACGAAAGCCAGCAGCACCTCAAATTCGCTGATGCCGCCAAATAAAAAAGCGATGCTCTGTAAGGGAATGGCCGAGAGCAGCAGCAGCAAAATATAGCCCAGGGCCGCTTCCATCTTGCCCACAATGAAGGCCGGGGCCGACAGCAGCGTGGTTTGCAGCAGATCGTAGGTTTTGCGCTCGCGCTCGCCGGTGACGGCCCCGGCCGTCAGCGCCGGGACGATGAAGATAATCATCAGCAGTTCCACCGCCACCACGCCGGTAAACAGGATGCGCCCCAGTTCGCCGGTGATGATGGTGCGCCCGCCGGCCACGGCCGGCAGTTGCAGCAGGTACAGCAGCACGGTAAAGCTGCCCATCATGGTTAAAAAGACCGTGATGATGGCGAAGGCCCGCGCCCCGCGCATCCGGCCGCGCAGTTCGATGGCGGCCACCGGGTTGATATGGAAGGCCTGCCGGTCGGGCAGCAGCCGCCGGGCGGCCCACAGCGCCGGCAGCAGCAGCAGCAGGGCCGGCGTAAAGCCCACCAGCGCCAGGGCCAGCCCGTTGGCCAGCAGCGCCAGCGCCAGCAGCACCGGCAGCCAGAATTCCTGGGCCAGCGTGCCCACCGCCAGCAGCAGCAGCACGCCGCAGTTGATGAGCAGCCCCGGCAGGATAAGCAGCAGCGCCGTATCATCGGGGCCGGTGTAGCCCGCCAGCAGCAGCCCGCGCAGGGCCGCGCCGGCCCCGGCCGCCAGCGCCAGCAGCAGCACGAGCACCGCCACGCCGTGCGCGGCCGCGCCCCACTGGAACAGCGTCGCCGCCTGCCGCAGCCGCGCCTCCCGCGGGGTCAGCGCCACATCGGAGTCAATCCATGCATCATCGGGCGGGGTGCCCGCGCCCACCAGCCCGCGCAGCGCCCGCAGCCGTTCCAGCCATGCCGCTTTCATCGCGCCTCACTGACCGGGTTTATCGGCTTCACGCGGGGCTGTGCGGTCGGTGGCTTCCGCAATAATGCGAATGGTGCCGGTGACCGCTTCGCTGGCGCTGCCCACGGCCGGCTGTTTTTCCGTCAGCGCCCGGGCCGGTTCCGCTTCCAGGCGTTCCAGCCGGGGGATTTCGCCGGTACGCGCTGCCGGGGCGGGCTGTGTTTTGTCCGTCATAGGGCTATCTTTCCACTCAAAAATAAACATCGTAATCCTTTGATGGCCTTTTCAGTATAGCACCATTCGGCCGGGGTCTGTCAATGCACCCCGGCGGCGCGGCAGAATTGCCCATCGTGAGGACTTGTCAGAATGTTCATCTTCGGATAAAGTTATCTTAAGGCTTTTATGCCGATGATCGCTGAATGATGACAGCGGTGATGACCCTGAACCCGGCACATCGGCCGATGTGCGCGTGGAAGCAAGAACCCTGATCAAGGCTGTGGCAAACGGGACAATGGCGACACAGCAAACAGACCATGACTTATCCTGCCCCAGATGGCAGATATCTCCTGAACCGGGCACTTCCCGGCAGGTCAAGACTTTCTCTGACGGGGGCATCTCCGGCGCGTAAAGCGGCAGGGATGCTGTGCTGCCGGTGCGCGACCGGCGCTATCGGCCGCGCGGCACGCTTCCCGGTGCGATCCTGACCTGGCTGTCCTGCCTGTGTTGACCGCTGTCCTGTGAGGATGAAGCGGTAGTTTGCGTGTACAGGCCGAACTCATGCCCGTGGTGACGCTGCTGGAACGCCAGCAAAAGCACAAAGACCGCGTCAACGTTTATCTCGATGGTGAATTTGCCTTCGGCTTAAACGAACTGGATGCCGCCACGCTGCGGAAAGGACAGTTGCTCAGCGATGAGCAGGTGCAGCGGCTGCGCGAGCAGGATGAGGTCGTGCGGGCCGTGGATACAGCGCTGCGGCTGCTGTCCCTGCGCCCACGCAGCCACCACGAAATTCGCCACGCCCTGGCGCAAAAATCCCTGCCGGCGGCCACCATTCACGCCGCCCTCACCCGGCTGGAAGCGGCCGGGTATGTGGATGATGCGGCCTTTGCCCGTTACTGGATCGACCAGCGCACGCGCTTTCAACCGCGCGGCGCACGGGCACTGCGCTACGAACTGCGCCAGAAAGGGCTTGATCCACAGCTCATTGAGGCCGTCCTGAGCGAAACCCCGGCCGCTGCCGAAGCCGAAGCGGCCGAAAGTGCCGCCCGCGCCGGGCTGCGCCGTTTACGCGGCAGCACACGCCAGGTTTTTCGCCAGAAACTGGGGGCCCTCCTCCAGCGGCGGGGCTTCAGTTATCACATCACCGACCAGGTTATTCGTCGCCTGACCGAAGAACTGGCGGCAGCACAACCGCCCTTCTTCGCCACCGGCCACGATGAAGATTGACCGCTGTCATGCCGGCGCTACCCAACTGTGGACACTGGATTTACTGTGAAAGGAGCAGCGGGCGGGCGCTGTGCAGCGCTCTCCCCCCGGAAAACATATGGATATTGTGATTGTGGCGCTCGTCGCCGTGGTGGCCCTCGTCGCAGGCGGGGCCGTCGGGGTGTACTATGGGCGCAACCGCTTGCTGGATGAACAACGCACCACCGGGCAGGATATGGTCACGAAGGCCCAGGAGGAGAGCAAAAGCCTGCTGGCCACGGCCAACACCCGCGCCGAAGCCCTGGTGCAGGAAGCCACCGAACGCACCCGCGCCCGCCAGGCCGAAGCCGAAGCCATCATGCTCAACCGGCGCAAAGAATTTGAGCGCGAGGAGGAATCACTCCAGCGCCGCCGCGAAGGGCTGGACCGCCGCACCGAAGACCTGGACAAGCGCCTGGAGCGCATCGAACAGCGCGAGCAAAACCTGAATAAGCGCCAGAGCCGGCTGGATAAGAAAGAAAATGACATCCTGAAGAAGGAACAGGAGAAGCTGGAAGAGCTGCAAAAAATCGCCCAGATGACGGTGGACGAAGCGCGGCAGCAGTTGCTCATCGCCACCGAGCAGGATGCCCGCAACGACATGGCCCGCATCATTCGCCAGGTGGAAGCCGAAGCCCGCGAAGAGGCGGATAAACGCGCCCGCGAGGTGATCTCGCTGGCGGTGCAGCGCCTGGCCAGCGAGCATGTGGGCGAAATCGCCGTCAGCGTGGTGCCGCTGCCCAGTGACGAAATGAAGGGGCGCATCATCGGCCGCAGCGGGCGCAACATTCGCGCCTTTGAACTGGCCACCGGCGTGGATGTGGTGGTGGACGACACGCCCGAAGCCGTCACCATCAGCAGTTTTGACCCCATCCGGCGCGAAGTGGCCCGGCTGACCATGGCCAAGCTGGTGACGGATGGCCGCATTCACCCGGCCCGCATCGAAAAACTGGTGGAAGACACCAAAGCCGAGGTGGAACGCACCATCCTGGAAGATGGTGAACGCGCCGCTTACGAAATTAGCGCCCACGGGCTGCACCGCGAAGTGCTGAAGCTGGTGGGCCGCTTAAAATATCGCTTTAGCTACGGGCAAAATATGTACGCCCACGCCCTGGAAACGGCCCACCTGGCCGGCATGATCGCCGGGGAACTGGGGGCCGATGTGCAGGTGGCCCGCATGGGCGGCCTGCTGCATGACCTGGGCAAAGCCATCGACCATGAGGTGGAAGGCACCCATGCCCTCATCGGTGCCGATTTCCTGAAGCGCTACAGCGTGAACGAAAAAGTGGTGAACTGCGTGGCGGCGCATCATCATGAAGTGGAACAGACGTGTGTGGAAGCCTACATCGTGGAAGCCGCCGATGCCATCTCCGGCGCACGCCCCGGCGCACGCCGCGAAAGCCTGGAATCGTACATCAAACGGGTGAAGACGCTGGAAGAAATCGCCGGTAACTTTAAAGGCGTGGAACAGAGCTACGCCCTCCAGGCGGGCCGCGAAATCCGCATTCTGGTGCGCCCGGAACAGATCGACGATCTGGGAGCGCTGGAACTGGCCCGCAATGTCGCCCGGCAGATCGAAGAAACCATGCAGTATCCCGGCCAGATCAAAGTCCACGTCATCCGGGAAACCCGCGCCATCGATTACGCCAAATAACCCGCTCATCCGGCCGGGCAGCACCTGCCCGGCCGACCGGCCGTTTTGCCGGGGGGATATTGTCACCGGCGCAAACAAAGGCTATACTTGCGGCAGTTTAGATTCCGTTAGAACCTGCACATCAGGGAGATTCTGCTTTGTCAGAAGCGCAAAAACCCCGTATTCTGGTTGTCGATGATGACCCGGCGCTGCAAAAGCTGGTGGTAGCCTTGTTGCAGCGTGCCGAATTTGAAGCCCTGTCGGCCATGAGCGCGATGGAAGCCGCCCAGATTTTGAAGCAGCCCCCCCTGCCGGATATTATGGTGCTGGACTTAATGCTGCCAGAAATCAGCGGCATTGAATTTTTAAAGCAAATGCGGGCCAAGCCGATCTATGACCAGTTACCCGTGGTCATCCTGTCCGCCCTGGCCGACCCCAACCAGATTCGGGAAGGGCTGAACGCGGGGGCCGACCGCTACCTGACCAAGCCCTACCTGGCGAATAACCTGGTGAAGACGCTGCACGAGGTGTTGAAGACGGGGCGCGTCAAACGCAGTTAAAACCTGGCGGGGATCAATTCTGTGTTATGGTTAAAGCGCAGGCTTCCTTACACCGGTGGATGGCAAAATGACCGATGCAGAATTAACACTGCTCAGCTTGCTGGCAGAAAACCCGCTTTATGGCTATGAACTGCAACAACTGGTGGATGAGCGCGGGCTGCGCGAGTGGCTGACGATCGGCTTTTCGTCCATTTACTACATCCTCAATAAGCTGGAAGGCCAGAAACTGCTGACGGCGCAACTGCACAGCGAGGGCCGCGGCCCGGCGCGCAAAAAATATGCGCTCACCGAAGCCGGGCGCGGGGTGCTGCAAACGGCCATCAGCAGCCTGCTGCGCGAGCCGCGCGTGCCGGGGTCGGGCTTTGAACTGGGATTGTCTAACCTGCATGTGCTGAAGCCGGCCCAGGTGTACAAAGTGCTGATGCACCACCGCGATGATCTGCGTTCACAACTGGAACATGTCAGCCTGGGCTGGTCGCGCTACCAGAACGGCCGCCCCACCCTGGAAGCCAATATCCACGCGCTGTATACCCACAGCATCGCCATCATGACGGCGGAAATTGCCTGGCTGGATGATTTTTTGGCCCGCTGGCAACTGCAATACCCCGAAGTGATGCAGGACCTGGTGAAAAAAAACGCCGCCCCCGTGTCCGATACGGGCAAACTGGCCCGGGCGGTTAAGGCGGCGCAGCAGCAGGAAGCGCCGGACAGCCTGAAGCGCATTCAGCGCCTGCGCCGGATTCCGCGTTCCCCGCGGGAGGGATGAGCTGCCAGGCGCGAAAGCCCGCAATGCGGGCCGCCGGCTGCACCCGGAACCCGGCCGCCTGTAAGGCCGCCAGCCACGGCTGGTAAGGCACGTCCACCGGCGCAATGAAATAACGCCGCCCCGGTTCTGCCAGGGACAGCGCCCCGGCCACCAGCGCGGGCGGCGCGGGGTAATACACCCGCCGTTTATCCGTCCACGGCCCCAGATAATACCCCAGCGGCCAGCCCAGCCAGCGATCATAAATCACCGTGGCCACCGGCTGCGCGTTGAGGAAATGCGCCAGCCGGTCAATGCCGGCATAAGCCCCGCGATCACCGCCGATGGGGGCCCCGGCCACCGCGGCCAGCAGCAGCAGCCCGCCCGGCAGCCACAGCCAGCGCGGCCGCAGTTCGGCCAGCGCCGGCCCGGCCAGCAGCGCCAGGGCCGGCAGCAGCAGCAGCACGTAACGATCGTACACATTAACGGCCGTGATGATGTGGAAAGCACTGTACGCGCCGGCCCAGGCCCACAGCCACCCCATCCCCCGCCGGCCGCGCCACAGCGCCAGCAGCAGCAGCGCCCCCGTCAGCAGCGCCGTGCCACCCAGGTACTGCGCCAGTTCCAGCCAGCGCAGCAGGCGCGGCAGCCAGTCCGCCGGGGCGGCCAGAAGCTGGCCCGGGGCATTGTTGGCCGCGCCCAGGGCGAAAACGCTGTCACCGGGGCGCAGCGCATCCCAGGCCAGCAGGGCCGCACCACCGCCGGCCAGCGCCAGGGCCGCCCGCAGCAGCGCCCGCCACCCGCCCGGCCACAGCAGCACGACGAGCAGCGGCAGAAAAAACAGCGCCTGCGGTTTGGCGGCCGTCGCCAGCGCCAGCCACAGCCCGGCCCACCCGGCCCGCCGGCGAGCGGCGGCCGCCGCCAGCAGCGCCGCCAGCACGGCCAGCAGCATGGGCATATCGGTAAAGGCGGTGGGGCTAAAGGCCGCCGTGAACGGCGACAGCGCCAGCAGGCCCCCGGCCGCCAGCGCCGCTCCCTCCTGGCGCAGCCACCGCCGGGCCAGCGCCAGCAGCAGCGCCACACACAGCACCCCCACCAGCAGCCCGGCCACCCGCGCCGCCAGTTCGCCTTTGTACACATCCAGGAAGTACACCCCGCCCGCATCCGCATCCACTGCCAGCAGATGCAGCGCCAGCGCGTTCAGGTACAGCGTCAGCGGCGGCTTGTCCAGCGGGCCCGTCAGCCACCAGTCGCCGGTGACGGCCGCGTTGCGGGCAAAGGTCATGAAGAAGGCTTCATCGGGGTGGAAGCGGGCCGCTTGCGCCAGCCGCAGCGCACAGCACGCCGCGGCCAGCAGCAGCACCACCACCCGCGGGAGCAGCCGGGAGAGATTCATACCGACTCGCGGCCAGAGTCGCAGTCGTGGCCCGGGCAGGGGTGCGCCGGTGCGCTCCCCCCATCCCGGCCCCGCGCCGTCTTATTCGCCCTGACCGAGCGAAAAGCCAGCTTCGCCATCGAAGTAGTACAGATTTTCCGTCTTGATGAATTCAAAGCCCGCGCCCATCACCCGGCCCAGCAGGTTCACGATTTCGCTGTGCGGCACGGCTACCTTGCCCGGCGACAGGAAACGGCAGCGCCAGTGATCGGTACAGAAGGTTTCCGGCATTCCATCCGGGTATACCTTCAACCCACGATTCGTCACCATGGACAGCTTCAGCGCCTCGCTGCCCAGGCCGCGCAGGGCATCGCCCAGGATATTGGGGTTACGGGCCGCTTCGTCCCAGTACAGGAACACATCCACCCCCACCAGATCGCGCTGTGCATGGTTCACGGTGACGGCTGTGCTGGCCGATACCGCGCGATCTTTCGCATAGCTGGCGGCCGGCAGCGTTTGCGGCAGCTTGCCCACATTGGCCGCCACCGCTTCGGCAAATTCTCTGGTGCCCACCTTCTTCTTGCTCACGCCTTCGCGGTAGACATCGTAGGTGTGCGTGCCTTCTTCCACCGTCCGCAGCCAGGCATTATGCACCCGTTCCGCCACTTCGGGCTGGCCGATGTGCACCATCATCATCACGCCGCCCAGCAGCAGCCCGGACGGGTTGGCCAGGTTTTGCCCGGCGCGGCGCGGGGCGCTGCCGTGGATCGCCTCGAACATGGAAGCGTGCTCGCCGATGTTGGCCGACCCCGCCAGCCCCACCGAGCCGGCAATCTGCGCGGCCACGTCGGACAGCACATCGCCGTACAGGTTGGGCAGCACGATTACATCGAAATTTTCCGGTGTATCGGCCATTTTGGCCGCGCCAATGTCCACGATCCAGTGTTCATTTTCAATATCGGGGTACTGCGCCGCGATTTCGTCGAACACTTTATGGAACAGGCCGTCGGTCAGCTTCATGATGTTGTCTTTGGTGAAGCAGGTGACTTTTTTCCGGTTGTTGGCGCGGGCATATTCAAAAGCATACCGCACGATTTTTTCGCTGCCGGGCCGCGTAATCAGCTTCAGGCACTGGTACACCTCATTGGTCTGGCGATGCTCAATGCCGGCGTACAAATCTTCTTCGTTCTCGCGGATGATGACCAGGTTCATCTTTTCGTGTTTGGTGTCGATGAACGGATGGTAGGAAACGGAGGGGCGCACATTGGCATACAGCCCCAGGCTCTTGCGCGTGGTGACGTTGATGCTCTTAAAGCCGGTGCCCTGCGGCGTGGTCAGCGGTGCTTTGTAAAACACCCGCGTGCGCCGGATGGATTCCCAGAATGCCGGCTCAATGCCGGAGGTATTGCCCTGGAGGTAAATTTTCTCCCCCACCTGCACTTCTTCAATGTCGATCTGTGCGCCCGCCGCCTGAAGAATGTGCAGACTGGCTGCCATAATCTCCGGCCCAATGCCATCGCCGTAGGCAACCGTAATCGGTACTGTGGTCATGATGTTATCCTTCTGTGTCGTGAAATCGTTAATTCCCCCGAAAATCGCAACGGGAGCGCCCCTGTTCGTCGCCCCCGTGGAAATTCCATCTGTGTGGCTGCGCCAGGCGGCCCGGCGCGGTTTATTCGCCCTGCCCCAGCGAGAAACCAGGCTGGCCATCAAAGGTGTACAGATGCTCTGTTTTGATGAAATCCAGCCCGGCGGCGGCAAACTGGCCCAGCAGTTCCAGCAATTGCTGATGCGTGATGGGCGCGTACTGGTCGCTCAGGAAGCGGCAGCGCCAGTGATCGGTGCAAAAGGTTTGCGTTTCTTCGCCGGGGTACACTTTTAAGCCGCGATTGGTAATCATGGTCAGGTGCAGCCCGCCGGTGTGAATGCGTTCCTCCAGCAAATGCCCCAGGAGGGCCGGGTCACGCGGATCATGATCCCAGTCCAGGAAGACATCCACCCCCACCAGGGCTTTGGCCGGGCGCGGCTGCGGCTTCAGCTTAATGAGCCGCATGTTGGAGCTGCTGCTAAATTTCACCGTCCGCAGGTATTCCGGCGTTTTGCCCAGGCGCTCAATGACGGCATCGGCAAACTCGCCGGTGCTCACTTTGTGCGTGCTGCGCTCATCGTGGTAAATATCCGGCGTGTGGATGCCATCTTCGATGGTCACTTTCCAGGCGTTGTTGATGGTGGCGGCGACTTCGGGCTGGCCGATGTGCACCAGCATTTCCACCCCGGCCAGCAGCAGCCCGGAAGGATTGGCGATGCTTTGGCCGGCAATATCCGGCGCGCTGCCATGAATGGCTTCAAACATGGCGTAATCTTCGCCGATGTTGGCCGACACCCCCAGGCCCACCGAGCCGGTGAGCTGCGCGGCAATGTCCGACACAATATCGCCGTACAGGTTGGGCACCACAATCACATCGAACTTCTCCGGCCGGTCGGCCAGGCGGGCCGCGCCGATGTCGATAATCATGTGTTCGGCTTTAATATCCGGGTATTCTTTCGCAATTTCATCAAAGACCTTATGAAACGTGCCGTCGGTCAGTTTCATGATGTTGTCTTTGGTGAAGCAGGTGAGCTTTTTACGGTTGTTGGCCCGGGTGTATTCAAAGGCGTAGCGGATAATTTTCTCGCTGCCGGGGCGGGTGATGAGCTTGAGCGTCTGGTAGACTTCGGCCGTTTGCCGGTGTTCGATGCCGGCATACAGGTCTTCTTCGTTCTCGCGGATAATCATCACCTTCATCAGCGGGTGGCGCGTATCGATGGCCGGGAAGTAGGAGACGGCCGGGCGCACATTGGCGAACAACCCCAGGGTTTTACGGATGGTGACGTTGAGGCTTTTATAGCCGCCGCCCTGCGGGGTGGTGATGGGCGCTTTGTACAGCACCCGCGTCCGGTGGATCGAATCCCAGGCGCTGGCCGGAATGCCGGAGGTGTGACCGTTGAGGTAGGCGCGTTCCCCCACTTCAATCGTATCGATGGCGATCTGTGCGCCGGCGGCCTGCATAATTTTGAGGCAGGCGGTCATAATTTCCGGGCCAATTCCATCGCCATAAGCGACCGTGACGGGCGTTGGGTGCGTCATGAAGGCTGTATCTCCTGATGGCTGAAGGTGGCGGCGGGCGCAGCAGCACGCGGCCCGCCGCAGGGCGCTATTTTAATCGAAGATGTCGAAGATGTCTTCAATGATGTTGCGGCGGCGGCGGCGCGGGTCATGACGATCATCATCATAGTCATAATCCGGCGGCGGCGGCTTCTTGCCTGCGCGATACCGCGGCTGGTATTCGTCCAGGCCGGGGTCATCGTAATATTCATCCGGGTGTTTGCGTTTGGGGGTGGCTTCATGGGCGGACGGGGTGTAGTGGCGCTCCGGGGGATGCGCCGGGGCGCGTTCCTCCACGGCCCGTTCCATCAGCTTATCCAGTTCACCCTTATCCAGCCAGATACCGCGGCAGTTGGGGCAGTAATCAAGCTCCACCCCCTGGCGGATCGTCATCCGCATCACCACATTACAATTCGGGCACAGCATCGCCAGCCGCCTCCAGCCACTAAGACCATCACCGGCGATCAGTTTACCCGGCCGGGGCCGCACTGTCCAGCATGGGGACTCAGGGTTTTTCACCGGCGGCGTGGCGGTCGTGCAGGCGTTCCAGCGCCGGCATGATGTCGGCCAGGCCGTCCACCACCTCATGCGCCCCGGCGGCCAGCAGGCGGGCACGGGCCGCGGCCAGCCGGGCGGTCAGCGTCGCCCGTGGCAGCACCGTCACTTCCGCCAGCGACAGGCCCAGTTCGTTGCCGGTTTTGGCCAGCCCAATCGTCCACATGCCGGCGTTGCGGCCTTCGGCCATATCGGCCGGGGTATCGCCAATTTTCACCAGCGCGGACATGGGGTACACGTTGAGCTGCATGGCATTCTGGAAGCACATCCAGGGGGCGGGCCGCCCGGCCGGAACCTCATCCGGGCACACCAGCGCATCCGGCGCATACCCGGCGGCGCGGGCCAGCGGCAGGATGATCTCCATCATGGCGCGGGTGTAGCCGGTGCAGGAGCCGATTTTGTAACCGGCGGCCCGCAGCGCGGCCACCGTCTCCACCACGCCGGGGATGAGGTCGCTGTGCTGTGCCAGGCTGGCCATCTGGCGGGGGACAAAATCGGCAAAGAGGGCCGCCACATCGCTGTCGGCGGGCGGGCGGCCGTGGGCGGCCTGCCAGCGCTGCGCCACCGCCGGCTGCGCCAGAATGGCGGCGATGTGGTCGCGCTTGTAGCGGCCCATGGGGGCGCGGGCTTCGTCCATGGTGATGCGTACACCGTGCGCGGCAAAGCCGGCGATGAAGACCTGCGCCGGGGCCAGACAGCCATAATCCACCGTCGTCCCGGCCCAGTCCAGGATCACTGCCTGAAAATAGTCGCTCATGGGTTTAGCCCTCCAGCAGCGGCGCGTGGCGCATGGCGGACGGCACGGGCAGGCCCAGCAGGTGCAGCACCGTGGGCGCGATGGCCAGTTGCGACACCTGGCGGCCGGTGTTCCCCTGGCGGCGGTCAGCGGGGGCCGCCGGCGGCGCGATGATGTACAGCGGCACATGGCGCACGTCCGGCAGCGTGCCATTGTGCTGCTTATCACTGTTCATGCCGTGGTCGCCCGTCACCAGCACGGTGTAGCCCAGGGCCAGCGCCGGCGGGATAAAATTGGCCAGAATTTGATCCTGCACGATGGCCGTGTTGCGATACTGTGGCGAATCGCCGCCGTACAGGTGCCCCACCGTATCCAGCCCCATGGGGTGAATGAGCAGATAATCCGGCAGGTGGCGGGTCATCAGCAGGGCCCCGGTGGCGTATAACTCTTTGTCCGGGTAATCCGCCGCTTCGTAAAAGCGCCCGTGCTGGATGAGCGCCGCCGGGTCGTCCATTTCGCGGTCGGCCACCAGGTCATAGGGATGGCGCACATACAATTCGGCATACCAGCAGTAGGCCGCGGCGGCGGTGGTGTGGCCGTGTTCGCGGGCCACGCTGAAGATGCTGGCCGCGCTGGAACGGCGCACGGTGTAATTGCTGACGATGCCATGTTCACTGACGGGCAGCCCGGTATGCACAGTTTCGTACAGCGGGCGCGAGAGCGTGGGCAGTTCTGCCACCACGGTAAAGCGGCTGGCGCGTTTGGCCTCCGTGAGATGTTCCAGATAACCCATGCTGTGTGCCGCCACGTCATCGCGCAGCGCGTCCACCAGCACCAGAATCACTTTGCTCATAAGGACACTTTTCCCGTTAACGGGCTAACGGGCGGGCTTATCCCGCCCACGTCCCCTGATTGTGACAGAGGATACCGCGGCGGGCAATGCCACCCGGCTTAGCGGCCGATCTGGCGCGGGTCGCAGGTGGTATCCACCCGCGGCGGCCGGGTGCAGCGCCGGGCCGCCCGCAGCGCCGGCAGGGGCCTTATTCCGCCACCACCAGCGCCACATTGCCCGCCCGGCCGGCGGATTCATAGTAGCGGTGGGCGGCAGCGGCTTCGGCCAGTGGAAAGCTGCGATCAACCTGTGCCGTCAGCGTGCCGGCGGCCACCATGCTGGCGATGGTGGCCATATCGGCGGGTTTTTCATCAGAAATACCCAGATGCACACGCTGCCCGGCCGTGCCGCGCGTTCTTAGCATCGCCAGCACCGCCGGCAGCTTAAAGCTGATGGGAAAATAGACCCCCTGCGGGGTGAGGACGCGCCGGCACGCTGCAAACGAACTGCGCCCCAGGATGTCCAGGATGAAATCGTAGCGCGTGTCGTCGCGGGTGAAGTCGTCGCGGGTGTAATCCAGCACCCGCCGGGCCCCCAGGGCGCGAACATAATCAACACGCGCCGTACCACACACGGCCGTCACCTCTGCGCCCAGGTGGCGGGCGATTTGCAGCGCAAACGTCCCAATCCGGCCCGAAGCGCCATTGACCAGCACCCGCTGACCCGGCTGGATGTTCAGCCGGCGCAGCAGTGTAAGCGCGGTCAGGGCACCATAGGGCACAACGGCGGCTTCGATAAAGCCCAGTTGTGGCGGCAGCGGGGCCACCATGCCATCGGCGGGCAGGCACAGGTATTCAGCGTAGGTGCCCATCATCTGGCCCCGATACCCGAAGACCGCATCCCCGACCTTGAAGCGGGTTACGCCCTCCCCGATCGCGGCCACAACCCCGGCGAACTCATTCCCCAGAATGGGATTGGCGGGCTTACGCAGCCCGAAGCTGAAGCGGGCCAGCAGCCAGAACAGGGACGGCATGTTAAATTCACGCGGGGAAATACTGGCGAAATTACGCACGGCCACTTCGCCATAGCCCACGGAAGCCGCCCGAACCTGCACCAGAATTTCGCCGCGGGCGGGCGCGGGCTGCGGCACATCCGCCAGGTGCAGCACATCCGGCGAGCCATAGGTGTGATAGACGATGGCTTTCATATGATTTCCTTTGCATCAATCGGTGGTTGAAGGGCAGACAAAACCGGGGAGGAAAGCGCTGAAGCTTTCTCCTGGTGAATCCACGGATGGTCACGATGTTTGAGCCGGCCGCCATCACCGCGCCGGCGAGAGCGGCCAGGCTAAGGGGGTGCGCTAATGTAGAAGACTTCTTCCAGCGGCACACCAAAAACGATGGCAATCCGAAAAGCCAGTTCCAGCGACGGGGTGTACTTGTTCTGCTCAATGGCGACAATGGTCTGGCGCGTTACGCTCACCAGTTCCGCCAGGCGCTGCTGCGTCATCTCGCCATGATTAAAACGCAGCCGGCGAACATTGTTGCTGATGTTGAGCTTCTCCATGGTCAAATACCCCGGCGATAAAACAGGAATTCCGATAATTCGCTGGTGAGCTGCGCGGACAGCCCGGCCAACATGAGCACCAGGAACATGGTTGTCGGCGGCATCTCCAGCACCAGCGCCAGCATGGCCAGCACAAAACCGCCGATGAAGACATACCAGCCGTAACGCGCCGCCTTCAGGTCAATGAGCCGGTCGCGCTCATCTTCAAAAGCAGGTTCGCTTTCGCGGGTGAGGAGCGTCGTCACCACACTGAACACGATCACAGTGAGGATGCGGACGACGATGGACACCCCAATCAGCAGCAGGAAAAAGCGCCCCCAGAAATGAAAAACCTGCGGTGCATAGGGATCGCCGGCCGGCTGGCCGGGCAGCATATACACCAGATACCCCACATTGACCGCCAGGGTGCCCAGAAAAGCGATGAGCGCCCGCTGTTCATGATACGACATAAAAACCTCTGTGTGTGCTGAAAGCGACAAAAAGACGCTTTTACTTCACCTAATGTATAGCAAAGAATTCTTTATGTCAAGTATATTT
>JALOOI010000382.1 GCA_025454495.1 Anaerolineae bacterium
GTGGCCAGCGCCAGCACCGTGAGGGGCTGCCGCCAGCCGCTACACAGCCACTCGCGGCGGGCGGGGCGCAGCCGCCACACGGCCACGCCCCCGGCCACCCCGGCCAGCAGCACCAGCACCGGGCGCAGCCAGCCCGGATACAGAATGTCAATCGGCAGCGTGACCGTGGTGGTGGTGCCATCGCTCAGGATAATGTCAAACGTTGGCTGGCGGTCAGCGAAGACGCAGGGATAATGCTCGCCGGTGCCGGGAATATCGCGCCCGTTGAGGTAAATGGCCTGAATGCGCTGTACATCCCATTGCAGCAGAATACATTCGCCCTCAAAACCGATGCGGCCGGTGGGCGTGTACAGCCAGAGGGTGGTCTCGCCGTGGGTTTCGCGCAGTTCGGCTGGCCGGGGCTGCACCGCCAGCAGCACGAACGGCAGCAGCAGCAGCAGCGCCAGGCTGCCCGCGCCCACCCCCACGATCCAGGCGGCCCGCCCGGGCCTGTCCGGCGGCAAAAAACGCAGCATAAGGCCGTTTACTCCAGCGGGACGCGGGTGCTGTGCAACAGGCTGCGAATCACCTCGCGGGCGGTGTCGGGCTGGCGATCACGGGTGAGCAGGCGATGCGTGCCCACGGCCGCAAACGCGGCTTTAATATCATCGGGGATCACATAATCGCGCCCGCGGATGAGCGCCAGCGCCTGGGCGCAGCGCTGCAACGCCACCCCGCCGCGCGGGCTAATCCCCAGGACGCATTCCGGGTGGGCGCGGGTGGCCGTGTTCAACTGGACGATATACTCTTTCAGCGAGCGGATCACGTTTACCTGGCGCACCTGCTGCTGAAGCTGCTCAATATCCGCCAGTTCCAGCGCCGGTTGCAGCCCTGCCAGCGGGTTATGGTGTTCTTCGCGCTCCAGAATCATCACTTCATCGTCAAAATTGGGGTAGCCCAGGTTGAGCGAGATGAGAAAGCGATCAAGCTGCGCTTCTGGCAGCGGGAAGGTGCCGGCCATCTCCACCGGGTTTTGCGTGGCGATGATGAAGAACGGGCGCGGCAGCGGGTGGGTGAAGCCGTCGCTGCTCACCTGGCCCTCGGCCATGGCTTCCAGCAGGCTGGACTGTGTGCGCGGCGAAGCCCGGTTGATCTCGTCCACCAGCACAATGCTGGCGAAGATGGGGCCGGGGATAAAGTCAAATTTGCCTTCGCGCTGGTTGTAAATGGCCCCGCCGGTGATGTCACCCGGCAGCAGATCGGGGGTGCATTGAATGCGTTTAAAGCTGGCGTGCAGCGAGCCGGCCAGCGCCCGCGCCACCATCGTCTTGCCCAGGCCGGGCACGTCTTCCAGCAGCACATGCCCCCCGGCCAGCAGCGCGGCCATAATCAATTCCAGCCGATCCGGCGCGATGACCACCGCCTCGCGGATGCGCGTCATCACCTGCTGCACGCTGGCGACACGGTCACTGGTTCCATTACGGCTGAGGGACATGGCAGCTCTTTCATTCCGGGCGGGCACACAGACCCATTATACCGGACTTCGGCCGCCCTTCCGTGAGGGCTTGCATAAAGAAACGCCCGGCCGCCGTTTACGCCCTCATCCCCCGGCCCCTTCTCCCGCCTGGGGGAGAGGGAGACAGGGTGAGGGCTGATCTTTTGCCCTCATCTCCCGGCCCCTTCTCCCAGGGGGCGAAGGGGTGAAGGGCCAGCGGCGTTTTTTCCCGTCCCTCGCCTGGGGGAGAGGGCAACAGGGTGAGGGCTGATCTTTCGCCCTCATCCCCCGGCCCCTTCTCCCAGGGGGCGAAGGGGTGCAGGGCCGGCCGACGTTTTGACCGTCCCTCGCCCGGGGGAGAGGGAAACAGAGTGCGGGCAATATCCTGCCCCCGGCGCGGGCTTAATCCAGGCGCACCAGCACGCCTTCCTGGGGGCGCAGTTCCAGCATTCCGCTGACCATGCCCTGCCGATCCAGCAGGGTATTCAGCAGCACTTCGCCGGTAAAATTGAGCGCGATGAGCATGGTTTCGGGGCCATATTCGCGCACATACACATAGGTGCCCTCCGGTGATTCCAGCGGTTCATAGCTGCCCACCGACAGCGCCATCGACCGGCGGCGCAGCCACAGCAGGCGGCGGTACAGCGTCAGCATGGAGCGCTCATCCAGCCATTCACCGGCCACATTGCGCAGCGGGTAATCCGGGTTGACGGGCAGCCAGGTGGGCACGGTGCTGAAGCCGGCGTAATCGCTGCCATCCCACTGAAACGGCGTGCGGCATTTATCGCGGGTGTAGGCAGCGCCCAGGCGCAGCCCCTGCGGATCGTCGATTTTGTCCGGCGGGATGTCGCCGTTGACCATGCCGATTTCTTCGCCCATGTAAATGGTGGGGGTGCCGCGCAGCGTGAGCAGCAGCAGGGCGGCGGTGCGGGCTTTGCTGTGGCTGCCCAGGCGGCTGGCCAGGCGCGGGGTATCGTGGTTGCCCATCACCCAGTTCCCCCAGCCGAAGGCCGGCAGCGCGGCTTCGTACTCATCCACGATGCGCCGCACGTCCGCCGCCGACCAGGGCGTTTCTTCCAGAAAGCTGGCGCTGCTGATGAGGCCAAAATTGAACGGCAAATGCAGTTCATCATTATTGCCGTAGTATTTCATGCGTTCCGGCAAATCCAGCCAGATTTCGCCAATGCTCAGCCGGTCGCCGGGATAGGCATCGAACAGGGTGCGAATTTCCTGCATGATGCTGTGAATGCCCTCGTAATTGTAATCATAGAGGTGCTGCTGGCGGCCGAACAGGTCATCCGGGCCGCGGCCGGCCGCGCCGGGGATGAGGGGCTGATCGGGCATGTCCGGGTGTTTCCAGACCATGTAAATGACATCCATGCGAATGCCATCCACCCCGCGATCCAGCCAGAAGCGCAGCACATCCAGCATGGCGGCTTTCACGGCCGGGTTGCGCCAGTTCAAATCCGGCTGCGAGGGGTCGAACTGGTGAAAATAATACTGCTGCGTGGTGTCGTCCCACGTCCACGCTTTGCCGCCGAAGACGCTGCCCCAGTTGTTGGGCGGGCTGCCATCCGGCCGGGCATCCTGCCAGATGTACCAGTCGCGCTTCGGGTTCGTGCGGCTGCTGCGCGATTCGATGAACCACGGATGGCGGTCGGAGGAGTGGTTGGGCACATAATCAATGATGATTTTGATGTTGCGCTCGTGCGCCGCGGCGATCAGCCGGTCAAAGGTGGCCAGGTCGCCGAACAGCGGATCCACATCGACATAATTGGCGACATCGTAACCGGCATCCTTCATCGGCGAGGGAAAAAACGGGCTAATCCAGATGGCATCCACACCCAGGCTGTTTTCGGTGCCATCGTTCAAATAATCCAGCTTTTCGATGATGCCCTGCAAATCGCCGGTGCCATCGTGGTTGCTATCTTTGTAACTGCGGGGGTAAATCTGGTAGATGACCCCGCGCTGCCACCAGCGCCAGTGTAATTCACTCATAAGCTTATCCTGCGGCCCCTGCGCCGTCTTAAATTGATGACCAGAACGGGTTAATTGAAGCGCAAAACCGCGCAGAATGATAGGCAGAATGCCGGCCGGTTG
>JALOOI010000226.1 GCA_025454495.1 Anaerolineae bacterium
GCGCGGTCAACCTGCGCACGGGGCATGAATTCGCTTTGCCCCGCCCGGAGATGACCGGCGCAACCATCGCGGCGTTTCTGCGCGATCTGCTGCGGTGCTACCAGACGCAACCGGTGCTCTTGCTCTGGGATCGCGCCTCATGGCACAAAAGCGCCGTGGTGCAGCAGGTGATCGCCGATCATCCGCAGGTGGAAACTGTCTCTTTGCCACCGGCCAGTCCCGATCTCAATCCGCAGGAGCATATCTGGTCACAGGCGCGGGCGGCCGTCAGTCACCATCATACCTGTGCGACCTTTTCACAACTCATCCAGGCGTTTCTCAACTTCTTATCGTCGAACCGGTTTCCCTTTGCCTGGTTGAACCAGTATGCGCCGGCCATATTGTTTGAGTTCTAAACCGGAAGCCTATGAGGCCCTGTCTGGAAAAGTGTGCCGGTGCGTAGCCTGGAGGCTCAGGCGGTGGCCAGCGGCAGGCTCACCCTGCTGATGGTGCCCCGCTGTGGTGTACTGTCGATATGCAGTGTGCCGCCGTAAAGCTCCACCAGTCGCCGCGCGATCACCAGCCCCAGACCCGATCCCTGCTGCTCATACAGCGCCCGGTCAAACTGCATGTAAGCACCGATGCGCTTCACATCTTCCGGCTTCATCCCGCGGCCGGCATCTTCAATACGAATCTGGTACAGGTCAGGCATCTGCTGCGTGATCACCCGCACCGGTGTTCCGGGCGCAGAAAATTTGCAGGCGTTGTCCACCAGTTCGGTCAGGATGCGCTCAAAATCTGCCCGGCTGATGGCCAGCCGGCAGGGCCCGGCCAATTGATACAGCATATCCCCGGAACGTTGATAGCGATCCGCCACCAGCTCGCACACCTCCATAACCGGCCGGTCGCGCACGTCCAGTTCGGTAGAGCGGGCAGCTTCTACATTGGAAGGGCTGGCCAGCATCAATTCGATCTGGGCGTAGAGCAAATAATTTTCGATCAGCCGGTGCAGCCGCTGCCCGGAACGCACGATCATCTCGGCCATTTCGCGTACCTGGGCCGGCGGCAGATCGTCTGCATCCATCGCCAGCAGTTCCGCATTCCCCAGGATCAGGCTCAGGGGGGTACGCAGCTCATGCGGCAGCGTGTAAATGAGGCTGGTACGCAGTTCTTCCATCTGCTGATCGGTATGCTGCTGGATAAGCTCGCGTTTGCTCAACTGTGCTTTGACGGCCCCCAGCAGTTCGACACTGGTAAAGGGCTTGGTAATATAATCGGCTGCGCCCACTTCCATACCATAGCGAACATCCCCCCGTGAACTGCGGGCGGTGAGAAAAATGAACGGAATGAGCGCCGTTGCCGGGTTCGAGCGCAGTTCAAACAACACCCGGTAGCCGCTGACCTGCGGCATATTAATATCGGAAATGATGAGGTCGGGCACGTGTTGCAGCGCCAGGCGAATGCCTGCCTGACCGTCCGGTGCGCCGCTGGCCCGATAGCCATCGAAGGTCAGCCAGTCCACAACTTCGGATAGAATATCCACATCATCTTCAATCACCAGAATATGTGCTGTCATGGCTGTTTCTCCCCGGTCTCCACCGGCAGTGATGGGCGCTGCGCGGGCAGCGCCAAATGGATCGGTAAGGTTATTCCCCGGGCCAGCGCGGCAGGCAGCCGGCCCCCGTGCAGCAGCAGCAGCCGGCAGGCCGTCTGCCAGCCCGGCACAAAATCGTCCGGCGGCGGCGTGGCCGGCGGCCCGTCAGGCGCAGTAACGGCACCCAGGTAAAACTGCACCTGTGCGCCGGCTACCCGGCAGCGCAGGACGAGGCCCGCACCTGTTCCGGCGGCATCCAGCGCCCCGGCCACCATTTCTGCCAGCGCGTATTTCAACGGCTCCAGGCTGCCCCACACCACCGCCTCCATGGGGCAGTCGCGCCGGTCAATGGGAGCATCCGGGTGGTGGCGGGCATAACGCCGCGCCTGGTCGATCACCGGCGGCAAAAGCTGCCACAGCGGCAGCGGCCGGGCGGTGGACTGAAGCTGTGCCGCCGACAGTTCGCCACTTTCGATCTGTGTCTGGTAGGTCATGCCCCGCACCAGATGCTCAAGCTGGTCGGTGCCGGCCCGCAGCGTGGCCAGCAAATCAGCCAGTTGCGCCTCATCGGCCTGGCCCATCTGGCGCTCGATAATGCCGCGCACGAACACCAGCGAAGCCAGCGGCGTGTTCAGGGCGGCACTCACCCGGCGGGCGAGGTGGCTTTTCAGCGCGTCTATCTCCTGGCGCACGCCGGCCGTCAGCGCCGTATGGCGTGCCACACGGGCATGGATAGCCGACAGCAGTTCGGCACGGGTAAACGGTTTGGTGAGATAATCATCCGCCCCCAGGGCCATGCCATGGCGCATAAAGGCTTTATCGGCGCGGGCAGTGAGGAAGATAAATGGAATGGCGGCCATCTGCGGGTGCTGTTGCAGCGCCGTCAGCACGGCATAGCCATCCATTTCCGGCATGGCAATATCACTCACGATCACATCTGGCGGTGCGGCCAGCGCCTGGCGCAACCCGGCCCGGCCATTGTCCGCGCTCAGCACCTCATAACCCTCAAAGCGCAGCCAGTCGGTCACTTCTTCCCGAATGACGGCATCATCTTCAATGATCAGAATTTTCATCATCCCCCTGCTCTGTGTACAGTTATCAGGCTAATGGCAGCCGCACCAGGAAGTGGGCCCCGCGCTGCACCTCGGCGGCCACTTCGATGCTGCCACCGTAACGATCCACACATTCTTTGACGATGGTTAGCCCCAGTCCCGTCCCTTTAAAGCCGCGGGCGTTCTCCGCCCGGTGATAGGGCTGGAACAGGCGCGGCAGGGACTCGGCCGGAATGCCGATGCCTTCATCCTGCACCGTCAGCAGCAGATGGCCGGCTTCGGTCACCAGGCGCACCACCACGGTCGTGCCGGCCGGTGAATATTTAAGCGCATTGCTCAGCAGATTGGCGACGATGTGGCGCAGCAGGTGCGGGTCGGCGGGCACCAGTTCCGGGAGGCGGGCCTCATAATCCAGCGTATGGGCATTTTGATCCATCAGCCGGAACTCCTCCACCATCGCCTCCACCAGCGCCGCCAGCCGCAGCGGCTGTAGCACAAATTCCAGATGACCGGCTTCCATTTTAGCCACCATCAACATTTCATCCAGCATATGCATCAGTGTATAAACCGAACCACTGATACGCTGCAAGTTGCGGCGGCGGCGCTCTGCGTCCAGCCGGTCATCATAGCGCTCCAGAAGCTGCGCGGCGGAGAGGATGGCGGCCAGCGGATTGCGAAAATCATGCGAGAACATGGCCACCAGCCGCGATTTGAGTAACCGCCGGGCCCGTTCTTCTTCCAGCGCCTCATTCAACACCGACATCTGCTGCTGCTGCTGCTGCGTCAGCAGGTCAAGCCGATTCAGCCGCGACCGTACTGTCGTCAGCACCTCGTCGTGGCTAAAAGGCTTGGTGATGTAATCGTCCGCCCCCATATTCATCGCCTGGCGTACCGCCTGGCGATCCGCAGCGGCCGTCAAAAAAATGAACGGAATGTGTGTGAGCGCGGGCGTGGCACGCACTTCCAGCAGCACCTCATGCCCGTTCAGCTCTGGCATGGCAATATCACACAGGATTAAATCTGGCACTTCGCGCAGGATAGCCGCCAGGCCGCTGCGCCCATCCCCGGCCCCGATCACCTCCAGCCCCTCAAAAACCAGCCAGTCCATGATCTCACTGCGAATATCGGCTTCATCTTCAATGACGATCACTTTCGTCATGCCGGCGCATCCCCTCTCAACTGGCGGGGCAGGGTGACGACAAACGTAGACCCCTGCCCCATGTCGCTCTCAACCTGAATGGTGCCCCGGTGCATCTCCACGGCCTGGCGGGCGATGCTCAGCCCCAGGCCGGTGCCCGAAATGGTGCCCACGTTGGCCGCACGATGAAACGGCTCAAACAGATGTTTGAGGTCTTCCGGTGGAATGCCCATCCCCTGATCGCGCACCATCAACACCACCGACACCGCATCGGCCGTCAGGCTGACGAAGACGGGGCTATCGGCCGGTGAATATTTAAGCGCATTGGCGATGAGGTTGCTAACGATATGCCGGATCATCCGCCGATCCAGTTCCGCCGGCACGGGCGGCTGCGGGCACTGATACTGAATCCGCTGCTGATACTGGGGCTGCGCTTCAAATTCTTCCACGATCTCGCGGCACAGGGCATCGTAATCGTCCGGCTCTGGCTTAAAGTCCACCCGCCCGGCCTGAATGCGTGCCAGTTGCAGCACATCCTCCATGATGTCTTTCATGTGCAGCACCTGCTGGCGAATTTTGTTGAGGCGGGCATCGAACTGCGACGGGTCGAGCCGGTCACGGTAGATGAGCAGCGTTTCTGCCGCCGCCATAATGGCGGCCAGCGGCGTGCGAAATTCGTGCGAGGCCATAGACACAAAGCGCGATTTTAATTCGCCGACCTCTTTTTCTTTGTCCAGCGCCAGGCGTAAATTTTCTTCCGCCTGCTTCAACAGGGTGATGTCCCAGTTGACCCCCAGCATACGCTCCGCCCGCCCGGCCTCATCGTGGAAGACGACCGCTTTCACCTTTAAATAGCGTATTTCCTGTTGATAGTGAATGCGAAATTCAGTATCCAGCGGCCGGGTGCCTTCCAGCGCCGCGGCCACTTCTCGCTGCATCCGGTCGAAATCCTCCGGGTGCAGCAGCCCGGATTGCCACAGCGCCGTTGAGGTGCTGCTGAAGGACTGCGGATCCGGCTGGAGGCCGTACAGATGAAACATCTGCTGATCCCACAGCAGCGTATCCGTCGCCACGTCCCATTCCCAGATGCCAATACCGGCGGTTTCGGTGGCCAGTTGCAGCCGGCGCGACAGGGTGAGCAGTTCATCCTCCCAGCCTTTACGGGCCGTGATGTCGTGGAGAATGCCGATGACCTCCACCGGCTGCCCGGCGGCATCGCGCACGATGGAACTGGTCAATTCCACCCAGATGAGATGCCCGTCTTTGTGGATGATGCGCTGCGTTAGCTGGAAAGAATCCTGCCCGGTGGTCAGTGCCTCGGCCAGCGCCGCGTTTGCCCGCGGGCGATCTTCAGGATGCACAATATCAAAACCGGGCTGGCCGATGAATTCTTCCGGCCGATAGCCCATCATCGCATAGCAGGACGGGGTCACATAGGTGTGCAGGCCATCCCGGCCAATGCGAATGATGACATCCTGCACATTTTCTGCCAGCAGGCGGTAGCGGGCTTCGCTGGCGCGGATGGCTTCTTCGGCTGCCATGCGGGCGCTGATGTCGCGGAACACGGCCACCCCTTCCACCGGCAGGCCGGTTTGCGGGTCGCGCACCAGGGTATTGCTGGCTTCGGACCAGATGTAATGGCCGGCACGGTGGCGCGTGCGCTGGATGATGGTAAAGGTGTTTTCGCCCTGCTGCAATGCTTGCAGCAACCGATCCGTACCACGCTGTAAGTCGTCCGGGTGGTTGAACTGCTGTAAGGGCTGCCCGATGATTTCTGCCACATCATAGCCCATGATGGTTTTCACCGAGGGCGTAACATACGTACAAACGCCGTCCAGCCGGTATTTGACGATGACATCAATCACATTTTCTGCCAGCAGGCGGTAACGGGCTTCGCTCTCGCGGATGGCTTCTTCGGCCTGCATCCGGGCGGTGATGTCGTGCGCAATGGCGATCATCTCCACCGGCTGCCCGGCGGCATCCCGCACGATGGATACGGTCATCTCCACCTGCACATAATGCCCATCTTTATGGCGGATACGCGGTGTCAGGCTGAAGTAGCCGCTATCGCTGCGGAGTGCCTGCTGTATCTGGTCACGGGCGACCGGCAAATCCTGCGGGTGCATCATCTCCCACAGGGTATGGTTCATCAGTTCCTCAGGGGTGAAGCCGGTCAGGTCAACACTGGAAGGCGTGACATAGGTGCGCGTGCCATCCAGGGCGATGCGGGCGATAACATCCTGCACATTTTCCGCCAGCAGGCGGTAGCGGGCTTCGCTTTCGCGCAGGGCTTCTTCCGCCAGGCGGCGGGCGGTGATGTCGGCGAAGGTGGTCACGGCGGAATGGATCTGCCCGCTGTCATCTGGCAGCGGCTGTGAATTAATCAAAATCCAGGAGAGCGTATCATCCGGCTTATGCACGCCCATCACCACATTAAACTGCGGCTGGCCGGTCTTGAGGACGACCATAGCCGGGTGGGTTTCGCCGGGGAAAGGGCGGCCATCGGGATGAATGGAACGCCAGCGCGGGTCAAAGGAGGTGCGCCCCATCAATTGATCCAGCGTCAGCCCCAGGATTTCGGCCGCGGCAGTGTTGCACAGTTCAATCGCGCCGTGCCGGTTCTGGACGACGATGCCTTCCGACATGGCGGCGATGGTGCTGCGATAGCGCTCCTCACTGACGCGCAGCGCCTCCTGATGGGCCTTGATGGGCGTAACATCGTGGGTGATGCCCACCAGCCCGCTCAGTTCACCCTGAAGGTTATACAGCGGCACTTTGGTCGTCAGCGCCCAGATGGGGTGGCCATCTTCGCCAATGGAACGTTCTTCCCGGTTGACGATGGCCTGCCCGGTCTCGAACAGGCGCTGCTCATCGGCATAAAACGCCGCGGCCATCTCCGGCGGGAACAGGTCAAAATCAGTCTTGCCGCTGGCTTCGGCCGGGGCACTCACGCCCAGCGACCGCGCATGGGCGCTGTTATTCAGCAGCATTCGGTGCTGCCGGTCTTTCACATAGATGAAATCGGGCACGGCATCAATGACGGTACGCAGCAAATTGCGCTCCTCGGCCACCGTCTGCTGCGCCTTTTTAAGATCAGTAATATCAGACATGGTG
>JALOOI010000040.1 GCA_025454495.1 Anaerolineae bacterium
GACTGAAGCTGCCACCAGGCGGTCTCATTTTCCGCCACACGGTAACACAAATTACGTAGCACATCGGCAGTGCGGCCTTCACCAATGCGGCGCTCGATGGAGCCGGGCTGTAATAAATCCTCCTGTGCAACCAGCCCGGACATGGGCGGTAGAAAGGCCATTTTCACGTCGTTAACGGCCGCCGGCAGCGCTGCCGTCACGGGCCGGCAGTAAAATGACTCATTGTTCTGGTAGGTGAATTGCAGCGCACACTGCCAGGAAGCGCCGCCATCCGTGCCCTCCACGGCAATACGCAGCACATTATCCTGCGTTTTGGCCGAGGTGCGGGTATTGCGCCACAGCAGGCGCATCTGCGGGACAGGGATGGCGGTTAAATCCTGACGATTTAACGTCACACCAGAACGCTTCGGCGGGGCTTTATCGTCCCGCCGGGCTAAAACCTGTTGTAACCCAAAATGCCACAGCATCAGGGCCTGAAGGGCGGTGGTTTTGCCAGAATTGTTCGGGCCGATGAAGACCACATGACGATCCAGCGGAATGGTAACATCATCAAATTGCTTAAAATGACGAATGCTGATGGTGGTGAGCATAAGGCGTAGTCCTGAAATAGCGGCGCAGGGGCCCCACCCGCCGCGGGCGGGCCCCCATCCGATAGCATCTTACGTGCCCAGAATCTGCTCGCTGCGATCCAGGCTGCCCACGCTGTAGTATTTCGCCTCCGGGTGGTGGGCGAAAATGGCCGCCGTGCTCTGTTCCGGCACAAGCTGGTAGGACTCCGTGAGCGTAATGCCGATGCTGGCCGCAATCTCCGGCATCAGCCGCCACACAATGGCATGATCTTCCAGATCGGGGCAGGCGGGGTAGCCCCAGGAATAACGCTTGCCCTGCCCGTCTGCCAGGCCAAGCTGCTGCCGTACCAGCGCCGTCATATAATTGGCGGTGGCTTCGGCGGCCTGCACGGCCAGCCCGTGAAAGTAGTAGGCTTCGCTGTATTCGTCCGCCTGTTGCAGCGCGTCAAAGGCGGTGCTGGCCACTTCGCCCACCGTCACCGCCTGGAGCACGGCCACATCCACGCCGCGCCCGTTCACCGGCTCATAGTAATCGCTGATGCACAGGCGCTCGCCTTCGGGCTGGCGCGGAAAACGCAGGCGGGCCGCTTCCACCTGCCGGCCGGCGGTGAAAGCCGCTGCGTCCCACACGATGAGGTCATCCCCCTCGCTGTTCACCGGGAAATAGCCATACACCGCCTGCGGCTTCAGGCTGCCCGCCTGGAGCGCCGCACGGCTCATGCGGGCCAGCCGCGCTTCAAATTCCGCTTCGAGCTGTTCCCACTCTGCGCCCTGTTTGTTCTTCGCCCCCCAGGACAGGCGGAACAATTCCGGCTTATGCAGGTGCTGCAACACCACCGCCAGCGGCATCTCCAGCACGGATTTTGCGCCCCAGAAGGGCGGCGGCGGCAGGTGCGGCGCGACCGCGAGGGTGCGGCCGCCGCTGCCCCGGCTGGCGCGTTTTTTGCGCTGCGGCTTGCCCATCTCCGTCAGCGCTTCATCAATGATGGTCTGTACGAAGGTTTCGCGCTGCGGGCTGACCAGTTGATCCATCACCGACAGGCCTTCAAAGGCATCCTGGCAGTAGAATACCCCCGGCTCATACGGCTCGCCGCTGTCTTCCAGCAGCAGGATGCGCCGCCCGAAGCGCCGATTGATGGCCGCCCCGCCGATGAGCACCGGAAATTTCAGGCTGCGCCGCGCCAGTTCATTCACGATCAGCGGCATTTGTTTGGATGTGCTCACCAGCAGCGCCGACAGGCCAATGGCATCCGCCTGGTATTCCTGCGCTTTTTCGATGATGACGTTGGCCGGTACCTGCTTGCCAATGTCGTGGACGGTGTAGCCGTTGTTGCTGAGAATGGTCTTCACCAGGTTCTTGCCGATGTCGTGCACATCGCCGTACACCGTGGCCAGAACTACCACGCCCTTGGTGGAACCTTCCACCTTGTCCATGAACTGTTCCAGGTAGGCCACCGACTTTTTCATCACCTCGGCGGATTGCAGCACAAACGGCAAAATCAATTCGCCCGCGCCGAATTTATCCCCCACTTCTTTCATCGCCGGCAGCAGCACGTTGTTCAAAACCCCCACTGCATCCTGGCGGCTGAGGCAGGTATCGATCAACTGCTCCACGCCGTCTTTCTTGCGATGCACAATCTGCCAGTGCAGGGCGGCTTCGGTGGTCATGTCGCGCGTGGGGTCTTCGATCTCTTTACCGCCCACGGCCACCTGGTTTTGCTCAAAATACTGGATGAAGCGCGGCAGCGCGTCGGCATCGGTGTTGAAGATGAGATCGTTGGCAAGCTGGCGCTGGTCGGCCGGGATTTCGGCATAGGGGGTGATGTGCGCCGGGTTGACGATGGCCATATCCAGCCCGGCCTGCACCGCATGGTACAAAAACACGCTGTTCAGCACGCCGCGGGCCGCTTCCGTCACCCCGAAGCTGACGTTGCTCACGCCCAGGGCGGTCTTTACGCCGGGCAGGTGCTGCTTAATGAGGCGAATGCCTTCGATGGTTTCCACCGCATCGCCCCGCAGTTCTTCCTGGCCGGTGGTCAGCGGGAAGGTGAGCGTATCGAAGATCATATCTTCCGGGCGCATTCCGTAGTCCTGCACGGCGATGGCGGTGATGCGCTGTGCAATGGCAAATTTGCGGTGGCGCTCGTGGGCCATGCCCTCTTCATCAATGGTCATGCTCAGCACGGCCGCGCCATATTTCACCGCGATGGGCAAAATCGCGTCGATGCGCTCGCGGCCGTTCTCCAGGTTGTTGCCGTTGATGATGCCGCGCCCCGGATACAGCGCCAGGGCGGCTTCGGCCACGCCGGCTTCGGTGGTGTCAATAATCAGCGGCACCGGGATGGACTGCGCCAGCTTTTTGACCAGCTTCTCCATCTGCTCTTTTTCGTCGCTGCGCTCGGTGAGGGCCACGCACACATCCAGCATGTGGGCCCCGCTGTCCACCTGTTCCACGGCGATCTGCACCAGGCTGTCGTAATCATCGTTCAGCAGCAGGCGCTTCACCCGGCGGCTGCCCTGGCTGTTCACGCGCTCACCGATGAGCGTGGGGCCCGGGTTTTGCACCAGCGGGGCGGCCGTCATGCCGGAAGAAGCCTGGGGGGTAAAATCAATGCTGCGGGTCAGCGGCGCGGCCCGGCGGGCCCGCCCGTCGATCAGCTCCTGGTGGGCATGGCCATGAATTTTGCGATACACCATGTCCAGATGTTCGGGGCGGGTGCCGCAGCAGCCCCCCACCACGCTCACCCCGCGCCGGGCAAAATCCGCCAGCATCTCGCTGAACGGCTCCGGCTCCATGGGGTACACGGCTTCGCCATCCACATTGATGGGCAGCCCGGCATTGGGCAGCACGCTCACCGGGAAGGGGCTGTGTTCCACCAGATACTGGATGGGGGCCCGCATGTATTCCGGCCCGGTGGAGCAGTTGAGGCCGATCACATCAATGGGCAGCGGCTCCAGCGTCACCAGGGCGGCGCTGATGTCGGTGCCGAACAACATGCGCCCGCTGACATCCAGCGTCACCTGCACCTGGAGCGGCACGCGCACGCCGGCCGCCTCAAAATAGCGGTTAATGCCGTGGATGGCCGCTTTCACTTCCAGAATATCCTGGCTGGTTTCGATCAGCAGCAGGTCCACGCCGCCTTCCACCAGCCCCTGGGCCTGCTCATAGAACAGGTCGGCCAGTTCATCAAAGGTGATGTTGCTCAGGTCGGGGTCGCTGCCGGAGGGCAGTTTGCCGCTGGGGCCGATGCTGCCGGCGACGAAGCGCGGGATGCCCGTCAGCGCCTGGTAGTGATCGCAGGCGGCGCGGGCCACCTGGGCCGCCGCCCGGTTGATCTCCAGGGTGCGCTCGCCCAGGCCATACTCGCCCAGGGTCAGCCGGTTGCTGCGAAAGGTGCAGGTTTCCACCGCTTCGCTGCCCACCGCCAGGAAGGACTCGTGAATTTCGCGGATGACATCCGGGCGGGTGATGACCAGATAATCATTGCAGCCGTCGTACTGTTCACCGCCAAAATCCGCGGCCGTCAGGTTATAGCGCTGAATGCTGGTGCCCATCGCGCCATCAAAGATGACGATGTGATCCTGGAGCGCATCCAGATAGCCGCGGCGGGTGTAGGTGCGCGGGGCCGGGGGGGCATTGAGAATTGTATCTACCATGGTTGTCCTGTTCTCCATCCGTTCAGGCGGGGGCAGGGCCGGCCGCCAGGCTTCGTAAGGCAGCGGGGCGGGGCCCGGGGGCCCGCGCGGCGCTGCGTGGGGTTCGTGCCGGCCGCGGCCGGCGGCAATCACTGCTGTAAGAAACGTTCCAGCGCGGCCACCGCCTGCCGGGCTTCGGCTGCGTCCACATCGTGCGTCTGGCGATAGAGGGCGATGGCCGCCCCGGTATCGCCCCGGGCCACCAGCCGCGCCACAGCGGCGTTCAGCGGGTCGGGTGCGTCGTCGGCTTCGGCCTGCATTCGCTGCTGAAGGGCGGCCACGGCTTCACGGGCGCTGAAAATATCCGTGCCGGCGAAAGCCTGGTAGGCCTTCACCGCGTCATCGAAGCGATTTTGTGCCAGCAGGTCGCGCAGGCCGGCATCGCTGACGGCGGGCCGGGCGGGGCCTTTTTTCAGCCCTGGCAGGGCCTTCAGCCCGTCCGGGTGGCGCAGGCAGGCCTCAATGATCGCCTGTGCTTCGGCTGCGCCCGCGCCGGTGAGGTGGCGGTAAGCGGCGATGGCCCGCGGCTTATCATGCGGCAGGTGCTGCTGCACGCGCTCATCCAGCAGGGCCCCGCCATAGTGCTGCATCATGGCCGTCATCTGCCCGGCGGCATCCTCCCCAAACGCCCGCAGGTGGCCGCGCACCTGCAACGCCAGCCACACCAGCACCAGCAGCAGGATGAAGACGAAAATGAGTCCGGTCATGGTTTTTTCCCCGCGCTTTTTTGCTCCAGGGCTTCCACGGCCGCCAGCGCTTCGGCCAGGGGTGCGCCCGTCACCTGCTGGTAGGCTTCGATGGCGCTGGCTTTATCGCCCAGGCGCAGCAGACGGCGCATTTCGGCTTCGGCATCGCTCAGGCGCAGGTCACGCTGCGTTGCAGCGACGGCATCACGGGCGCTGAAGATATCCACCCCGGTAAAACGCTGATACAGCTCAATGGCTTCATCCATTCTATTCTGGCGCAGCAGTTCGCGCAGGCCGGCATCGCTGATGTGCGGGCGGGCGCGTTTGGCTTTGGCGCGGGCCTGGTTTTGCAGCCCGATGATGAGCACCGTCACCATGAAGGACACCAGCGCCAGCAGCAGCGTGATAAACACCAGCAGGCTCACAGGAGCGCCTCCCGTACCCCGGCGACATCGCACGGCAAATTGACGATCACATCGGCATAGCGTTCCAGCACCTGGCGCACATTCGGGAAGCAGTCGCACGTCCGCAGGTCGATGAGGGCGGCCGTCCGCACGCGCAGGCCGGGCCGCGCCTCGGCCAGCGCGGCCAGGGCGCTGAACAGCGCTTCCGGGTGGGCCGTCTCCGAAGCGGCCAGGATCACCACGTCTGCCGCCACATGTTCCAGCGTGGTGGCCAGGTACTGCGTCACGTCGCCCTGCAACCGCAGCAGCGTTGCGCCGGCGGTCAGTTCCGGGTCTACCGGCAGGCGGGCGATATTGTCGATGAGCGCCACCCGGTGGCCATCCGCCAGGCAGGACTGCGCCAGCGCCAGCGCCAGATCGCGCTTTTCGATTGAAACCAGTCCGGTGAGGACGACTAAATGCATGGTGGCCGGGCCTCCATCAACGGGCAACGAACTGACGTTGCAGCGCCTGTTCCAGGCTGGCCGCCACGGCCAGCCAGGCGGACGTATCCAGCGCGGCGGTGGTGTCGTCCAGCCAGAAGGCCGCCGCCGCGGCCCGGGCCTGCGGGTCATCGGCGGGGCGGCGGGCCTGCTCCCAGGCTTCGGGGCGCTCGCCGTACCAGGCTTCCACCAGTTCGGCCATCAGCGCATTCACAATGGCGCTGGTCATATAGCTCACGCGGGCCTCGCCGGTGTGCTGCTTATGCATGGCCTGCGTCAGATCATACAGGGCCTTCAGGTAATTGGCGGCCCCCGGTGCCGGAAACGACTGCTGTAAGGCCATTTCCGCCGCGGTGGTATCCGGCGCTGCGCCAAAAGCGGCAATGCCCACCAGCAGCGAGCGCACCCACGTTTCCTCCGGGTAGTAACTTTCAAACAGCTCCAGAAAACGCTGCATCGGCTCCAGGGTGACGGCCAGCGCCGCAAAATAATCAAGCTGCATCAGCAGGCGGCGGGTGAGGAACTGGAGCGGCTCCGGCTGCCGGTCACGGGCGGCCGTGCGTAAATCGAGCAGATCACGTTTGCAGGCTTCGGTCAGCACGGCCCACTCCTGCCGGGCACGCGCCGGCGCTGGTTATCTTCATGGTAGCGCATAAAGATGAATGGCAGATCAATGCGCCCGCAGGGCTGTTGCATCAAAATGGCGGGCCAGCGCCCGCACCCCCGGCCCCTCTCCCTGACGGGCTGCGCCCTGGGCGAGGGGAGAAAACTCCTGCGCCGGCCGGTTGAGGCCCGATGCAGCATCGCAGGGACCAGGTGCGGGCAAAAAAGCGGCCCGGAGTCAATTGGCTGCTATGGCCGTGAATGCACCCCGGCCCGGCCTACAGCCAGTGGATGAGCGACAGCACCACGCCCACCACGGCCGCCCCCTGCGCCACCCGGATATAAATGCTGATGCGCTCATCCAGGTGCCTGAGCTGCACATCCACATGGCTTTTGTTGGCGCTGCCGCTGCGATGCCGGTACACCCAGCCAATGGGCAGTTCCATCACCACCGGCGCGGCCAGCGACCACACCAGGTAGCCGCTGCACAGCACCACAAACGGCGTAATGCGCCCATCCTGCAAAAAGGGCAGCATGATGAACGAAATCAGCATCGTCCAGATGAACAGCAGCAGCGCCTTGATGTAGCGCAGCACCAGCCGCCGCAGGAATAAAATATTACGCACCATGGCCATTTCGGTGTAGGCCACTTCTTCCAGCAGCGTGCGATCCAGCGCGCGGGCGATGCCCATGGCGGCGTTGAACTGCTCCACCAGGTGCGTATCCACCCCGTCCGGCAGCACGCCGGCGGCCTGCAGGCGTTCCAGCCGCCGCGTGGCCGGGATGATGGTGCCGCCGGTGACGGCGATGAGGTCATCAAAATACTGCTCGCGCCGTTCTTCGCTGAAAGGAATCATGTAGCGCATTCGTTCCGGGCTGGCGTACTGGTAGCGCAAAATTTCGCGCTTGACGGCCGGCGATTCGTCCGAGGCGAAGGTGATGGCCGACAGCGAAAAGGTGGGGTGCTGGAGCGCGGCGGCAAAACCGGGCGCATACAGCGTAAAATAAAAATGCACCACATCTTTCAGCAGCAGGTACAGCGCATACAGCGGAATCGTCAGCGACAGCAGCAGCGGGTAAATGACCAGCCCGTACAGCACCACCCCCAGGAGGATATCCGGCAGGGTGATGCCGGCCGGAAACACCCGGCCGATGTTTTGCAGCAGCACATGCATGATGCCGTCGATCACTTCTTTGAAGAAGGCCGGGATGAGCAGCATGAGGCCCGCGCCGCCCACGAAGGCCGTCACCACGCGATGCATGGTGGACAGCCGCACTTCGGTGCGCTGGAGGTAAGCCCGCATGGCATTACGTTCCGCATCGGTGAAGACGGGTGCATGATAGCCGGTATCGGTCGCGCCGGAGGCAGATGAAGTCATGATGATTGCGCTGTCCTGTGGATGTGTGTTGACTCAGGGCAGGCCGGCGGCTTCCACCGCCAGCCAGAATAACTGCTCGCGGCGGCTGTGCTGCTGCCAGCCCCGGCTGTCCCACACCGCGCCGCTGACATCATCGCCGCCATACAAATACTGGCCCAGTTCCACCCCGCGAAACTGTGCCACGGCCAGCAGGGCCGCCGTCTCCATTTCCACCGTCAGGCAGCCTTCCGCCCGCCGGCGGGCCACTTTGGCCACCGTTTCGCGGTAAAAGGCATCCGTCGTCCAGGTGAGGCCCACATCATACGGGATGCCGTGCCGTTCCAGCGGCCGGCGCAGCCGCGCCACCATCGCCGGCGGCACCACCACCTGGCGGCCCGGCGGCAAATAATGGTAGGAGGTGCCTTCATCGCGCAGGGCGGCCGCCGGCACGATGACGTGCCCCCGGTCGATGCTGGCGATGCACCACCGCCACCCGCTGCCCGTCCTGCTCCAGCGCGTAAACGGGATTGGCACCCATTTCGCTGTGCAGCCAGGCGAGGATGGGCCGCCCCGGCGCGGCACACACCTGCTCGATCACTTCCCGGAAGAAGCACAGCACCACCGCCGGCGGCATCTCTGGCAGCGGCTGGATGATCTTTTGCGCGTCCAGCGCGGCTTCGCGGTCGGGGTCAAATTCAAGAATGGGTGCCGCATCGGTAAGCATCGTGTGCTGCTTTCAGGCCCCACAGGCCCCTGCTGGAAGACGTATCGGGGATGGTGCGCTGCGCTCAGCCGGTACAGCAGAGATGGCGCACGGCGGGAAGACCGTCGTGGCTGCGGAGCCGGTGCTGGCTGAAGGCGCTGCTGGTGGGGCAGCATCATAGCAAAAGCCCGGTGCGGGTGTCAACCGTATAGTAGCCAGGGGCCGCCCGGCGGCGTATAATGCGGCCGGCACACCAGCACATCTGGATCGAGACTTATGGCGATTGATTACATCATTGATTATGACTGCATCCCCAAACAGCGGCTGACCACCGAAGGGCTGCTGGAACGCCTGAAAGGACTGGAACGCGCCGCGGACATCATCGCGCTGCACCGCGAGGCGGGCGATACCACCCCGCCGGGCGAACTGGAATTTGAATTTCGCCGCCGCACCGGCGATGGCCACGAGACGCTGATGGTGGTGAAGGTGCGGCATTTGCTGGATGAAGCCGCTGACCTGGAGCCGCTGGAACACCACTGCACCCACTGCCCGGCCAACCGCGCCGGGCGGCCCTTTGGCTGCGCCGGCAGCATTCCCTACCCCATCCCGGCCGCCACCGAAACCTGGCTGCTGAACCAGCTTCCGGGGTCAGAAGCGCCGCTGGTGTATTTGCTGCTGCAAAAAGGCATTGAAGATTTTGAATATGATGGCCAGGCGGTGGCCCCGCTGCGGCGCGATGGCGTGTATTTTGAAAGTCCACGCCCGCCGGCCCGCCACCTGGGGGATTTTCTCATCAACGCCAGCCAGGTGTATGAAATGCTGTTCACCGTGGGCGATATTATCCCCAATCATGCCGCGATGGTGCTGCTGTTCTTCCACGCCATCGACCGCGATTTGCAGGCGCACGAAATTATGGCGCTGACCCCGGTGCCGCCGGAGGCCACGCGCCGCTTTCCGTTTCGCCTGGCGCTGAAGCCCAATGACGCGCCCGACCTGGCAGCGATGAAAGCATTTTTCCACGCGCTGTACATCGCCTGGACGCTGAATGTGCGCCTGCGGGTGGATGCTTAATCCTCCGCTGCGTCCTCATCCGGGGCCGGGGCGGCGGCGGTGGCGCTCTCCGGCTCTTTGTCCAGCAGCAGGCTGTCCATCGTGCGGTCATCCAGGCTGGTGATGAAGTGCGCCAGCAGGCGGGCGCTGCGCTCAATATCCGTCAGGTGCAGCGTTTCCACCGGCGAATGCATGTTGCGAATGGGCAGGCTGAGCAGGGCGGTGGGCACCCCCGCCCGCGACACCTGAATGGCCCAGGCATCGGTGCCGGTGGCGGCCGGGATGGCTTCCACCTGGTGTTTAATCTCGTGTTTTTCCGCGATGGCGATCAATTGATCGAACAGGCGGGGGTGAATGTTCGCGCCCAGGGCCAGGGCGGGGCCGCCGCCCATCTCCATGGCATCATCCCCGCTGACCCCCGGCTGCGCGGCGAAGCCCACATCCAGCGCGATGGCCACATCCGGCTGAATGTGATACGCGGCCGTGGTCGCGCCGAGCAGGCCGGTTTCTTCCTGCACGGTGGCGGTGGCATACACGTCCCACGTGTGCTGCATGGTTTGCAGCATATCCAGGCAGGCGGTGACGATGGCCACACAGGCGCGGTCATCAAAGGCTTTGCCCGCCAGGTGTTTGCCGGCCAGTTCCAGCAGGGGCGCATCCGGCGTAATCATATCGCCCACGCGCACCAGGGCGGCGACTTCTGCCGCCGGCAGCCCCACATCAATCACCAGCGCGTCAAATTCCGGGTAATGGCGGCGGTCGCGGTCTTTCAGCAGGTGCGGCGGCGTGGTGGCCACCACCCCCGGCAGCGTCCGGCGGCCATGCACCAGCACCGGCTGCGCCAGCATCACCCGATGATCGGTACCGCCCACGCGCTGCACATAAATAAAGCCGTTCACCACGTCGCGCACCATCAGACCGATCTCATCCATATGCGCCGCCAGCATAATTTTGCGGCGGGCGGCCGGCTGGCGGTTCGCCGGGCGAATCCCGATGAGGCTGCCCAGGCCGTCCTGCTGGAAGGACTGCACATAGGGCTGCCAGGCAGCGCGGATCAACTCGCGCACCGGCGCTTCGTGGCCGGCGGGCGCGTGCGCTTCGACCAGGGTTTTCAGGTGTGCCTTAATGTCCAACATGGCGACTTTCTGGCATAAGCCGGTTGAGCAACTGGTGAGCAGGATAGCGCGATTATAGCATAAAGCCGGCCGCCGGGCCGGTGCCAGGGCCGGGGCGGCCGGGCAAACGCAGCCAAATGGCGGGTCAGTGTACGAACTCTGATGACCTTGCCGCGCCCGCACCCCCGCCCCCTCTCCCGGACGGGCTGCGCCCTGGGCGAGGGGAGACCGACCCTTTCAATCTTTTCTCCGTGGCGCTGTGGCTCTGTGTTCAATCGTTGGTTGGGGCACGATGACACCGTGCCCCTGCCGGGGACAAGGATGGATCGCGCCTCTGCCGGGGGGGACGAAGGCGTGAGGGCGCAACAGCCGCCCGGAGTGAATTGGCTGCGTAAGCCCCGGGGCGGCCGGGCGCAGGCCGACAAAAGACGGTACCATAGAGGCCGGGCCCATCGCAGCGACAGGACGATCTGTGACCGCCACCGCCATCATTCGCACCTATTTCGCCATCGCCGGGGCGTTCACGCTGTCGGCTTCGCTCATCTGGGGCATTAACACGCTGTTCCTGCTGGATGCCGGGCTGAACATCGCCGAAGTATTCATCGCCAATGCATTTTTTACCCTGGGGACGGTGCTGTTTGAAATCCCGACCGGGGTGATTGCGGATACGCTGGGGCGGCGGGTGTCGTTCCTGCTCAGCCTGATCGTGCTCATCATCAGCACGCTGGCCTATGTGGCCGGGTCGCTGCTGCCCCTGGGGCTGGCCTGGTTTTGCCTGGCTTCGGTGCTGCTGGGGCTGGGCTTCACCTTTTACACCGGCGCGGTGGAAGCCTGGCTGGTGGACGCGCTGAACAGCAGCGGCTATGAGGGCCCGCTGGATGCCGTCTTTGCGCGGGGGGCACAGTTCACCGGCAGCACCATGCTGGCCGGCACCATCCTGGGCGGGCTGCTCGGCTCGCTGCACCTGGCGCTGCCCTACCTGGTGCGGGCCGGGCTGCTGGCGCTGGCCTTCGTGGTCGCCTGGCGCATGATGCACGACATCGGTTACACGCCCCGGCCGCTGGAGCTGCGCCGCATTCCGGCGGCGTTGCAGCAGCTCACCCGCGACAGCCTGCAATTCGGCTGGCGGGAGCCGCGCCTGCGCCTGCTGCTGCTGTCTGCGCTGCTGTTGCAGGGCTTTATGATGTGGGGCTTTTACGCCTGGCAGCCCTATTTTCTGCAACTGTTCGGCGACCCGGCAGCAGTATGGCTGTCCGGGGTGATTACGGCGTGCATTTCGCTGGCCGGCATCGCCGGGAACAGCGTCGTCACCTGGTACACCCGGCGCGGCGGCCGCCGTACCGGCCTCATGATCCCGGCGGCGGCGCTGTTCGCGCTGTGTATGGTGGGCATCGGGCTGGCGGGCAGCCTGCTGCCGGCGGTGGCGCTGCTGCTGCTGGGCATGGGGGCCCTGGGGGCGCTGCAACCGGTGCGCCAGAGTTACATGCACCAGATTATCCCGGCGGAAAACCGCGCCGCGCTGGTTTCGGTGGACAGCATGGCCGGCAGCCTGGGCGGCATTGTGCAACAAATGGTCCTGGGCAACGTGGCCCTGCGCCTCAGCGTGCCGGTCGGCTATATCGTGGGGGGCAGCCTCAGCCTGCTGGCGCTGCCGCTGCTGCTGCGGCTGCGCCGCCGGGGTACCCCCGCCGACCAGATCGCGCCGGAGGCGGCCCCGGCCTGAGGCCCGCTACAGCGCCAGGCTGTGCCCGCTGCGGGCGGATTCATAGGCACCGAAGACCAGTTGCAGCGTCTTCAGGTTGTCCGCGCCGGTGGTTTCGCCCGCTTCTTCGCCGCGCAGCGCCCGCGCCAGGTTCAACTGGCAGGGGTAAATGCTGGCGTGAATCAGGTCATATTCGGGGTCGGCCCAGGCAAAATGGGGCGGCTTATGCCGGGCGGCCGTGGTGCCCTGGCCTTTGATCGTCTCCCGAATCCAGTAATCGTGGCTTAGCTCCAGGAAGCCGTTGGCCCCCTCAATCTCGACGAAGGTTTCCGGGAAGCGGTCATGCTCCCGCGGAGAGGCATAGCTCATCTCGCACAGCACGGTCGCGCCGGAGTGCATCGTCAGCATGACGGTGGCCACATCTTCACCGCGAATATCCGGGTGGATGCGGGTGGTGGTGGCATACAGGCGGCTGGCTTCGCCGAACAGGAAGCGGGCAGTATCCAGAATGTGGGTGCCAATATCCGTCAGGATGAACTGCTCCAGTTCCTTCAAAAATGGCTGATTATCGAACACGGCGAAGCTGTTGCGGTAATCCACCCTGGCGCGAAAGACCGGGCCGATGCGGCCGCTGTCAAGCTGCGCTTTAAGCTGGCGTACCGGGTGCTGCCAGCGCCAGTTTTCGTTGATGTACAGCGGCACGCCCGCCTGCTGGCACAGCGCCACCATCTGTTCGGCTTCCGCCAGGGTCACGGTCATGGGCTTCTGGCACACCACCGGCAGCCGATGCTGCACGGCGAGCTGCGTTAGCGGGAAATGGGTTTCCACGCTGGTACAAATGTCCACGAAGTCCAGCGTTTCGTGTTGCAGCAGCGCGGCCGGGTCATCGTACACAGCCGGGATGTTGAACTCGCGGGCCAGCGCCTCGGCCTTGCTGCGCGTGCGATTGTAGACGGCCACGCACTCCACCAGCCCGGTTTGCTGCCAGCCGCCCAGTTGAAAGCGCGACCAGAAGCCGGTGCCAAAGAGGGCAAAGCGTAATTTGTTCATCGGTGTCTATCCTGTTCAATCCGGGATCAGCGTTCGCAAATAGTCCACGCTCTGGCGCACATACGCCTGTTCACGGGCGACGGTGGCGGCCATGGCTGGCTCTGGCGACAGCCAGGTTTCGATGATGGCGTTAAAGCTGCGCCCGCTGCCGCGCAGGGCGGCCAGCAGCCACGGCACATTCAGCATTCCCTGGCCGGCCGGCGCGCCGGTGATGACGAAGCCCATGTTATGCTCCATGCGCCGGATGAGAAATTCTTTGACGTGGAGATTGACCACGAAACGGCCCAGCGTGGCCACGACGACGGCCGGGCCTTCCAGCGAGCCAAACGAATTGACGGTATCCAGGCACACGCCCACGTGCGGGTCATCCAGCGCGGTGATGATGTCGGCCAGGGTTTGGGCGGCAAAGCGATCATGATTTTCGATGGCCAGGGTGATGCCGGCCGCGGCCAGGTCGGGCAGGCGCGGGCGCAGCAGCGCCACCACGTCTTCCGGCGCGGGGTGATGCTCGCGGGTATCCACCACCACCCGCAGGATGGGCGAGCCGAAGAACTGCGCCAGCGCCAGGTACTGCGTCAGGTGTTCCGGTTGCAGGCCGCGCGTGCCCGCTTCGATGCGGATGCCCAGGTGATCGGCCTGCCGGCGCAGGGCGGCGCGGTCAATGTCGCTGAGGGCGTGCAGCGGCAAATTATCGGCGAATTGCACGCAGCGCAGCCCCAGGTCATGCGTCAGCCGCAGCAGCCCGAAGGCATCCAGCGGCGCGGGCGGGATTTCATATCCCGGCACGCCAATCGACCACGCCACGCCGTAAGACCCCAGTCCCAGGATCGTCATGGTCATCAGGACACCCCCATCAGCCGCTGCGCGATGCCGTGCAGGCTGCCCGGCGGCCCCACATAGGCCCACAGCACAAACGTATCCACCGCGTCCAGCACCGGCGCACCGCCGACCACCGTAGCGCCGGTGCATTCCATCTCGCCGAAGGCATTCGCGCCGCCGAATTCGCCGCCATCGTTGTACACATGCACACTGTGCCCGCGCACCCCCGGCCGCGCCGGCGGTTCTTCCGGGTAGATGTCTGACGGGTTGTTGAAGAAGCTGCGGATGAGCAGGTAATCGCGGCCGTCGTCCAGCGTGTGGTGATAGGCCATGCGCCCGGTCATGCCGGCCGCCCCGTAGCCGATTTTGTACTGCTGCCGGCCGGTGAGGTGCAGCCGCAGATGTGGCACCGGGCCGGGCTGCACCTGGCGGGCTTCCGCCGGCACGCTGCCAAAATAATCCGCCGCGACCACCGGCGGCAGGCAGGGCAGGACAAGCTGCCCGCCCGCGTTCACCTGCACCAGGTTCCAGGCGGCGCTCACCGCGCCGGGGGTGGTGCCGGCCAGGCGCACCTGGTGCTGCCAGCCACCATAGATCACCCCGGCCGGCAGTTCGGCCGCGGGCAGCGGGGCGGGGGCCGGCCGCAGCCGGCGCTCCAGTTCCAGCACATGCGTCCCGTGACCCATATTGAAAGCCGGCAGCGCCAGCTTTAACGACAGGTGCACCGCCCCCGGCACGGATGCCAGGACGTATTCACCGGGATCCATCGCCGGCGGCACGGCCAGCGTGCCCCAGAAATCGGCCCGGTCGCGCACATTGTATTGAATTTCCGGCGCGATCCAGATGCGTTCCCCGCCCAGGTTCCAGTGGCCGGCGGCCGTAAAAGCCCGGAAAGCCGCCGGCGAGGCAAAAGCGGCGCTGTTCGTCCACAGCAAATTCGGCCCGTCCCCCGCCGGGAACAGCCCCAGGACGCGCCCGCCGCGCCGGGTGATGAGCAGCGTCAGGTCAGCGGCGGCCAGCGTGACGCAATCTTCGCCCGCGTCGTGCAGCAGGCCGCCCAGGTGTGCCAGGGTGTGTTTCATGCTGCACCCCGGCCTAATGCAGGCTGTCGGTGATCTGCGCCACGCTCTTTTTCAGCGCATCCAGGTTCATGATGTTGTCCATCCAGTCCGGCTTGAAGATTTTTTCGTAAGCCTGCTGGATGGCCAGCTTCGCGCCATCGGAGAAGGGGAAGCCGGCCATGCCGAAGATGATGGCAAATTCGATGCGGACGTGGCCGGACAAAAATTCCCAGGCCGCTTCCGGCGGCACCCCCATCGCCACCGCTTTATCATAGGCCTGCTTGATGGCCGTGACGCAGGTGGCGGCGAAGGTTTCCACCAGCGCCGGCTCCAGGATGGCCATCTGCTCTACCGTGATGCGGTAATTGTTCAGCACCGGCGCATACATATCGCGGGCGATGGCCGCGCCTTTGTCGTAATCTTCTTCGCGCCCGTGGTACAGCGCGGACACAATGTGATGTTTGGCCTTCACCCCGCCGAACCAGTCCGTGCGGGCTTCTTCGGTCACTTCATCATTGAACAGCGGCGGGTGGCACGGGTGCGATACAAAATAGGTCAGGTCGTCCCGCACCGGCATCACTTCGGCATAGGCCGCCGCCGGGTCCAGCCCGATCACCAGCGTCCCCGGCTTCAGCAGCGGGATAATGTCGCGGGTGATTTTGCCAATGAGCTTATCCGGCAGCGCCAGGATGACCGCGTCAGCGGCGGCCAGCGCTGCGGCCTGCGGCGTGGCCGTCAGCCCGCGCTGTGCCAGGTTGGCCAGGCCCATCTCGCTCACTTCGACATAGTACATGGTGTATTTGGCGGGCAGTTTCATCAGATTGTCGGTGAGGCGGCAGCCCATTTTGCCGCCTGCGCCCATCAAGGCCACGTGCATCATAATTCTTCCATCCCTGTGAACTGGTTGAATAAACGGGCCCGGCCGCTGGCTCAGGTGCGGGCCGGGGTACTGGCTTCCCGGTTCTCCACCGGGCGAATGAAACGACGTTTCAGGCGGGCCTGGGTGGTTTCCCGCAGGCTGTCAAAAAACACGGTGATGAAGATGATGAAGGCGCGTACCATCGGCTGCAAATACAAGTTCACCTGGTTAAATTGCAGCCCGGTTTGCACCATCTGGATGAGCACCGCGCCCACCATGGCCCCGTACACATTGCCCACGCCGCCAAACAGGCTGGTACCCCCCAGCACCGAGGCGGCAATGGCATCAAATTCGCGGCCTTCGGCAAAACTGCGATCCACCCGGATCACCTGCGAAGCCAGCACGAAGCCGGCCAGCGCCGCGCAAAACCCGGAGACCAGGTACACCATGAAGATCACCCGGTCGGTATTGATGCCGGCTTTTTTGGCCGCTTCCACATCATTCCCCACCGCGTACACCTGGCGGCCGAAAGGCGTGCGGGTGAGGATGAAATAGGCCACCAGCACCACCAGCGCAAACAGCAGGATGGGCATGGGGATGCCCGCAAGCTGCCCCTGCCCGAAGGTGGCCATGCGCTGCGGCAGGTCAATCTGCTGCGACTCGGTGAGGGCCGTGCCGATGCCGCGCCCGATCACCAGGGTACTGAGCGTGACCATGAAGGGAATGATCCGCAGGTTGACGATGAAAAAAGCGTTGATCGCGCCGAACAGCGTGCCCGTGGCCAGCGCCACCAGCAGCGCCGGCAGCACCTCCAGCCCCATGGTACGCATCAGCAGGCCGCTGACCACCGCCGACAGATACATGTTCGACCCCACCGACAGGTCAATCCCGGCCGTCAGCAGCACAAACGTCATGCCGACGGCGATGATGCCGGTGAAGGAAGCCTGTTTGACGAAATTGATGACATTCTCCACGGTGAAGAAGCGCGGCGACGACAGGCTGAAGCCGATGAAGACCAGCGCGAACAGGATGAGCGTGGAGTTATTCAGCACAAATTGCAGCGGATTCCAGCGACGTGCGTTCATGCCGGTTTAACCCCTTCTTCGCGGAAGGCTGCCCGCAGGATGTTTTCAGCGTGGAAATTGCTCCGGGCGAATTCGCCGTAAATTTCGCCCCGGCTCATCACCAGAATCCGGTCACACATGCCGGTCAGTTCTTCCAGTTCGGAGGAGATGAACAAAATGGCGCTGCCCTGGGCGGCCAGAGCATCAATGATGCTGTAAATTTCGTACTTTGCGCCCACATCAATCCCGCGCGTCGGCTCATCCATGATGAAGATGGACGGCTCCGCCAGCAGCCAGCGGGCGATGACCACTTTTTGCTGGTTGCCGCCGCTCAGGCTGCGGGCCGGCTGCTGCGTAATATCGCCACTTTTAAGCTGCAACACGCCGGCGGCGCTGCGGGCCGCGCTCATCATCCGGCCTTGATCCAGCACCTGGAGGGTCGTCCGGGCGAATTCCGGCAGGGCCACCAGGGCGATGTTATCGGCAATGTTGATGTTCATCAGCAGGCCTTCTTCGCGGCGGTTTTCCGTCACAAAGGCGATGTGCCGGCGGATGCTCTCGCGCGGGCTGTGCCGGGTGAGGCGCTGCCCCTTGATGACGATGCTGCCCTGCTCGAAACTGTCCATGCCGAACAGCATTCGCGCCAGTTCCGTCCGCCCGGAACCCATCAGCCCGAACAGGCCCAGCACTTCGCCCTGGCGCAGGGTGAACTGAATGTTCTCCACGATGCCTTTCGCGCTGAGGCCCTGCACCTCCAGCAGCGGCGTGGCGGCCGGGGCGGCGGTGCGCGGCGGGTACAGGCTGTCAATGCTGCGGCCCACCATCAGCGCGATCATGCGGCTCACGTCAAAGGCGCTGGCCGGCTCCTGCGTCACCAGGCGGCCATCGCGCAGGATGGCGATGCTGTCCGCCAGGGCCAGCACATCGTTCAAAATGTGCGAGATGTAAATGAGCGCCTTGCCCTGCGCCTGCAACTGGCGCATGATGGCGAACAATTTCTCGGTTTCGCGGGCCGTGAGCGAGGTGGTCGGCTCATCCAGGATGATGAGCGAGGCATCCATATGCAGCGCCCGCGCAATTTCCACAAGCTGGCGCTCGCCGGGGGAGATGCGGTCAATGGTCAGCGAGGGCGACAGATCCAGCCCCACCTGCGCCAGCAGCGCTTTCGTCTGGCGGCTGACATCCGCCCGATCCACCAGGCGCAGCGGCCCCAGGCGGCGGGCGGGGAAAGCGTCAATGAAGATATTTTCGGCGATGCTGAGGTTGGTAAAGAGGTTCAATTCCTGGTGAATGAAGGCGATGCCGGCGCGGTAGGCTTCGGCCGGGTTGCGCGGGGCATAGGGCCGGCCCTGGAACAGCATCGCGCCGCTGTCCGCCTGCACCACCCCGCCGATCAGGTTCATCAGCGTGCTTTTGCCCGCGCCATTCTGGCCGATGAGGCCCACAATTTGCCCGGCTGCCACCCGCAGGCTGACCTCTTTCACGGCCGGCACGCCGAAAAACGTTTTGGTGATGGACTGAATATCCAGAATCGCGCTCATGCGTGCTGCTCCCGGCTGGTCAGGCGGGCGCGGGCCACATCCAGGAAGGCGGCCAGCAGGATCACCCCGCCTTTGACGGCATCAATGATGAAGGGGGACAGCCGGGCCGCATTCAGCATATTCAGCAGCAGCACGAAGAAAGCCACGCCGAACAGCGTTCCCTTGATGGAACCCTTGCCGCCGAACAGGCTGGTACCGCCGATGACGGCCGCGCCGATGATGTCCAGCATCAGGTTATTGCCCAGGGACGGCTGACCGATGCCCAGGCGGGCCGAATACAAAATGGAGCTGACGGCCGCGCAAAAGCCGCTGAACATATACACCAGGATCACCACCCGGTCAGCCGGTACGCCGGAAATTTGCGCGGCGCGGCGGTTGGTGCCGATGGCGAACATCTGCCGCCCGAAGACGGTGTTTTTCAGCAGCACCTGGGCCAGCAGCGCCAGCCCCAGGGCGATGACGGTGGGGTAAGCGATGGCCGGCAGAATATCGCGCCGGGCGATCTGCGCTTCCAGTTTGGGGCCCAGGTACACCGAGATAATATCGCCGGTGCCCAGGCGCAGGAATTCTTCCGGCAGGCCGGAAATATTGCGCGACTGGGTGAGCCACAGGGCAAAGGCGCTGAAGAAGGTCATCGTCACCAGCGTGACCATGAAGGGCGCAATGCGAAATTTGGTGATGGCGAAACCGTTCAAAAAGCCGATGCCCGCGCCCACCAGCAGCATGGCCAGCACCCCCAGGGGCACGGCCAGTTCCGGGCTGGCCCGCAGCAGGCCGCCTTCGGCGGTGAGGATGCTGCCCCACACCGGGCTTTTGTCGAACATGGCGGGGTCGAGCGTGGTGGACATGACCATTGCGCCGATGACGCTGGTGATGGCCATCACCGACCCCTGCGACAGGTCAATGCCGCCGATGATGAGGACGAAGGTTTGCCCCAGGGCCACCGCCAGCAGCGGCCACATGTTCAAAAACTGGTTGCTGATGTTGGTGGGCAGGCCCAGGGTGCCGGCCAGGCCGATGCGCGGAAAAATGATGGCCGCGCTGACGAATAAGAACACGGTCAAATAAAGCACAAAATAATCGGAGAGCAGCAGCCGTCGCCAGAAGGCCAGCCGCGGCCGGCCGGCTGCGCCAGGCTGCGCCAGGGCCAGGCCAGACAGCGCCGGCGGCGGGGGTGAGCTGGAAGGTGTCGTCACACTCATGAATGTCCCTCGTGGTTCAGGCAGATGGGGAGGGCACGGCCGCAGCCGCGCCCCTGGTCTGGTTGTAAACAACAACACCGGCGGCACCGGGGCACCGCCCGGCGGGGCGGCCGGGTGGCACGCCCCGGTGGCACAGCCGGACGCAGCGTACTACTGGTCCAGGAAGCCTTCGTCGAACAGCACACAGCCCCACATGCGGCTGCGTTCAAACTGAATGCTGGCGGCCGTCAGCGCAAAGCCCGGATCCAGCAGCACTTCATTGGGCTGCGTTTCGCCGGCTTCGATGGCCTGGAGCAGGCGGTTCATGGTCAGTTCGGCTTCCAGGAACAGATCCTGCACGCCGGTGGCATCCACAAAGCCCTGTTCGATCAGGCTGCACGCGGTGGCATCGCCATCCAGCCCGCCCATGATGACATGGCCCGGCTGCCCGGCCGGCACCCACATCCCGCGCGGTTCCAGCACGGAACGAATGGTGGGGAACAGGAAGTCCGACGAGGTGAAGATGAAGTCTACGCCGGGGTTGGCGGTGATGGCGGCTTCGAGATTGGCCAGCGCGGTGGCGGCATCCCATTCCGTGGCGACTTCAATGGGGGTGGCGAATGCGCCGGGGAAGCGTTCGCTGTAGCGATTGATGACGTTGAAGAACCCGTCACGGCGGCCAATGGCGTTGGTGTCCTGCAGCGCACCGACCAGGATGAGGGGCTGGATGGGTTCCTGCGTCACTTCCCATTTCACCAGCGCCTTTTGCGCCATAAATTCCACGGCCTGCTCGGTGGCGCTCACATTGTCGGCCACGACGATGATGCCGGCGCTGCGATCATTGGGCGGGCGGTTGAACACCGCGATCGGGATGTCGGCCGACTGGGCCGCATTCACGATGGTCACGGCGCTGTCGCCATCCTGCGGGATGATGATGATGCCATCCACGCCCTGGGCAATACATTCGTTGATCTGTTCAAGCTGGCGATTGGGGTCTTCATTGGCGTTGTATTCCAGCACTTCGATGCCCTGTTCGCGCAGCGTTTCGGTGATGGCTTTGTGCCCCGCCACCCAGAACTCGGTTTCCAGGTCCTGGAAGCCAAAACAGATGGTGATACTCTCCTGTGCGCGGACGATGCCGAACATCAAACCGGATGCCAGTGCCAGTGTCACCAGCAGCCCTGCGGCCCTGCGTTTCATAAGCGTGCTCCTTAAAAAAATAAACGATGGTCACAAAAGCGCCCTGCCGGACGGCGGTGCTGCCTGGCAGAAAAACGCTGGATCACGCCGGCGGCGGCCGCAGCCCCTCACCGACGATTATTCCCCTGGTAAAAATTGCATATTGTATACAATCAACACCCGACCAGAAAGGTGTGCGTCCGGCGCGTCCTTCCGGCCCCTTAGCTTTTGCGGGCCTTCAGGGCCGTTTCGACGGCGTACTGGCATTCTCCGGCGACCCGCAGATTAATGCGGCGATTGGCGGCGATGAGGGCGGACAGGTCACGCTGGCGGTAGGCTTCGATGATGGCGGTATGGTCATGGATGGCCAGGTTTTCATCATAATCCGGGATCGCTTCCGCCCGCAGGTACAGGACAGCGGCGATCTGCGCGACGATTTGCTGCCAGTTGTGGATGAGCAGCTCGTGCTGGCTTTTACGCACCAGGTACTGATGAAAACTCATGTCCAGCGCCCGCACCTGAATATCATCCACGGCGATGGCCTGCTGCTGGCGGGTGATGAGGTCTTCCAGATGCTGATAATCGGCTTCGGTCAGGTGGTCGATGATGCGTTCCCCGGCGAAGTTCTCCAGGGTGGTGCGCATGGTGAAGATGTCCGCCACGTCCCGCGGGGTGAAGGTGCGCACGAAACAGCCCCGGTGCGGCTGCGACACCACCAGCCCATCCTGTTCTAGGAGGATGAGCGCCTCGCGTACCGGCGTGCGGCTAACCCCGAGCTGCTGCGTGATGCTGGCCTCCACGATATGATCGTTGGGGCGCAGCCGACCTTCAATGATGGCGGTGCGGATTTGCTCCACCACCTGTTCACGCAGGCTCACCGGCTGGATTTGTGAAAAAGTCATCTTCAACAAAAACCTGGTTCAGCAAAAAATCAGCATTTATTTAACCCTGTCTCATATTGTATGCAATATACAATCGGCTGTCAAGCAATTGCCGGGCGGGGGGCCGCCACCCTCAAAATCGGCACGGCCGGCAGTTTTCCCGCTGACAGAATTCGTGTATAATGGTAAGTTGGGATATATCGTAACATTGGGATATTTGGGATATGTTGGGATATATTCCGATTCAGCACTGACTCAGCTATTAATGGCATTTTTACCAGTCCCCCTGCACACGGCCGGGAACAGGCGCAAAGGCGAAGCGTTATGATGATCAGTGTATTGCAGGAAAATCTGGCCAAAGGGGTGAACATCGTCCAGAAGGCGATTGATGCCCGCCCGGCGATTCATGTGCTGGAAAATATCCTGCTGGAAGCGGAAGACAGCCGCCTGAAGCTGGTGGCCACCAATCTACAATTGAGCATCACCATGTGGATCGGCGCGAAGGTGGAGAAGCCCGGCGCGATCACCCTGCCGGCCAAAACCCTGGCTGACCTGGTGAACAAGCTCTCGCGGGAACGGGTGGATTTGACCCTGGACAACAGCACGCACACCGTCACCGTGCGCTGTGGCACCACCATCTCCCAGATCAAAGGCATTGATGCGGACGAATTCCCGCCCATCACCCACAGCGACGACAGCGGCATTATCGTCAGCGGGCGCATGTTGAAGGAAATGATCGCCCAGACCTCTTTTGCCGCCGCCCGCCAGGATACGCGCCCCATCCTCACCGGGGTGTATACGCTGATTGATAAAGACCTGCTGACCATGGCCGCCGCCGATGGCTACCGCCTGGCCGTGCGTACCGGCAAGCTGGACACGCCGTACTCCGGCCGCGTCGAAATGGTCATCCCGGCGCGGGCGCTGAACGAAGTGGCCCGCGTGCTGGGCGATGATGACGAAGAAGTGAGCGTATCTTTGCCCGACCGGCGCGATGTCGTCACCTTCCATTTGCCCAATGTGGATGTATCGTCGCAACTGCTGGAAGGGCGCTTCCCGGATTTCACCACCATCATCCCGCGCGGCTACGTGACGCAGAGCGTGATGTACACCGAAGACCTGCTGAAGAAATGCCAGACGGCCGAAATTTTCGCCCGCGACAGCGCCAACAGCGGCCGGCTGTACGTGAAGCCGCCCACCGCCCCCGGCGAACCTGGCGAAGTCATCATCACCGGCAAAAGCCAGGAGCGGGGCAGCGCCGATAACCGGCTGGATGCCCACGTCGAAGGTGAGCCGCTGGACATCCGCTTCAACATTCGCTACCTCATCGAAGTGCTGGGGGTCATCAAAGAAGAACGGGTGGTCTTCCAGAGCAACGGCGCGGAAAACCCCGGCGTGCTGCGCCCGGAAAACCGCGAAGATTTCGTGCATGTCATCATGCCGATGAGCCAGTAACGCGCCGGCCGGGCCGCTTACGTGCCAAAGACCTCGGCCAGCAGCGCCGGGAGCTGCGCCACCGCCTGCCCGCGATGGCTGATGCGGTGTTTGTCGGTCGGGTTCAATTCAGCGAAAGTTTCGCTCAAGCCCTGCGGCACGAACAGCGCATCATAGCCAAAGCCGTGCCCCCGGCTGCGTTCGGCCGTCAAAATGTGCCCGTCGCAGCGCCCGCTGACGATGGCACTGCGCCCGCTGTGCGGGTCATGCAGGGCGATGACGCAGGTAAAAAAAGCGGCCCGTTCCGCCGCCGGCACCGCCTGCATCTGCGCCAGCAGGTAAGCCCGCCGCCCGGCATCATCCAGCCCGTCACCCCCATACCGGGCGCTGTACACCCCCGGTGCGCCGTCCAGCGCCAGCACGGATAGCCCGCTGTCATCGGCCAGGGCGGGCAGCCCGGCCAGCGCGGCATAGGCCTGCGCTTTCAGCAGCGCGTTGGCGGCAAAGGTGGTGCCGGTTTCGTCCACATCGTGCGTAATGCCGGCTTCCGCCAGCCCCACGATGTCCGGCAGCCGGTGGGCCAGCAGGTCGCGGTATTCGCGCAGCTTGCCCTGGTTGTGCGTGGCGATCAGTAAGCGGGTGGGGTTGGGGTGCATGGTGGCGCTGTCCTTTGCAAAAAGCCGATTTCTGGATTAGGATGATTGTACCTCTGTGCCGGTGTTTCCATGAGGTTCAACCCATGCCCGACTCGTTGCCGCCGAAACCCAAACGCAAACGCGGCCTTACGCCGGAGATGCAGCAGTGGCTGGAGGTGCTGCTCATCATCGCCATCATGCCGGTGACGCTGGCCGCCATTGGCGCGGTCATTCATCTGCTGCTGGCCGCCCGCTGAGGCCGGCCGCCCGTCCCGGCCGCCCGGGCCCGGTGCCGGCCCGCCCGCTTAATCATGCTATCAACGTCACTGCCGGCTACCGTGCGCCCGCCTGGGCCGCCTGGTCGGGCATAAATGGGCCCATGCATATCCAGCATCTGTCACTGACCAATTTTCGTAATTATGCCCGCCTGGAACTGAGCCTGACGGCCGGGCAGCCGGTGGTGCTGCACGGCGATAACGCCCAGGGCAAAACCAGCCTGCTGGAAGCCATCTACTATCTGGCCACCTCGCGCTCGCCCTACACCAGCAGCGACCGCCAGTTGATCCACTGGCGCACCGAACACGATCCGCTGCCTTTCGCCCGGCTGACGGCCGACCTGGGCGGGCGGCGCGGCGGGGTGCAGCATCTGGAAGTGACCCTGCTGCTGGATCATAGCAGCGGCACGCCGCGCTTTAAAAAGACGCTCAAGCTGAACGGCGTGGAAAAGCGCGTGATGGATGTGGTGGGGCTGCTGCCGGTGGTGCTGTTCCTGCCGCAGGATTTAATCCTGGTGGAAGGCTCCCCGGCGGACCGGCGGCGCTATATGGATAACACCCTCATTCAGGGGGTCAGCAGCTACCTGGAAGCGCTGGAGCAGTATGAAAAGGTGCTGCCGCAGCGCAATGCCCTGCTGCGGCGCATCGCAGAACGGCGGGCCGGCCGCCAGGAACTGCCCTACTGGGACGAACAACTGACCCTCGCCGGCGCGGTGCTCATCGCCGGCCGGCAGATGTTCCTGCGCGAACTGGAACGCCTGGCGCAGCGCACCCACGACGCGCTGACCGGCAGCCGCGAAACGCTGACGCTGCATTATCAGCCGGCCTTTACCCCCACCGCCGGCGGCAGCGGCCAGCGCTCCTTTAACGTGCCGGGGCTGGATTTGCACCGCGAACTGACGGCCGCGCAAATTCAGCCGCAGCTTTACGCGCAGTTGCAGGCCGAACAGAGCGAGTCCATTGAGCGCGGCGCGACACTTTCCGGCCCCCACCGCGACGAACTGCGCCTGTTCATCAACGGGCGGGACTGCGGCCTGTATGGCAGCCGCGGCCAGGCGCGTACCACCGTGCTGGCGCTGAAGCTGGCCGAACTGGACTGGCTGGCCCAGCGCTGCGGCGAGCCGCCGGTGCTGCTGCTGGATGAAGTGGTGGCCGAACTGGACAGCGCCCGGCGGGCCTTCCTGCTGGCGCGGCTGGATGGCAGCGCCCAGACGCTGGTGACGACCACCGAACTGGACATTTTCACCCGCGATTTTTTGCAGCGGGCACAGCTTTTGCGTATCATCAACGGGCAGATTGCGCCGGCCGGATAAACCGCGCCGGGCCATACTGCCAGGCGGCCATCGCCACCGGAGCACAGCATGAATCAGACCGAGGTACAGGACTTTGTGGCCGGGCTGGACGAGGTTCAGCAGGAAGACAATTATGGCTACCGTTTTTTCTTCGTCGGGGACGATCATCGCGTGGCGTTTGTCACCATCGGCTATGAGGACAACGAGTTTGATACCGTGTCGCAGCTTAACCGGGAGGGCGTGTTTCGCGTCAACATCGGCGTGAGCAAAGCCACCTTTCAGGCGCTGCTGCCAGAGGCAGCGGCCACCACGCCGGATTATGCCGCCCTCAATGTGTTCCTGCCGCACCCGCATTATGCCCGCCAGCATTATCTGTGCATCCTCAACCCGGCGGGGGATAACGCCACGCGCACCCGTGAATTGATCGTCGAAGCGCATGGCCTCGCCGCCGCCCGCCAGCGCGGGCGTTCTCGACCGGACTAAGCCCCGTACCCGGCCGCCTTCGTCACCGGGTGCGGCCGGGCTATCCCAGGCGCAAGGATTTTGCCCGCCGGAAAGCCAGCCGACCATGACCGATCTGCCACCCGTCACCTGTTACCATGCCAGCAATGGCGCACGCCTGTATCGCCTGCCGGCCGTCGTCTTCCCGCCCGGCTTCGTGGGCTACAGCTATGTGGTGCTGGAGGCCGGCGTGCCCACCCTCATCGACACCGGCTCTGGCTTCGGGCGCAGCACCGATGACCTGCTGGCCGGCCTGGCGGCGCTGCGGGACGATTTTGGCGAGCGCCTGCGCGTGACCGATATTGAGCGCATCCTCATCACCCATGGCCACGTCGATCATTTTGGCGGGCTGGCCCACCTGCTGGAAGCTACCGGCGGGGCCCGGGTGGGTGTGCATCCGCTGGATAAGCGCGTGCTGACCAATTATGAAGAGCGCGTGGTGGTGGCCACCCGCAACCTGACCATTTACCTGCGCCGGGCCGGCGTGCGCGAAGAACGCCTGGCCGGGCTGCTGGAGATGTACGGCTTCAGCAAGAAGCATGTGCGCTCCATCCAGGTGGATTTGCTGCTGGAAGAAGGTACCGCGCTGGATGGGATGCAGTTTTACCATGTGCCGGGGCACTGTTCCGGGCAGGTGGCCATCCTCATCGGCGATATTTTGCTCAGTGCCGACCATATTCTGCCGCGCACCTCGCCGCACCTGGCCGCCGAGAGCATCACCCACTATACCGGCGTGGGCCACTACCGCGAATCGCTGCACAAAATCGCCCGGCTGCCCGGCATTCGCCTGACCCTGGGCGGCCACGAAGAACCCATTGACGATGTGTATGCCCGCATCGCCACGCTGCAAGAACGGCTGACGCTGAAGCAGGAGCGCATCCTGGACATTTTACGCAGCGCCCCGCAGCCCCTCAGCATCAGCGATATTTCCAAAGCGCTGTACATTGATAAGCATGGTTTTGATGTGCTGCTGGCGCTTCAGGAGGCGGGGGCGCACGTCGAATATTTGTATGATCGCGGCTACCTGGCCATCGCCAACCTGAGCGAATTTGAACAGGATGACCATGCCGCGCTGCTGTATACCGTGTTGTAAGCGAAGGAGGGGGCGATGCCACCGCGAACCGTCGTCATTGTGGGGGGCGGGCTGACCGGGCTGAGCGCGGCCCGGGCCCTGGAACAGCAGCGTATCCCGTATACGTTGATCGAAGTGCAGCGCCAGCCCGGCGGCAGCCTGCAAACCGTGCGCCAGGCGGGTTTCGTCATGGACGGCGCGGGCCTGCTGAGTGATGCCAGCCTGCGCGAGTCCCCGCTGCTGGCCGATGCGGGTCTGGCGGAGGCGCTGACCGCTGCGCCCGGCGGGGTGCTGTTCCGCCACGGCACCGACACCCTGGTGGCAGCGCTGCTGGCCCGGCTGACCGGGCCGCGCCTGATGCGGATGGCCGTCAGCAGCACGGGCGAGCTGGAAAATGGCCGCTTCGCCCTGTGCCTGGAGAACGGCCTGCTGCTGGATGCGCGGGCGCTCATCCTGGCGCTGCCGGCCCGCTATGCCGCCCGCCTGTTTTACGGCTATCGCAGCGCCATCACGGAGCATCTGCTGCCCTGGCAGTACGAGATCATCACGCGCTTCTCCTGCGGCTATACCGGGCCCGTCACGGTGCCGGCGGACTCGCTGCCGGCGGAGGTCGCCTGGCTGCATCACCTGCCGCCGGGGGAACGTACCCCGCCCGGCGGTACGCTGCTGCAAATTGCGCTGCGGGCCGCCCCGGACGAAGCTGCCGCCCGCCTGCCGGAGGTGCTGCGGGCGCTGGATTTGCCGCCACCGGCCGTCACGGCCCGCCATGTGTGGCCGGAAGCGGATTTAATCTTCCCGCCCGATCATATGGCGCGGGTGGCCGCGCTGCACGCCCTGCTGCCGCCGGGGATGGTGCTGGCCGGCAGCGATTATGCCGCGCCACCGCCCCGCCCCGGCGTGGCCCATCTGGCGCAGCGCCTGGCAGACGGGGTGGCCGCGGCCCGCCAGGTGCAGGCGTTCCTGGCCGCCCGCTGACCATGGCCCCTGTAACCGCTGCGTAAGAATCGCCCGCTACCCTGACAGCATCGCTTTCAGACGGATGAGGAAACGCATGATGCGCGGATGGCGGGGTGTGCTGCTGTGTGTGATCGGTATGATGGTGCTGCCGGCGGGGTGGCCGGTGGCGGCCCAGGAGAATTGTGCCCCGCCGCAGTTGCGCATGGGGTGGACGACGGATTTTTGCAACAGTTCGGTGGACCTGGATGAAATTCTCAACGGCGGCCCCGGCAAGGATGGCATTCCGGCCCTCACGGACCCGGCCGTGGAGACGGTGACGGCGGCCGCCACGTGGCTCGCGCCGCATTCGCCGGTGATCGTGGTCGAGGTGGCGGGCGTGGCCCGCGCCTACCCGCTGGCTATTTTGATGTGGCACGAGATCGCCAATGATACGGTGAACGGGGTGCCGGTGGCGGTGACGTTTTGCCCGCTGTGCAACAGTGCCATCGTCTTTGACCGGCGCGTGGATGAGGCGGTGCTGGAATTCGGCGTGAGCGGGCTGCTGCGTAACAGCGACATGATTATGTATGACCGCCAGACGGAAAGCTGGTGGCAGCAGTTCACCGGCACCGGCATTATCGGCGCGTACAATGGCACGCTGCTCACCATTATTCCCACCCAACTGGTGGGTTTTGGCGCGTTTGCGGCGGCTTTCCCGCAGGGCGAGGTGCTGTCCCGCGAGACGGGGCACCGCCGCAGCTACGGCGTGAACCCCTATGCCGGCTACGATGCCTCGGAGTATCCGTTTTTGTACAGCGGTGCGGTCGATGAGCGCCTGCCCCCGTTTGAATATGTGCTGGCCGGCACGGTGGACGCGGTGGACATGGCCTATCCGTTCAGCGCCCTCAGCCAGGCGGGCCTTATCAATGATACCCTGGGCACGACGGCGGTGGTGGCGCTGTGGCAGCCGGGCATGGTCACGGCGCTGGATGAGCGCACCATCGACGACTCGCGGGATATTGGTACCGCCGTGCTGTTCAACCGCACCGTGGCCGGCCAAACGCTCACCTTTCGCGCCGCCGGAGATGGTACAATCACCGATGCCGAAACCGGCAGCACCTGGTCGCTGTGGGGCGAAGCCATGACCGGGCCGCTGGCCGGGCAGCGGCTGACGCGGCTGGCGGCCGCGCCGCATTTCTGGTTCGCCTGGGCCGCGTTTCATCCGCAAACGGCCATCTATCAGCCCTGAGTGCGGTCGGGCAGGGAGACCGGGGTGAAGAAATTTCTGGCGCGTTACGGGGACAGCCTGTTCCTGCTGGCGATGGTGGCCGCCTTTGCGGCCGCCGGGGTGCTGGTGCTGAACCAGCATATGATTTCGCTGGCCGGCTGGCAAACCGATGTCAACCTGCGCGAGGTGCCCCTGGGCGATTTTAGGGCCGTGGGCGACCGCGATGATGTGGTGCCGGTGGATCAGCCGCTGTTTGCGCCGGCGGCCGGGGTAGACTGGCTGACGGACACCTCGCCGGTGATCGCGGTGGAGGTGAACGGTGCCGCCCGCGCCTACCCGCTGGCGGTGCTGGTGCAGCACCAGGTGGTGAATGATACGGTGGGCGGCCGCCCGCTGGCCATCACCTACTGCCCGCTGTGCAACAGCGCCATCGCTTATGATCGCCGGGTGGGCGGCCAGACGCTGCGCTTTGCCGTCAGCGGGGCGGTGCGTAAAAATGGCTTCATCATGTGGGATACACTCACCCAGAGCTGGTGGCAGCAGTTCACCGGGGTGGCGGTGATGGGCGATTACACTGGCACCATGCTCACCCTGGTGCCCTCCAGCGTGGTGAGCCTGGCCGCCTTCCGCGCCGGCTACCCGCAGGGGCAGGTTCTGGTCGGCGATGCCCGGCTGAGCGGCTACACTTACGGCCTCACCCCCATGGCCGGCTACGACAGCCGGATGCAGCCGCCCTACCAGAGCATGGCGGCCGACCCGCGCCTGCCGGCCATGGAGCGCGTCCTGGGCGTGCTCATCGACGGCGAGGCGGTGGCCTATCCCTTTAGCCGGCTGGCGGCGCAGCAGGTGGTGAATGACACGGTGAACGGCGTGCCGGTGGTGGCGTTCTGGCAGCCGGGGGTGGTCAGCCCGCTGGACAATATTCGCATTGATCGCTCGCGGGATGTGGGCATGGCCGTGCTGTTCCAGCGCCGGCAGGGCGGCCGCGTGCTGACGTTTTACGCCCGTGAGGGCCGCCTGTACGATCATGAAACCGGCAGCGGCTGGACGATCTTCGGCAAAGCGGTGACGGGCCCGCTGGCCGGCACCCGCCTGGCGCAAACCGGGGCGTATGCCAATTTCTGGTTCGCCTGGGCGGGGGCGTACCCGCAGACGCGGGTGTATGGCTTATGCGCCGCGCCGCCCTGCGACGGCTGAACGCGCCCGCTGGCATCCTATCGTGCACACAGGGATAAACTGACACCGATGATACCCCCGCTGCTGGACTATGGTGGCGACCCCGCCGCCCCGCCGCTGCATCTCGCGCCGGCCAATGGTTTTGTGCCGCCAACCTATACGCCGCTGCTGCGCCCGCTGCTGGCACAGTACCGGGTGGTGTGTTTGCCACCGCGGGCCCTGTGGCAGCCGCAGCCGCCCCCGCCAGAGCCGGCCCAGGACTGGCGCAGCCTGGCCGATGATCTGCTGGCCGGCTTCGGCGCTTACGGGCTGCACCAGGTGATCGCCGTGGGGCATTCTTTCGGCGGCATCGCCTCGCTGCTGGCCGTGCTGGCACAGCCGCAGCGCTTCCGGGCGCTCATCCTGCTCGATCCAACGATTCTCAGCCAGGAGATTCTGGCGCTCATCCGCCTGGCGCGGCAGCAAAACCTGCCCATCCCGCTGGCCGAAGGGGCGCTGCGCCGCCGCCAGCACTTCGCCAGCGTGGACGAAGCCTTCGCCGGCTTCCGCCGCCGGGCCCTGTTCCAGGACTGGCCGGATGAGGCGCTGTGGCTGTACGCCGAACACGGCACCCGCCCGCTGCCGGATGGCACGCGCACGCTCACCTGGTCGGCGGAATGGGAAGCCCACTATTTCAACACCGGCTATGCCGAAACGTGGGAGGTGCTGCCGCGCCTGCACGGGCTGCTGCCCACGCTCATCGTCCGCGGCGAAACCAGCGATACCTACACGGCCGCCTCGGCGGCGGCCGTGGCGGCGCTGCTGCCGGCCGCCACCCATGCCACCATCGCCGGGCACGGGCACCTGTTCCCGCAGAGCGCCCCGCAGGCCACCGCCGCTCTCAT